>JBEKED010000001.1:0-59448 GCA_050014035.1 Terriglobales bacterium
ATCCCGTGGTCGACCACCGCCGTCAACGAAGCTTGCATTTGCTCACGCCGCATCCCCTCGTCAACTCGCGAATACCGATAAGCCAGCGCCAGCGCCTGATCCACATTCGCCGCGACCGAAACCGCATGGAACATCTTCACCACGCTCCCCACCTTATATCCAAAATCGATCCGGAAAGGATCTCCCAGCCCCGTGTACTTCACCAGATCCAAATCTCGTTGCATCAACTCCAGCACTCCCGCATCGGTGAACGCGTCGCACATGGTGTTCACAATAGCAACCCGTCCGCTACGCTGCTGCACTCGCTCACCGCGTCCCATTGGAACTAGGTACATCGAAGTCAGCAAGTCCATCTCTTTCGCCGGATCCTCCGTCAGCACCGCCTTCGTAGGCCCCACATCGAGCATCGTCCCAAATCGTTCGTTCATAAGTTGCATCAGTTCTTCCCGCCGTCGCAAACTCCCCAGTCGTCCGCGGATCTCCCGCTCCACCATCTCGAACCACTCCAATTCCACATCCGGAGCCACGCACTGCAGCATTCGCCAGTCGCGAGTAAACCGCACCTCGGCAAATCCACCATCGCTTTCCAGCAACAACAGTCCGACCGTAACGAAGTCATCCCGCAAGGCATGCGGCAAGAATCGCAACAGATAAAGTTCGAGTTGTCGCTTCTCAGCCATCCCGTGAACCCCTGTGCGCCCTTTGGTTCAATCTTCTCTGCAATCTCAGCGTTCTCTGCGTTCAGAAAGACGCCCGCTAAGCCTCGCTCTCCCACTCCGGAAACGGCCGCCGCGGCGACCCCCGAAACGCCAGAATCAGCTCCCGCACCAGCGTCTTCCGCGCGATCAGCCGTTCGACCAGCGCCTCCAACTCATCCCACGACCCGCCATACCACCCCGGAGGTATCTCTCCCGCAACTCGCCAGATCGCATCTTCATCCAGCTTCTCAATTCGCGATAACCAGGGCTCGAACGACTCCCATCCACTAACCCGCGCATATACCTCATTCCGCGGATACACTCCACGCAATGGAAAATCCGGAAACGTCCACTCCCCTGCATTAAAGCAATACCCCTGATCGATGAACGCCGCCGAGTATTTCTTCTCCCGCATCTTCCGCCAGAATGCCGCCTGCCTTCCATCCGCATTGCATGTCCATTTATCCAGCGCCAGTATCCCCGCAAACGTACTGAGGTTCCGCACCCGGTCCAACATCTCCGGAGGCAAGTAATCGAGCACCTGCCCTTCCACCGGGCTCACCACATACCGTGACCCAAACTGCAACCCCGCCTCCACTTGAACCTCATGGCTCCCCAGCACAATCGTCAATTCCGCCGTGTGTTCCACCAGCCACGGCTTTACCTCCACCACCTCCGCCGCCGGCACCGGCAGTCCCACCCGCTCCGCCAGTCGCGTAGCCAGAAACTCGTTAGCCAGTACCCGCTCATGCTGAGGATTATTCCGAAACTTCACC
Organism: Terriglobales bacterium; assembly: GCA_050014035.1. Classification (GTDB taxonomy): domain Bacteria; phylum Acidobacteriota; class Terriglobia; order Terriglobales; family Acidobacteriaceae; genus Acidiflorens. The sequence goes on from JBEKED010000001.1 coordinate 1,475, forward strand.
ACGTAGTAATGCCCATCGTCGCACCGCATCAAATGTCCCTGCGCCCCACCCCGCATCCGCTTAACATGTTGGACCGCAGTAGTAGGCATAAGTCCGGAAAAGGTTTCCCTGTGGTCCCCTGTGTTCCCTGTGGTGAAGCTCTTGCCTCTAGCCGACACCGGCAGAGGCGACGCCAGAAACCGCCACCATCAAGATACAAGCGCCAAAAAGTCCTGCCTGTGACAACCGCACACAGAGAATGTTCACTTTCCCGCCAGTCCCACCGCCGCACGCTTCCATTTCCGCCCCGCTTCCTCCTTCCGCACCGCCCAGGCAATCGCGATAGCCATCACGCAATCGTCGTGCGCGCCCCCAGAAGCTCCCGTTCCCCCATCCCTATCCCGCACAAACGTCCGCAATTCCTGCAGCAGCCGCGAACTCCGGAACAGCCCCGGCTCGTCGATCAACGCATCCCCCAGATTCTCGATCATTTTCGGACGACTCACCGCCGTAGTCGCCCACCCACCCTTCGCTTGCGCAAAAACCTTCGGATAGCCAAAATTCTCCAGATGCGCCAGCACCCCATTCCCGTGATTATTGCCCTCCACTGCCAGCAGCGCCGTATTGTATTCCTTCCCCAGTTTCACCAGTTTCTGCGCAAACTCCCGCAAAGGCCAATGTCCGTGCAGCTCCGCACACTGCGTTCCCAGGTCCCGATCGATCACTTCCGCGCACGAATAATCCCCGTCGATCCCGCCTCCCGCCGGATCGGCTCCAATCACGTACTCCCGCCCCGGATGCGTAGGCAGCCAAATCAGCAGTCGATCGTTATCCCGCGTCTCGAACGGTTCGCCCGAAATCTCGAAAGCTCGATCCAGCGACGCTAGGTCAAACACGCATTCCCCCGATACCAGGAAACACGACACCGCATCCTCGGCATATTCCTGTACTGCCCGTCCTCGCAATGACGCCCATTGTTTCCGCCGCCATGCGATCTGTTCATCCTTCAGCCCGTGAAGGTTCTTCAGCTGTATCTCTTCTTCCGTCAGCGGCGCACAATTCCCGCAATCCTCAAGAACGTACGCCTCGTCATACCACCACGGGAAAAAGTGCCTCCTGTACCCCGTATCCTCCGCCCGCTGCCACTCCTCATAGAAAAGTCCGCCCGCTCCATTCGGAGTCGACTCCAGCACAATGTCTCCGTCCGGCACCACCGCCGCCCGCAACGAGGCCAGCGCCTCATCTCCTTCTCGCCCCCAGCGCGACACCTCCGAGCAATGCAGATTCTGGATCGTCCGCCCTCGTCCCGCATTCTCCACCGCCGAAGCCAGGCAGTATTCGCTGTCCAAACTCGGAAACACCAAATGCCGCGCGCTGCGGTACGAAGTTCGCAGGCAGCCTTTCCGTGCCTCCTCCGGCAAATTCTCCCAGAACCGCCGCACGATCCGAAAAATGTCCTCCGCCGCTTCCCTGTCCTGCGTTACCTGCATGCTCAAAGTGCCCGGCTGCGTGATCGTCTGCACAAAGAATCGAGCCGCAATGTACGTTGTGACTCCCACCTGTCGCGCCTTCAGCACCACATTTTTCTTAGCCTTCTCCCGCGAGCACACCCGCGAATATTCCAGTTGCGCCCGGTTTAAATGCAGCGAGATCCGGCCTTCCCTCTTCGTTCGGATCTTCAAAAATTCTTCAATGAAGCCATCCCGATTCGTTGGTTCTCGTGAATTCCCCGGCTCTATTCCCTCCCCAAGCGCTCGGTGAAACTCCCAAGGTTCATCTAAGTGCTTTCCGAACTCCGACAAATAATCTTTCGTCCAATCAAAATTCACCACCACCAGCCCATAAGAGCCCCGACCCATGTAGCGGCGGATTCATTCCGCCCCGCATATTCCCACGCATCGCACCGATCCAGCAGGTTTTCCCCTGTGCCCCTCTGTGTCCCCTGTGGTAAAGCTTTTGATGTGTCCTGCACAGAAGCCGCCCTCAATGCGTCACGCTCAGACTCTCCGGCACGTACACGTAAGCTCCAATCTCCCACCCCAATCCATACGAATCCTGATTAATTCCCAGCAGGTCGTATTGATACTCCGCTCCCAGATTCAACCCCGCATCCCGCACCGGAGAATTCACCGTAGGCCGAAAATCCGCCGCCACTCCATTCCCACCGCATACGTAAAAGCTGCCCGCCACATAGCCCGGCGGCACCGCATCGTTCGCCGCGCATGATTGCAGCAGGTTCACCATCTGCGTGTTCGACTCCAGAGTCGCGCCTCCTTGCACCAGCGCATCCATAAAGTTTTCAACCTCATCCGGCCGCAACTCATTCACGTGCCAGAAATATCCGATCGGTCTTCCCCAAAGCGCGTTCTTGAACACATCCTGACTAACCAGGTTTCGCATCTGCTGATAACTCAGATGTTGGTAGTTAGGCACTGCCCCCTGGCTCAAAATGTTGAACACGTCATATCCCTTAGCCAGCGTCGCATCCGCCCCACCCAGAACCCACGTCGAAGTAAGAGACCCCGTCCCGCGCACTCCCTTGAATCCCAGCCCGCTGGCGATGTTTTCCGTCAATGCGTCTCCGTAAGTACCGGGCATCACGTACACCAGATTGTTGAGATTCAATCCGGGAAGCCCCGAAAGGTACTGGTTAAACCAGCTTAACGCCCAAGTCATCTCGTCGCTTTCAAGATGCGTTTCATCGAACAGCACGCATCCCGGAGTCGAAGGAACTGCGGTACAACTGGAAGCCACCGGCAAACTGCTCGGTAACGTCATCGGCCCCGCCACTCCCGGACTGGAAAATGTGTCGGCCAGCGAAAAGGCGTGTGCCCGCCCCTTCGCAAATTGACTGTTGTATGCGGTAGCATCCACCGCATAGCAATTCGGCTCTGCCTGTAGAGTCGCCACGATATTCGCCAGCGTGTCGATCTGTCCCGTCCCCGCCGTTCCCCCCGGCGGCACCGGAGTCAGATCCCACGAGTGATAGCAAGTCGGATCGTAAGGCGAAGTCGTAAGCGTCAGGTTCCCCCCTCCGCCGCTGTGCGTGATGCTCAGCGTGTAACTTCCCGGCCCCACGTACGCCAGCAGAAAAGCGTCGCAAGGGATCGGCCCCGCCGCATCGTTGCATGACGTAGTCGAAGGCGGATTCCAGTATTGATGCGAGACGGAATGCGTATTGATATCCCACCCCGCATTGATCCATCCCTGCACCTCCCCGATAATCGACTGCGATTCCAACCCGTTGGTGACCACCGCAATCGAAAGCGGCACCTTCTTCGCCGCCATCATCGGCAGCAACCCGTTCACATACGTATCGCTGTACTCAACCAGCCCGGGATCGTCAAAAGTCACCGTCGTATAAGCCGGCCACCGCTGCCACGCATGCACCCAAGGCGGCGTTTCAGCCGGTATATTATGTGTTCCTCCCGTCGGTCCAGGCGTGCCCGCAACATCCACAGCCAATGCCGTGGCCAGATAGTTGCCATACAAATGGCAGTAGTCGTAATTCACCGCTCCGTCCACCGCATCAAAAATCCCGTACGTCCGGTTGCCATACGCCCGGCAGTTCTTAATTTCGAAGTAGCACCCGCCGCCACTGCATCCAGACCCAGGGTTTTTGAAGCTGTAGCCCATGTAATTCATGTTCGCGTCGGTGTTGTAAAGATGGATGTCGACGGGTGTCCCGCTAGGTTGCACATAGAAACCCAACGGCACCGTGCTGTTCTCGACTTCACTGTTAGACGCGATATTTGCCAGCCAAAGATGATCACTTAGCCCCTGCACCTGCACTCCATAGGAGTCGAACCAGTCAATCTGCAGATGCTGAATCTCCAGCCACGAGACGGAATTCAGATTCAATACTGTCTCCCCGCTCAGCACAATCGGCGCAACCAGGCGCGAATACCCCGCATTCGTCGCCGGATTCCCCTCGGCGCTGTACACATACAAAATGTAATTCGTCGAGTCGTACCAGAAATCCCGGTCGTGGCTCAGAGCGCTCTCGCTCCCTTGCGCCGTACCCCACACCGTCCCAAACCGTACATACTGCAACTGCGTCGGCGGCTGCGTCAGGCAATAAAACCCCCGCACCCCGCACTGCATCACCGTCGTCAGCCCGCTAGTGGCCGAATAAAGCGTAGCCGCCCACACATTCGTATTAGGAACCTGCGTCCACCACTGTTGCCCCACCGGCAAATACCCCGTCAAGTGCGGCGGCTGGCCAGTCCCATAACTGTCGATCTTGATCAGCGCGCCCCCCGTAGCCGGGTTAGTCCCACTCGATGGCGGAGTCAAAGTCTCGTTCCAGGTACAGTCCCGCAACAGGTTGATCGTGTCACCGGGCTGATAGCTGCTGATCCCAACCTCCAGCAAAGTGCGCCAAGCCAGTTGCGGACTCGTCCCCGGATTCCCATTCGACCCATAATTACAATCGACGTAGTAATTCGAGGCACACGCCAGCGGCGCTCCCAGACATAGAAGCATCAACAATTTTGTCATCATGATTTTTGTGAGTTGGTAACTTATGCTAGTTCTGCATCTGATAGGTCACGGTTGCGACCATTCCAGCGGCGTTCGTGCTGCAACCCGATGCAGCAGTCGTGACCTTGATTCGCAACAGATGTCCCGCAGTAACATTCGTGCTCCCCGTAACCTGGGAGTAGAAATTGTTGCCCGACGTAAGTGGAATCGAATAACCGCCAACCTCCGCCCCCGCCGTTCCATCCCAAACCTGAACCACCGGATAAGTCGCGCACCCCACCGGAGCAGTGTTCGCCGCAAAGTCGAAGCCGGTAATCGTCAACCCGGCAGGAATCGTCCAATTGCAGTTTTGCGAGGCCGATGTCGACCCCGCCACCGGACAAGTCCAATTGAAATAAGTCTCGCTCTTTACATAGGCTGTTGTCGCCAGTTTCGTCGAGTTATCTCCCACGCTTTGTGTGGTTGCCGTCGTCCCATTCGGCAATGTCGGCGTCCCGCTCAAATTCGCCGCCGTCCCCGTAGTGTTCGCCGCGTTGTTTGGAATGTCGCTCGAGAGCAGAGTCGGTAACTGCGCATGGGGTAATGTTCCGGTCGTGACCTGACTGGCGGATACCACGATGTTCCCGGTCAACGCGTTCCCGTTCACTGTAGTTGAGGTCGGAACGTACCCAGGCAATACCGTGCCGGAGGGGAGAGTAGGGGTGCCGGAAAGATTCGCCGCCGTCCCCGTAGTGTTCGCCGCGTTGTTCGGAATCTCCGACGCCGCCAGCAACCCCCCGCTCAGCTGAGGAATATCGCTGCCCGTACTTCCCACCGTGTACGACGTCCCCCACGCGCTCCCCGTCGAATTCGCAATCCCCGCCCCCGGCCACACCATCCCGCCGCCCGACGGCATACACGACGCCCCACTACTCAGCTGGCAATGAAACGCATTATCCGATCCCACGCCCATTGAAAAATTCATCCCGCTAGGAACCGTAACCGAAGTTCCCGTCCATTCCACCCCCGACCACTGCGTCGGACCCGACCCCGTCTGATTAATATTCCCCGCCACGTTAAGATTTCCGCTCAGCGTAACCGTACTCGAAAATGTCTTCGCCCCCGTTATCGTCTCTGCCCCCGCCAGGTGAACGACAGTCGAGTCCACCGCAGCCCCCGTAACCTGCCCCACGGAATAATCCCCAGTAGCCGCCGTCACCGCGCCCGTCCGTCCAAATACCGAACTCACCGCCCCGCCTCCGCCGCCCCCGCTCGGAGCTCCAAGACTCACCCGCACATTGCCGCCTTCAATTCTCCCAATCACCTGCACGCCCGTCGGCCGCGTGGTTGATCCCGTATCGTGACACTCTCCCGCTTGCGTCGTACTGGCAACCACGTAATCTCCCGCCACCGGACTGCCCGCATCGAAATTACACACGGCTAATCCCGCCCACGTGATCACCGCTTTGTTCGACGTTCCCGCCCCGCTGCTGACAATGCCGACCACTCCATCCGTACTCGACGTAGACGCCGTCTGCACCCCGCTCGCCCCGCTGTTATAAACCGCCAAAGAATTCAGTGTCGTGCCGTTTGTCCCGTCGTTCTGATACTCGAAATCCTGCCGGCCCGTGCTGTATATATTGAACGACGTCTTCGCGAACACGCTCCGCATCGCCTGCCCGCTGTCGGTCCCGATATCGTAGCTATTGTCCGTGCTCGGCTTCAATGCGCCCGTCGCCGCGAACCCCCACTTCAAACTCGACCCGATATACATCCCCAACCCCAGCGCGTTGCCGCTGGTCGCATCCTCGCTCCGCAACACCTGGTAACCGCTCGCCGTGTCGTACCCCATCGACATCCGCGTCCACTGCGTGTTGTTCGTGTAGGTCGAATACACCCGGAAGTTCTCCGCGTTACTTCCATTCCTCTCCTCTAAGTAATAGGCAGGGTTACCGCCCCCCGGATCCGAATTGAACAGGGTAGTAAGGCCCAGCTGCACCGCTTGCCCATTATTGTCAATGAAGAATGGCGCGTGTTTCGAAATATCAAACCAGAACACGCCCCAGTTATTAATCCCACTCGGCTGCGTCGTTTCAGGCAGTTCAATCAAATCCGGCGTCGTGCAATTCGCATTTCCATTCGCCGCAATCCCCGTCGCAAACGACCCGCTGCACTGCGTCGGAGTCGCCGCCAACGCCAGCGCCGTTCCCGCCTGTCCACTGATATTCGAACTAGTAAGTGCAACCTGCTCCGTTGTTCCTCCAATGTTGACCACTGGCAACCCCGCGGCCGTATCAAGTCCAATTCCGCCCACCGCTGGAACGTAGCCGCTCCCCGCCGGCAATACCAGGTTCCCGCTCACCGCCACATTAGTAGTAAATGTCTTGGCCCCGGTGATCGTCTCGGCATTCGCCAGGTGCACCACCGTTGAGTCAACCGCAGCTCCGGTAACTTGTCCCACCGAGTAATCCCCCGTCGCCGCCACCACTGCGCCCGTTCGCCCGAACACCGAACTAACACCCCCACCGCCGCCGCCCCCCGATCCGCACGCACTTCCAGTTGACGTAATTAACCCGGACACAACATTCAGGCAACCATTCGTTAGCCCAGGAAGCGTTACGCTCTGGTCGAACTGCGCCGCAACATTGAATTCCTTCAGCGTTCCCGTGAGCCGCTCCAGCCAGTTCGAGTGAATCCCGTCGCCAGTCTGCGCGATGTAATTCGTGATCGATATCGGCGCCCCAAATGCCAGTTGCCCCGCACTCGCATACACGTTCCCCGGCGTGTCCGTCCCAATCCACGTGTCATTCGCACTTGCCGGCGGACGAAATCCCCACGTCGATTGCGTCAGCGTCGGCTGCGAATCCAGCAGCGTGATAATGTGGTGCGCCGAAATAAGTGACCCTGGCGTGCCCGTGAAATTCAACCGCCCTTTCGTCAATGTCATCCCATTGCCGACATTTGCCCCATCGCTCAACAACGTCGCTGTCTGATTCGGCACCGCGTTATTCGAAGATGTCACACTCGCCAGACAGGTCGTATAACCTCCCGGCGACGGTACCCCGTAGTTCGTGCATAGACTGGCGATCTGCAATGGATTTCCGAACAGCCCCACCGCTACCGCACCCGCCTCGTCCCGATCCACGATCACTGGAGTGCTCACCGACACGATCGAACCCGGCCAGAAGTTAAGTGTCCCGGTGTAATGGCCCGGTTTAATGGTGTACGCCGAGGTGGACGACGATCCGTTATCTGTATAACTGCAAACAAATCCGCCCGAGCAGGCCGCCGCCTGGGTCAGTCCTTTTGCCACATATCCGCATATCCCACCCGCTCCTCCAGGGCATCCTCCGCTATACGGAAACACTGAACCCACACTGGCTGGAGTCGCTATCCGCAGTACGTCATAAGTGATCCCATCCGCCCCATTTGCTACCCTGGGCCAGCGCACCGGAATCGACTCTGTTCCCGTCGATAGCCAACTCATGATCTGCATCGGAGAGGTTTGCACATTAGTCGTCGTGTCATTAGCCACGATGAAATATGTGTACGGAATCGACCCGCTTCCACCCGCCGCAAACCCTCCCGTCGTGCCCCCATTCCCGGTAATCTCAAAACTCCCACTCGAGGCTCCCGCAATCAAACCCGCGATCCCGAGCCCAGGAAACGGAGATGTCGCTGGAGATTGCGGGTTTAGTGCGTTGCTGTCCTCGGAATAGATGTTCTTGAGATATGCTCCCTGATAGTTCCCCGTGGTGTTCGATGCGTATACTTCCCACGGTCCCGTCGCTTGCAAAACTGTGTTCTCGATATAAAGCCCATTCGAGTTATAGTCGGTCACTCCATTCGAATAATTTGCCGTGATCGTCGAATCCCGCAGCGTAATCACCGGCGCAATCGGCAAACTTTGGTTCCCTGCCGAGAACACGAACGATCCCGTCCAGTTCGCGTTAGCGTTCAGCGAAATGCCCTGATTGTTGAAGTGATCGATGGTCGCATTCTCATCGTCCCACAGGTCGAAAAAGTTGTTGAAGTGGCCGTTCTCTGAATCTTTGTCATAGGAAATGTCCACCAGATGCGTGTCCATCGCGTCGTCTAAAACCGCCACATACGCCAGCGCTACCACTCCAGGGCTTGTCTGCGCCGCAATATTAGCTGCCGTGTGCGCATACTGAAATGTGGTCGAGTTCGGTACCGCCGTGATCGTCGCATCCCCCCAGTAGCTGCTGTTGTCGGTAAATAAAATCGTCACCATATCCCCGACTCGAAAGCCATGCGGGCTCGCCGTCGTGATGGTCACCACCTGCGATGTCAACTGCGTTTGCGTGATCGCCACTCCCGCAAAAGATGCGTTGCTCGAAACATTGACCGGCGTCCGAAAGCTCAGCCCCGCAACCGTGTTGTCCGTGTAGTCGTTCGAGTACCTTAGATCGCCGATCTGCAAGCACGCCCCGCGCCCAAGGCAGTTCAGTGACGTCCCGTAGCCGCTCAGAATTGATTGGTTGCTATGCAGGTAGATGGTTCCATAGATGTTGTAGGTGTTAATCGTGCTGTTCGGCCCGTTCGCTGGAATCGTCACATTGCACTGACTATTCTTGTACTGCGTCGCACTAACTCCGCAACCCGCATTCAGCGTCTCTTGTATACCGGAGGAGGCTGAACCAATGGTATATCCCGCCGCATAAGAGTAGAACGGAGTGAACGTAATCGTCCCTGACCCCGCTCCTGACATGCATCCCCCCGCCGCCGCGATCACACTCACCGCTTCGCTATTGCCTCCTCCAGTCAGAAGAACTTGATACCCGGCTCCACTCGTCGTATCAATGCCCGTCGGACACGGCGTCAGCGTGACCGTTGCCTGGGTTCCACCAGTTAACGTACTGGACATCGTTTGCGTCCAATTCAACGAAGTCGTCGCATACGTGATCCCCGCCGGCGCGCCCCCGCCACAGGAACCCCAGGTCGAGTTTCCATTCAAACACGTTGCTGAACTGGCCACTCCCGCACCCAGTTCCCCGGGAGGAACCGTCCCATTCACCAGCCCCGCTTTCACCGCCAGCCCGTTGTCCACATAGTTCCGGTCTGCTGCCTGGTTCGGCGACGTCGGATCCGCCGGCAACGTCAGCGGTCCAGTCATCGTCCCGCCCGCCAGGGGAAGGTACGCTCCCGCGCCAACATTCTGTACTGCCGTATCCACATAGTTCTTATTAGCCGCGTCAGTCGGCTGCACCGGCGCTGGCAGTAAAGGGGACGCTGTAAACTGCTTCGTGCCCGTTATCGTTTCCGTTCCCGCCAGGTGTACCACCGTGGCATCGACCGCCAGCGGCGCGATCGCCGCATTTACATACTCCTGCGTAGCTGCCAGATTCCCCAGCCCCGTATCCGGAGTCGTCAGCACCTCCGCAATCGTCACCGGCGATGTTGTCGGAACCGACCAATACTCAGTTCGCACCGTTCCATCATCCAGTTGGAAAACCGCAACATACAACGTTCCCGCCGGAGTCGCTCCCACGTTCGGCACCAGCTGTGCCGTAAACGCCCCGAGCGGCCCGATCGTCACCGCCAGGTTGCCCGCCGCCACCGCATCGCCCGCCGCCGACTCGAACGTCGGCCACGAAATCAGCACCGTACCCGACGCTGTCGTTCCGTCCGCCCGGTACACCGTATCGCTGATGGTCGTAAGCGCTGGTCCCTGGGCTTGCAATGTAGTCGACAACGATAACAATGCCAACGCCAACGCCGACAGCAGCACCCGTAAACTCACCATCCCCGTTGCCATCGGGAAGCACTCGTTATTCACCCCATACCATCTGCGCATGTCTTTTTCTCTCCTCGTAAGCGCGCGCGAAGCTTGGCCCAATAAGAAAGCCGCTCAATTTGAGCGGCGCCCGAAAGGTTTTTCCCGTCTTTCTCTGTATTTCTCTGCGTCCTCTGCGTTAAGGTTTTTGACTTTCGCCGCAACCGCACGAAAACCCGATGATCACTCTGAAGCCCGCGGCTCGCTCTCCATTCGCGACGACACATATCGCCGCACGCTCTCCACGTACACATCCGCGAAATCCACCACCGGCCTGCATCTCTCGATCAGCACCATCGCCGCTTCCATCTCCCAATCCATTGCACAGAGCACTGCCAGCGTCATCATCGGCGCCCGGTGCACCCCCGCCGCGCAATGAATGTAAAGTCGCGCTGACGGTTCGTCCAGCGCTTCCAACGCAAAATCCACCCCGCGTTGCAGCAATTCCGACGGTTTTGGCAGAAAATCGTCGTCCGTAGGATTCCACAGCACCCGGATGCCATGCGGTGCCGCCAGCGGCCCGTCATCAAACTCGATCTGCATGTCGAGCACGTGCGTCACTCCCGCCTGCGCCAGTTCTTCCATGTTCCGCGCGTTCCAGATCCCACCCCCCAGCGCGATTCGCTCCGTGACCCAGGATATGTCCATGCTGCGTTCCGCCGCACCCTCCGGCCCAATCCTCAGTGGCTCCCTAGCACTCTTCTGATTCTACGTCACTCCCCAAAATAGAAAAGGGCGCGATTTGCGTCGCGCCCTTCGGAGTTCTAAATATTCTTGACTCTTATATCCAGAATATCAGATCACAGGGGGTAAACGGACATCTTTTTCATGTTTATTTTTGCCATCCTTTGAACCACTTACGTCGAAATCATAGCTTTCACCCCCTTGACAACTTTCAACCCCACAAGTCGCCGACCCCATTTCTTCCAACAAACCGCCCGCGAGTAGTATCCGCCCGAGTTCGTCGAGCGCCTCCTGTAAGCGGCGGCGCACGCTTCTGGGCGTACAACCGAGCAGTCGTGCGACCTCATGCGCATCGTATTCTTCGAGAATATTCATCGCTAGCAACCTTTTGTCGATTGCGCTCAACTTATCGATCGCCTTCTCCATATCGGTCACAAAGATCACAACGTCTTCGAAGTTCCTCATCGTGTATGACGTCACCCGTGTTCGGAAGAACTCCCGACCCAGCAGCGACGGCAGTCTCCCTACCTCGACCGAAGCTCGGGCATACCGCCGCAGCAGCGCTGTTGTGCGTGCGCGGTAAGGCCACATTTCCATCTCCGTTTCGGCAAACAACACCGATGGTGGCGGTCCTGCCTGTCCCATCAGACTCCGTGAGTCTGCGTTCATGGTTTGCACGCTTGTCATGCCCACACCCCCATCGTAGCCACGCCCTGCAAAGACTCAATTCGTCCCGAGTTATGGGGGTGTTCTCTTCGACCCGTCGTTTCTTGTCCTTGCGCTCGCGTTCTGTGTCGGCGTCCTTCCCGGGGAAGCGCCTCCCCAGACTTTGGCATCGCCGCCAAACAGATACGGCAACCGGCGCAATACACGCCGTCTGCTCCCTGCGGACGCAGCCACAATCCGCCGCACCGCTCGCAATATTTCAGTTCGACTTGGATTTGCGGACTTTCCATTCTGCCTATGAAGTTCATGATTGCCTCTCCTTATGAAATGGGACCATTCAAACAATAAAAAGCCCTGGTGCCGACTTCTCGGCCCCAGGGCTCGTTTCTCTTACGATGACCTGTAATGCTATTTATTTAGAAATGCAGTAGCTACTGTAACCGGGCGGCAACCCCGGACTCAGATTGCCGGAAGTAACCTTCCTCGTAGCCAGACTTGAGCACCTGCCCGTTTTGCACCAGGACGCTCAGCCGCCCATTGAAGCGAATAACCTGCAGTAACCGTTGCATCGCTGCAGAGAGCACTTCCGCCGAGCGTACTTTCCGGCGGAACTCTCCGAAGTGTTTTTCTTCATTCTCGTGAGACTGTGTTTCTATCATGACAGGTAACCTCTCTTGCATTTATAAGTAGATTATGAAACATAGTACTGTCTTATAGTACAAACCTATCCTTAGTAAGTCAATAATTACGTTACTGTGATGTTGTAACCTATACGTATGTCAGCCTTACAGACGGCATCCTATACTGCGACATCGAATCCTTCCCTGCTTTATGGAAGTAAGAACCTTTAAGTAAAGTCAAATGTGCCGACATCGGAGGCCGCAGGTTCCAGCGTGGAAATTCAACTAAGATGGAACTGCAAAGGATACTATGCAGGTGTACAAAAGTAGGTATTCATTGTCCGATAGCATTAATGAGGATGGAAAGGTCCGTGAATTATCTTTCCAGGCGATCACATGCCCGGGTCTTCAACGGGAAAGTCCTCGACGGGATTGCCCCGTCCCCACGGCAAGACTAGCCACGTTCAAACACGTGCTTTTCTTCTAACTGCCGAACCGCTGCAGCCATGTCGCCTTCATAGCGCTCTCTTTGCTCAATTAGCGCCGGGAGCGCGGTGGCATGGCGCCGCGCCATGGTGAAGAGCCCTTGCTTTGCGACTTCAGCCGCGATCTCAGCAAGGTGATCGACGGTGGTATCGAGGTAGAGGCTTTCAATCGGGTCGCCCAGCCACACATCTCCGCCCACCAGACGCGTTTGCCAGTACACCTTGCGCTCGATCATGCGCGAAATTTCTTCGTCGCTAGCCTGGCCGAAACTCCACTTCTTGAGCTTGAAGTTGTAGTGTCTGCTGGAAAGAGGCAGCGGCACCAGTTTGCCCGATTTCACGAACTCCGTCTGCTTCTGATCGACTTCCTTGCGCAGAGCATTGATGACCAGGCCTTCTGTGTCTTTCGGTTCGAGGGAAGGCAGCGCTTCCCGTAAAGTGGCGGAAAGATTCACGGCCACCAGCGCGCGCAGGTCATCGGAGTTTTCCAGCGTGACCACAGTATGCAGAACCTCAAAGTCCGCGCCCGACGTGGCGTGGTGAAAAGGCCATTCGAGTTTGAAACTGAGTGGCAGTCCAGTGCGGGTGACATAGATGGTTTTCGGCGTGGTACTCTGGTTCGGGGTGCTCATAGGATCTTTGCCAATATTGTAAGCCGTTATTTTAACCTTGATGCATTGCTGAGCCTACCGCGACGTCGTCAGACGGACCAATTGCCACAAATTCCAAATCGCGGAGGCGCCCAACAATCCGCACAGACCTGCCGTCACGGGCACCCCCTGTTGCGTCTCCAACAAATCGGCGAACACTCCGCTGACGAAAACGAAAAGGAACACGAGCAGTGTCAGATGAAACCCTTGTCCCGGAAAATCGGGAGTGCCCATAGCCGAAATGAGTAACAGTACCGCCACCAAGAGCGGCACCGTGTTTCCGAAATAACGTGTGCGCTTCCAACCGAGGTATGCGATCAGTGCAACCGGCAAGGCAATCATCAGCGGAGGACTGCTGACGGAGATTGTTTGCATGATGCTCCGGTAAGAGGCCGGCATTTCAAACGCGGCAGGTTCGAAGTCAAACCACCGCGCGTGCCGTATCCCTTGCCAGAACAACGCAGCTTCGAAACAGTAGGCGGCAAACAGCAACACTACGGCGACTGCGACGGCAACCATCCAAACCCCGAGCGCCGCGAGCGGACGGACGGGCGCGACCCACAATATTAGCGGCAAAATCAATAGCGCCAGCACTCCAAGAGAAAACTGGTTGCCCGTTGCCAGCGCAAACGACAGCCCCAGAAGCAGAATGCGCCGCCAATTCCAGAGCACCACTTCGCGAGGAGCATAGAGTGTGTGCGCGACAGCAATCGCAGCGAAAACGGTTCCGAACGCCCCCCACACCGCACCCATCTCTCCCGCGCTCTGGATGCCAGTTGCGTTCACGATCATAGCCGGCGAAAAGCAGTAGAGTACAAGCGCGATATATCCACCAGCGTTGCCGGAAAGCCGGCGCGCAACGTACCAGAGCGAAGCTCCCAGCATGACGCCGAAAAACAGGTATGGGATCGCGGTCAGGAATGGTTGGAGCGATTCCGGCAGCCACGCCCCGTGGCGCACCAGAAGCGGCGCCGCAGCAATGAGGTAGTAGAGGGGCGAGCGGTCCTGATCGTAACCGTCGCGCACGCGAAGGTGTCCGGAGCGGCCCGCGGAAGGCAATCCGGTTGCGGCCTCCGAACGCAACGACTCGGGAGTTCCCGCGATGACGCCTCTCTTCCACTGCTCGAGGCCTTGATAGATGCGCAGAGACTGGTCGGAGTCCGGCAGCGCAGCCTGTAACGTTTGCACGCGTATCAGCCATACGCATTGCAGCAGGTACACCAGAAGCAGCGCGGCCGCGATCCACTGCGGAGCGCGGAACGCATCGGAATGGAAAAATCGGGGCACCGATTCGCGCAACAAGGCAGACCGAGTGTTTTACCATGTCCGGGACAATAATGGAGAACAAACCGACGCAGAGCGTCTTGATTGGCGAAGCGGAATAAAATGTCCGCCCTACACAACCTAGATGTCCAGATTCTTCACGTCCAGTGCGTTGTCTTCGATGAATTTTCTGCGGGCTTCTACGTCTTCGCCCATTAGCGTGGTAAAGATAGTCTCGCACTCGGCGATGTCTTCGAGCCTGACTTGCAGGAGAGTGCGGCGCTCGGGATCCATGGTGGTTTCCCAGAGTTGCTCGGCGGTCATTTCCCCCAGGCCTTTGTAGCGCTGCACGGTGTATTCTTTGCGGCCTTCGTTCAGAACGTAATCAAAAAGCTCGCGGGCAGTGTGCTTCTCGACGATCTCCGGCTCTTTCGCTCTTACTTTAGGCGCGGGCCGGACTGATTTCTTTTCGGCCTTCTCGGCGTCTTCTTTTTCGGTGGCGCTTAGATTTTCGTCGGCCTCTTCGTTGTTGGATGTTTCTTCATTTTCGTGTTCGTCTTTTTCTTCGGCGCTCTTGGCTTTTGCGACTCTGGGAACACTCTCTACCACGAACGGCGGTTCGAGATACTGCTCGATCTGCTTGAACTTGATGATGAGCTGGCGGCATTCCGGAGTCGAGGCCAGTTCCCAGTTGATGATGTGCTCCGCGCCCTGTGCATTGACGAAGGTCAGCGCCCACAGATTATGTTCTTCGTCGAAGCGCGTTTCCACGCTCTTCAGCTTCAATTCCTTTTGCACACGCTTGAGTTCTCGTTCCAGCTTCTCGATCTTCTTCGGCGGAGTATTCTTGTCGCCTTCGAAGTCGGCGCGCTTCGACAGATCAAGCTTGGGCAGCAGTGCGGCGATCTTCTCTTCGCGTATCCGCTTGTTGAGCTTGTCGAGGAACCCGAGATACTCGTTCAGGACCGTGATGAACTTGGTCAGAGCTGCGCCTTCCAGTTTCGCAGCGCCTTCTCCGTAACGGATGATGAGCCCTTCGGAGGCCCGTTTTACCATGACCTTGACGAATTCGTGTTCGTTTTTTATGTACTGGTGGCTCTTACCCTTCTTGATGCCGAACAGCGGCGGCTGCGCGATGTAAACGTTGCTCCGTTTGATCAACTCCTGCATGTGACGGAAAAAGAAAGTGAGCAGCAGGGTGCGGATGTGTGAGCCGTCCACGTCGGCGTCCGTCATCAGAATGATTTTTCCGTAGCGAACCTTGGTAGGATCGAAATCTTCTTTTGAGATGCCGGTGCCCAGCGCGGTGATCATGGCGCGAATTTCTTCGTGGGCCAGCATTTTGTCGTAGCGCGCCTTTTCCACGTTCAGAATTTTTCCCTTGAGCGGGAGAATGGCTTGAAAGCGGCGGTCACGGCCCTGTTTGGCGGTGCCGCCGGCGGATTCTCCTTCTACTAGAAAAAGCTCGCAGCGGTTGGGATCGCGCTCGCTGCAGTCGGCTAATTTGCCGGGCAGGCCTCCGCCGTCGAGCGCACCTTTGCGGCGCGTCAGGTCTCTGGCTTTCCGGGCCGCTTCTCTGGCGCGGGCGGCGTCGATCGCCTTGTTAATGATCTTGCGGGCGACAGCGGTGTTCTGCTCGAAGAATGCTCCCAGCTTTTCATTGACTACCGCCTGCACTACACCCGCGATGTCGGAATTCAGTTTGCCTTTAGTCTGGCCTTCGAACTGCGGCTGCGGCAGCTTCACGCTGATCACCGCAACCAGGCCTTCGCGAACGTCGTCTCCCGTGAGATTTTCTTTTACGTCTTTGAAGAGGCCCATCTGCTGTCCGGCATAGTTGATGGTGCGGGTAAGCGACGTGCGGAAACCGGAGAGATGCGTTCCTCCATCAACGGTGTTGATGTTGTTGGCAAAACTGAAAACGGATTCGGAGTAGGCGTCGTTGTACTGCAAGCCGATTTCGATGTGCACGTCGTCTTTGTCGGCTTCCATATAAATGGGCTTGTCGTGGAGCGTCTGCTTGCCGCGGTTGAGGTGCTTGATGAATTCGGCGATGCCGCCGTTGTATTTGAACTCGGCACGTTTGGCTTCGCCCGACTTCGAGTCCGTCTGGCGCTCGTCGGTGAGCGTGATGACGAGGCCCTTGTTGAGGAACGCCAGTTCGCGCAGACGCTGCGAGAGGGTGTCGAAGTTGTAATCGATGGTGGTGGTGAAAATTGTTTTGTCAGGCACGAAGTGGACCTTGGTACCCGTCTTGATCTTGGCGGCACCGGTTTTTCTCAGTTTGCTGGTGGGCTCGCCTTTAGAGTAGGTCTGCTCCCAAGTGAAACCGTCGCGCCAGATCTCCAGATCGAGTTCTTCACTGAGCGCGTTGACGCAGCTCACGCCTACACCATGCAGGCCTCCGGAAACCTTATAGGAGTTGCTGTCGAACTTGCCGCCCGCGTGCAGCGTCGTCATCACTACTTGCGCTGCGGAAATTTTTTCGCCGTCAATGTCCATGTTGTCGACCGGAATGCCGCGGCCGTTGTCGACAACAGTGATTGAGTTGTCGAGATGGATGGTGACATCAATTTTGTCGGCGTGGCCGGCTAGCGCTTCATCAACCGAGTTATCGACCACTTCGTACACCAAGTGATGCAGCCCCAGTTCGCCGGTCGAGCCAATGTACATCGCGGGACGCTTGCGCACCGCTTCCATCCCGCCCAAAACCTTGATCGAGTCGGCGGTGTAATCTCCGTTATTGGGCTTGCCGTCCTTGCTCTTCGCATCGACGCTCTGCGCGTCGGCGAGCTCGGCTTGCAATTCTTTCGTGGCCATTCTGCTCCGTGGAGAAAGCCCGATCGGTCCTGTCTGAGGACGATTCCGGGACTGCTCGGGTGAGGTCAACTTATTGAATTTTCTGCTATTTAGCTGCCACCAAAGCTGTCACTATTTTAACACAGAAAGCGCGCATTTCGGGGTCGGAATCGAGACGATAAACTGCGCTTTTTGTTGCTCTTAGGAACGTACTTTCGAGTGCAGGACAGCGCTCCCGAGCGATCGGATTCTAGTGTGCCGATGACTTTGACGCGCCTGACTTTGTGGCCCCGAAATGGAGGCGGTCCATCAAGTCGTCGAGTTCATCCTCGCTGCCGGCGATGAACGTAAACGAAACGATCCGACCTTTCGCGAGCAGGACGAGAGTGCACTGGCGCATGGTGAGTTTGTCACTGGTCGTCTTAACTTCGAGCGACTTGATGAAGTCCGCGCGCAGCAGTTGCCGCGATTCAACTTCCAGCGCATACGGTTCACCATCGGGTTTAAAGCCTTTTGAGGTCGCGAGTTCCGTCAGCGGCCCGAGGTAGTCTTCAGCTTTCGTGAGACCGGGATATGACGCTACACTCTCCGAGGCGAACACGGCCGCGGAGTTGATAGTGTCCCCGGTGGCCTCCGGAGGACGCTCGAAAACTGCCAGCAGAACTTCTGCTTTACTGGGTGCGCTTCCCTCATTCATATCTTTGGTGCGATCCACCCAGCCGTAAGGAATCGGATAACGAAATCCGAAAGTCGTATTGCGGTAAAGCTGTGCGTCTTCACTGTTTGCAGACTTGGCGGTCCGCGTAGCGCCTTGCGCAGGCGGTGCTTTGCTTTGTGCCTCCGCCATGAAGGTCAGGCTCAACGAAATGAGTGCAACCATAACGACACCGAATCCTGATCCGTTCCGGCCACAGACGACTGCCGAGCTTCGCTGAGCTTTGATGGTCGAGGGCGCTGGTCCCCTCACTGACCACGAGCACAAGTGCATAGCTCCATGCTACCAGCGTCCGATCGCTACTCAATGAACATGCAATCTCCATAGGAATAAAAGCGGTACCCTGCCTCGACCGCGTGCCGGTAAGCAGCCATCACTAATTCCTTCCCACCCAGCGCGCAAACCAGCATCAACAGCGTGGATTGTGGCAGATGAAAGTTGGTCAGCAGGGCATCTACAACCCGAAAGTGATAGCCCGGATAGATAAATAACTCTGCCTCGCCTCGTCCGCCTTCCACGCGATCCTCGCCGGTTCGCTGCGCTGCGTGCTCCAATGTGCGGACGCTGGTTGTGCCAACAGCCACCACACGCCGGCCTTCGACTTTCGCCCGGTTGATCGCTTGCGCCGCCTCCGCTGGAATCTCGTACCGCTCCCCATGCAGTTTGTGGTCTTCCACTTCTTCGGTTCGCACTGGCTGAAAGGTGCCCAATCCTATGTGCAGGCTGATCTCGGCAACTTGGATCCCTCTTGCTCGAATCTGCCCGAGAATCTCGGGCGTGAAGTGCAGGCCGGCCGTCGGCGCCGCTACCGATTTTGCACCGGACACAGGCGTCTGGGCGAACACCGTCTGGTAACGTTCTCGGTCGTCCGCGCGGTCGCTGCGGTCGATGTAGGGCGGAAGGGGCACGTGCCCGATGCGCTCGACCCAACCGAAGAAATCAGCGACTGGGGCGAAGCGGATGCGCCGCTCCCCAAAACTGCCGCGCTCCACAACCTCGGCTTCCAGTTCTGGCGAGGCGTCGCCTGAGTAGCCGAGTGGACCCCCAAAGCAGAGTCTTTCTCCGACCCCGATCTTCCGCCCCGGCCGTACCAGGCATTCCCACTCATTCGGATCCTCGGACACCTGCCGTGTCAGCAGAACTTCGACCCGCCCGCGCAGAAAATCTCGTGCCGCCGGATTGTGCGCACTCAGGGACTGGGCCCGTTGTCCGCTCCGGTGGCCGTAGAGTCGCGCCGGAAACACCCGCGCATTGTTCACGACCAGCAAGTCATCGGACCGCAGCAGGTCGGGGAACTCGCGAAACATCCGGTCTCGCCAACTTTGACCCTGCCCACCCCGACCCGCCCCACTCCCACCTAGCGGATTTTGGTTGGGCCCTCTGAGGTGCAGAAGGCGTGACCCGGAGCGGTCTGCCAATGGCTCCTGCGCAATCCGTTCAGGCGGCAGATCATACTGGAAATCCGACACGAGCATCTAGATTATAGGGAGGGGGCACTCTCAAGATCCCAAACCCATCTACCAGGTCACCCCACCCTTCATATTTACATATTTTTGATCTGCTAGTTCTTGTAAGGTTTCCGAGACGTGCTGTACCATGACCGCAAGGTTCTAATGGCCAGCGACCGCAAAAATCGACTCGAAATTGTGCAATACGGCCGCATGCTGCACGAAAACGGATTTGTCGCCGCCACAGACGGAAACCTTTCCGTCCGCCTTAACGGCAAACACCTGCTGGTGACTCCTACCTGTTTCAGCAAGGGCAGGATGCGCGCGTCCGACATGGTGGTAGTAGACATGAACGGAAAACGCCTTGCCGGTAAGCGCCGAGTCTCCAGCGAACTCGGCATGCATCTCTTGATTTACCGTCTGCGCCCAGACGTGAATGGCATCGTGCACGCTCACCCCCCCACTGCCACCGGGTTTGCCGCTTCCGGATATGATCTCAACCGGCCTCTGGTGTGTGAAGTCGTCGTCGGTCTGGGTTCGATTCCGCTCGCGCGCTACGGCACCCCGGGCACTCCCGAGCTGACGGATGCACTCGCGCCCCTGATTCCGCACCATGACGCCATCCTCATGGCCAATCACGGAGTCGTCACCTTCGGCTCTTCGCTCGAAAATGCCTACATGAAAATGGAAACCGTCGAACACTTCGCGAAGATCGCGCTGGTCACGCACCTGCTCGGCAACGAGCAACCTCTGGGTGAAAAGGAAGTGGAGAAGCTCCATGAGGTACGCCACCGCTACAACGGCGGCGGAACGCCCACTGCGCCGCGTCCTCCGCTTGCGACCAGTGCTCTTCAATCCAACCTGCAAGCGGATCTTCAGTCCGATGACGAGCCGAAAGAAACGGCCGCCAGCCGACAATAGGCTTATTCCCCTCCAATGCGAAACCTCAGGCCCGCGCGAACGTTCGCCGTCAGCGACGGATATCCCACCACTTCGTTGTAATGATCATTGAGTGCGTTTTGGAGGTTCGCATACGCCGTAATTCGCGAGTTAATCGCATACCACGCGCCTAGATCGACGCGCGCGTAGCCAGCAGCATGGTAAATGTTATTGGGATACAGGTAAGCATCGTCCGGGCGTCGGCCCACGAAGCTCCCTCCCAGATTTGCTCCCCATCGCAATCCCAAATAACTGAGGAGCGTTGTTGCCGAGTGCTTGGGGCGACGGAGCAAGGGATCTCCCGGAGCATACGGATACGAACAAGGACTTGCTGGCGTACACGACGGATTCTCGAGTATCTCGGTCGAGGTGTAGGTGTAGGCCCCGGTGAGCGACAGTCTTGAGCGGATCCTTCCTTGTAACTCAACTTCGGCGCCCTGCGCGAAAGATCGCTGCAAGTTGAAAAACTGGTACTCGCCCGTCGGATTGGGTATGGCTTCAATCTGGTCATGAAAGAGATTGTTGAAGTAGGTTGCGTTCAGAGCCCAGCGGCCCTCCAACAATTTCTGCTCGAAGCCAGCTTCGAAAGCTCGCGTGCGCTCCGGCAACAGGTTATGGTTCGGGGCATAGCCATATCCGGGCTCGCCAAACGTCTCGTAAAGGGCGGGTTCCATAAATCCAGTAGCATACGAAAAACGCAGGCGCGTTCCAGACAACCATTCTCCGCCGCGCAACGCCAGCAGCGTCAGGGCAACCCGAGGCACGCCCGTATTACCGTATGCGCTGCTGTGATCGAAGCGACCGCCCGCGATCGCCGACAGCCTCCCTAGATTGAACTGCTGTTGCAAATACGCGTCCTGATCCAAGCGCTGCCCGGGAGCGGGAGGAGGAAAATCCATATCGTTCACAACCCCGGTCTCATTCTCCATACGGTATCCAAAGGTGCTGTGTGCCCAGGTGCGCTCCGAGTAATCGCCCTGATATTCGAATCCCACGCGGTTGACGTGCGTGTCATAGCGATCCGGAAAATCGTCATAGCTCGCAGGATTGCTATTCAGGTTCACGTCGATGTAGCGGAAGAGGGAATCGAAGCCAGTGAAGCGGTGTTGCCATCCTGAAGGCCCTGCTGCTGTAAGTTCTACACTCCCCAGAATATTGTTCTGGTGCGACGATTCGCTGGGGTTGGGCTCCAACAACGGATCGCCGTTGAAGTCCCACTCCCCCGGCACTCCCGTATAGCTGTTCGAGTGCCGCACCCGGATCCGCAGCGTCACTTGATCCGCAATTGCAGCGCCCACATTCGCGCCTTCCAGCGAATCCGAATATGCATCGTTCACGCTCCGTCCCTCGGTGTTGAACTGGCTGCCAAACAAGTTATAGTCGAAACGCCGGAAGATGCCAGCGACAGACGCGTAACCGTTGGCTGTTCCAAAATTCCCTCCGTCGGCGCCGAAGCGCAGCTCAGGCACCCGAGTGCTTCCCGTGCGCGTCCACACCTGCACCACACTGGTCATGGCATCGGAGCCGTATAGAGTGCTCTGCGCACCGCGCACAAACTCCAAGCGATCCGCCTGCGCCAAGGGCAACGTGCCGAAGTCGAACGTTTCACCCGGATTATCGATAGCCACTCCATCGACAATCACTTTGTTGTAAGTCGACTCGCCGCCGCGCACAAAGAGCGACGAAAATCCGCCGCGTTGCCCCGCCGTATTCACCACTGCGCCCGGCAGGAACCGGATCGCATCGTCCGCCGCAATGGGCTGCATCGCCTCCAGTTGCCCGCTGCTCAGCGTGTCAACCTCGGCGCCCGCGGCCTGGCTCGCAACCGGAGTGCGGGTCGCGGTCACCACTAGGGTTTCCGCCGCTGAAGCCACGCGAAGCCTGACGGTGACAACTTCGCCGGTGGCAGAAACGTCCACCGTCTCCGCCGCGAATCCCGGAGCCAGCACTTGCACACGATAGGATTCGGAACTCGAGGCCGTCTCCCGAAAAATCGCCAGCCCCTCGCCCGACGTGTTCAGCACGTCTGCCAGAGCAGCCTTTCCCACCTTCAGCAATTGCACCTGCGCGCCCGCCACCACGGCGTCTTGCGGATCGACAACCTTGACCTTGATTTCGGCAGAAACAATGGACGTCAGGATGGACACCAGACCGATGGCCACCAAAAAAACAACACGAGCGAACTGGCGAGAAAAACGCATACACGTCTCCTTTATCACGCGAAAGGGTTGTGTGGACGGTTCACGCCGGTCTCCTGGCTATGCGAGTCAGAATGTGAGTGATCGCTCCCAATGAACTTCAGTTCAATCAGCTTTCACACGGCATTCGGCTACTACAATCGGCCTTCCCAGAGTTGTCGTTGTCACATCCCCAGTGACCCATTGCGTTGTCCTCGCTAACAGTTGCGCGGCAGCGCGGGAATTGCACCCGCTTCCCATAGCGCCAGCGTGTCGGGCCGGCCTACGATCATGCGCGAACCTAATTTTGAGAAAGAACAAAACAGCAGCCCAGCCAATCTACCGGGCGCCTCGATACAAAGTCAAACGCCAGTGCAAAGCAACGCAATGCAAGCGCTTCCAGTCGCTATCTTTTATGGATAGGGAATTCCGCCGTTCCTACGCGCGCAACATGCTCCTCAGCAAAGCGCGTAACGCGTTCGAGCGCCGCCTGAAGCCGACGGTGGAACTCCATCATCTGCGCATCCGATTCCGCATTGCCGGGAACTTGGATCTTGCCGCTGAAGCGCACCAGCGCTTTCGAGAATGGCTTGGGAATCGCCATCGCATCCCATGTGTTCAGCACCCAGGCATCGCTCAACGCCACATAGAATGCCACCATCGGCAACGCGGTGGCCCGCGCCAGCAGCACCGGACCAGGCTTCGCCACATATTTCGGGCCGCGCGGACCGTCGATCGTAAACGCCACTAGGTTTCCCTGTTCCAGTTGGCTTTTCAATCCCAGCAGCGCCGCAGCGCCACCGCGACTGCTCGACCCTCGCACTGCGACAAAGCCAAGTTTTTCAATCGTCCTCGCGATGTACTCCCCGTCGAAGCTGCGGCTCACCATTACTGCAATTCCGGTCTTCCTCCATACCCACGCGCTGGCAAATACGGCCCGGTGCCAGAAAGAGTAAATGACAGGTTTTTCATAAATCGCGTCCGGCGGCGAAGGCGGCTCTTCCCACGATATCGAATAGCGGAGAGTCGGACCAATCAATGAAATCGCCAGATAGCTCGCCCCGCTGATGAGCCACAAGAGGATTCTTTGTCCGACCGAGAATCGGCGAGTTTCCAAATCGGAGGATTGCTCCGGCTCAGTCACGGCGGAAGAGGAACTCACGCGGCTATTGTAGCCGGGAAGGAAGGTTTACCTGAAAGCCGACAAACTGAAAGCGGAAGCTCTCTACGCTTCGAGGTACGCCACGATCCACTCTTTCAGCCGTTGCCGCCGTTCGTCGCTGGCGTCAAAACGAATTCCGAAGTTCTTGTTGCTCCTCTTCCAGGTAACCTGGCCTCGCACCCAGACGCGCGGCAGCGTCAGCAGTGAAAACGACACCTCCACCTGACTGCCCTGCTCGGGCGTGTGATTGCCTTTGAGCGACATCCCTCCCGAACTGATCTCTTGGCTGGTGGCGGTGATGCGCCCGCCGTCCGCCAGCGCGATGCCAACTTCGGTCATGACTGGGATACGCACGTAGCGCCGGAATTCGTGCAACACCAACATTCGCGTCGAGCGTACCAGCTTCATCGCAGCCGACCGCTCCAGCGGTTCGTGAAATACCGCGTTAATGCATAACTTCGAATATCGCATGGCATCCTGCGCGGTGCCGCCCAGCCCGTAGATGATGACCCGGCTGTTGGACGCCGAGGATCGTGCTAATTCGATGATGCTGCCAGCGGATTCGCCCAGAGGCAAGACGCAAGCCTCGAATTTCTCGTGTTGCAGTCGACCCACGTTTTCGTGCGCGATCGGAACCGTCTCGATTCCAAACTGACGGAAGCATTCTGTGATCAGCTGCGAAGAGGCCTCAGTCAAGTCAAACAGAGCCACCCGCGCGACGCTCTTTCGATGTACAGGAAGGGGAGTGAGAACGGCATCGGTTGTAGTAGGCATGGGTCCCAGGGGATGAAGCCCTCCAAAATCCCATTCTGACGCGCCTTTTCACCGCTGCATAGGTTTCGAAAGGACCTACCCCCCGTCCTAAAGGACCATTACGGAAGTCGTACCTGGGCCGTTCTCACCCTGCTCCCTTCGTTTGTCCCAGGTGATTACGATGTCAAGTCGCGCAGCCTGATCGCATCGCGGAAATCTCCCCAAGCCAGGCACCCCGAGCTACGCGCAGGCAAGGGTTTTCACCGCTGCGACCGCGTCGATGGTTTTTTGGGGCACTCTGGCCTGTGACATCACTCAAACTGTCGGCGGAATCTCTCCCACTGATCCTTGACTTCCCCAACTTCCCGCCGCAACTCCGCCACTTCTCCTTCCAACCGTGCGATGCGCTCGGCATCCGCCGGATTGCGTTCGCCCGCGGTGCTGGCATAAACGGGCATCTCGGCTTCCACTACGTCTCCTGCCAACAGATGGGCGTACCGCGATTCCTTCGTTCCCGGTCGTCGCGGCAGTACCTTCGCCAGCAGAGGATCGCGCTGCATCAGTTTCTGCAAGGCCGATTGCACGTCGTCCAGTGTTTCGAAGTGATGCAACCGCTCCGTGCGTCCGCGCAGTTCGCCCGGCGTCTGCGGACCACGTAATAGAAGCACGCACAACACAGCTATCTCCGGACGGGTGAAGTTAAACACCTCCTGTAGACGCTGTTCATACTTGGTCACGCGACTGTCGGCGCCGCGCGCCGGTCCAGCCAAACGCTGCTCCTGCAAACCTTCGAGCGCGTCGCGCACCGCATCTTCATCCAGTTGCATCACCGGTTCGCGGTTCGACTTCTGATTACAGGCGTTCACTAGCGCGTTCAGCGACAACGGATAGTACTCCGGTGTGGTGATATCTTTTTCGATCAGCGCCCCGAGCACGCGAACTTCGGTTTCAGTGAGCTTGATATCCATGGATTTTTCAACCGCCCTCGATTGTATAGAAGCAACCAGACTCTAAGCGTGTGCAAGAGCGTCCAAGCCTAGCAACAGCGTCCCGCACCTTCAAGGCACGGTATACTCAATAGTTTGTCGCGTACCTTTACATACATGTGTGATCCGGCAGAAGCACCGAGAGTTCCTATTGAAAAACTGGTGCGGGAACTTCGCACCTTACCCCCCTCCGCCTTTGATAACACGGCGGAGGTCAGGTCATTGCTCGCAAAAGCGCCAGTCGAACAAGCCAGCCTCGCGCCTTATTTGACTTGGAACTGGCAACACTACACGCGCAACCTGATCGACAAGACGGACCTCTACGAACTGATCGCCATCTGCTGGGAAGTCGGCCAGGGTAGTTCAGTGCACAATCATCGCGGTCAGAATTGCTGGATGGCGGCGCCGGTGGGCAGGCTGCTGGTGGAAAATTTTCACGTCGAATTTGAGAATGTAGAGACAGGAAGGTGCCGCTTGCTGGCATCTAACACGGTGGAGTTGACGTCGGCCAATCCGTGCGCGGTCGATCCGCGAGAACCTGTGCACCGGGTGGTGAATCCGCGGGAAGCGAACCAGCGTGCTGTAACCCTGCACGTCTATTCACGGCCCTTTGATACCTGCGTGGTCTATTCGCCAGAGCAGGGCACATGCGGAGACATCCAGCTTCGCTACAATACAGTCTTCGGAAAACCGGTTGCCAGCAGTCAGTAGCTAGTTTTCAAGTCTCGAGATGCAAGATGATGTCCTTGATCTGCTCGCATCCGTTGGAGCCAGAAAGGCTCGCTTATGAATCTGCGAACTGGTTACTGGCAACCGCTTTTAAAGGAGGAATCGTGAGGACATACGTGGGAGTTCTGGCCGGCGTGGTTGCGCTCAGTGTTATCTCGTGGGCGCAGGCCCCAACTCCGGCTCCCACTACAGATCAAACTACGGCGCAAGCACCGGCTCAAGAGCCAACTCCGATTCCAACTCCACCTCCAGTCGCCAAGCCATTACCCGCGCCCGAGTATCCTCGGATTGAACTCTTTGGCGGCGGTTCCTACGCCGAGGCCGGTCTTTTTAACGCCGGACACTGGGCCGGGCTGCCCGGTTGGGATGCTTCTCTGGCTGGCAATGTGACCAATTGGCTGGGGTTCGTCGTCGAGGGCGGCCAGTTCTTCGGAACGTCGAAAATTCCCAGCGCTTCACCGGCGCCATTTCCAGGCAATCAGACCTACGAGCCAGATGGGGCTTCCCTATTCAACGTGTCCACCCGAGAGTACAACTTTCTTTTTGGCGCGCAATTTGCCCGCCGCAAGTATGGAATGTGGACGCCGTTTGGCGAGCTTCTGTACGGACATCAGGGCGCAAGGGGCGTTGCCACTCCCGTCATACCAGGTCCTCTGGTCACCGAAGTCGGCACCGGCCGCGCGCTGGTCGCAGGCTTTGGCGGGGACCGCAGAATCAACCAGCGTTTCGCCATTCGCTTCAAGGCCGACTATTTACAGACTGGCACAAATTTCCCGTCCGTCGGCAAGCAGAAGCAGGACAACTTCCGTTTCTCCGTGGGCGTTGTGATCCGCAACGTCCACAAAAAGAAGCGCACGCTCGAGGACGAAACTCAGATCGAGCCGTAACACGCCTGGCAGTCCGCAGGCTCGGTCGCCCCCGCGGCTGACGATTCCATCCCCGAACTGGGGGCCGGAGTTTACGGGCGTCGCAGTAAGTCGCTGAGCGGCTCCGCCTTAGCCCGCAGTTCGTCGGCGAAACCGGCGCCCTTTTCGACCGCTTCTTCGAAGCGCTCTTTGGCCTCGTCCGTCCATTCCGACACCGTATCTAAGGCATCACCATAAGAACGTCGCAGGTCTTTCCGCAATTGCCGCCCAGCCTTCGGAGCCAGCAATAGACCGAGGGCAGCGCCCACGCCGAGCCCGATCAGCAAAAAAGTGACTGCGGTGCCGGCGGAGCCGTCCGAACTCTCATATTTCCCAATATGCATAGAAACCTCCACTTCACTTCCATTCTAGCCCCGATTTTGGAATTGGCAATTTGTGATATGTAATTTCCAATTTTAGGCCTCGCGAGTCACCAGATTTTTCAATTACAAATCACAAATTACAAATCCCTAGCGGCTCTGTTCCCACAATCCTCCCTGCCTGTGTAGAATAAAGTGTTAACCCCAAGTGCGGCGGAATACCTGCCCCGCTGCGAGAATTCCTAGCAGAGTGAAGGAGATGTAAAACCAGCAATGTCGATTCCTGCGACCCAACTCCGTCCCGGCATGATCATCAAGCACAACAATGACTTGCATTCCGTGTTCAGCGTCGAACATCGTACTCCGGGCAACCTGCGCGCCTTCATTCAGGCAAAGTTGCGCAACCTGCGCACCGGCGCCATGTTCGAGCACCGTTTCCGCTCTCCCGACCCCATTGAAAAGGTCAACGTGGATGAGGTCAACATGGAGTTTTTGTACGCCGATGGCGACAGCTACTACTTCATGGACACAACCAACTACGAGCAAACCCACCTGACCCGCGACATCCTCGGCGATGCCGTGGACTACCTCACATCGAACTTGCAGATCAAGGTGGAGTTTTTCGATGGCAAGGCTGTGGGTATTGAGTTACCCCAGACCGTGGTGCTGACGGTAATGGAAGTCGAGCCCGGCCTGAAGAGCGCGACCGCATCGAGTGTGACTAAGCCGGCAAAGACCGAAACCGGACTCGTCGTGCAGGTGCCCTCATTCATCAACGAAGGCGAAAAGATCAAGGTGGACACGGCGGAAGGCACGTATTTGTCGAGAGCGTAGAAATTTGCAATTGGTAATTTGTAATTGAACCCTTGTCATGGTTCCGTTTTTCCAATTGCAAATTTCGAATTTGAAATCACAAATGCCTCCAGAACGAACTTCCGTCCACGCTCGGCGCTTTCTAGTTCGCGGACGTGTACAAGGCGTCGGCTTCCGGTGGTTTGTCGAGCGTGAGGCGCACATCCTGCAAATTACCGGATGGGTGCGCAATAATCACGACGGTAGCGTCGAAGTGCTGGCCATGGGAACGCCCGAGCAGTTGGCCGGACTGCGATCGCGCCTGCAGGAAGGACCGCGCGCAGCGCGCATCGATAACGTCGAGGAATCCGAGGCCGAGCCCGTTGCCCGGCTCTCTTCATTTCAGGTTCGAGGAGCTTAGACTTAACGTGCAAACCAACATGCCCATCGAAACGGTAGATTGTGACGGACTCAAAAAGTTGATCCGCGAGGTGCCCGACTTCCCGAAGAAAGGCATCCTGTTTTACGACATCACGACCCTGCTGAAAGATAAGCTGGGTTTCGCACGCCTGATCGACGCGCTCTCGGCAAACTACATTGGCAAAGAAATCGACCTGGTCCTCGGCATGGAGGCGCGCGGCTTTATTTTTGGACCGGCGCTCGCCTACCGGCTGAATGCGGGATTCGTTCCCGTCCGCAAGCCGGGAAAGTTGCCCGCCGAAACGGTGAAGGTCAGCTACGAACTGGAATATGGCAGCAACGCGCTGGAGATCCACAAAGATGCAATCGGAAAAGGCCAGCGCGTTCTGATTGTTGACGACCTGCTCGCCACCGGCGGAACCGCAGTCGCGACCGCGGAACTGGCCAATGGACTGGGCGCGGAAATCGCGGGACTGGCGTTTGTGGTCGAACTCGATTTCCTGAAGGGCCGCGAGAAGCTGGCCAACTATGACGTGTTTTCGCTGCTCCACTATGATCGGTAGTGTCAGGATTCCATAATGTAAGGATCGACGGCACCGGCAAGTTGAGCTCGGCGCCGATTCCTCCCTCTGGCTTATTTCAGTAAACGTCCCGCTGCCAGAAACACGCCTTTCCAAATCGCCAGGCTAACAGCCAGCGACGCAGCGTAAGAGAAGATGGCAATCCAGTTCCAATGCACACACCTTTCGCCTTCACGGATCCACATGGGGGAGGGCTCCTATTCTCGTTGTTGGTTAAGCAATTATCAGACCATTCATTATTCCCGCAAGTGCTTGAAAATGTTCTTGGAGTATGTCTGTCCCGCCGGCTGCGACAGAGTGAAATCGCCACGCGCCGTGTGATTTTGCCGCCTCGCCGTCAAAAAATACACCGAAAACCTCGACACCCGAGGTCGGCCAGTCGTCTAACCACCACAGGAACATTCGAAACATGGTGGTACCCTAAAGTCTCTGACGGAAAACGGTGGCTATGCGCAAAGTTTCGCTTTCCATGCCGAGTGTAGTGCTGACGGCGATCAGATTCCTCCTTATTTGCGCCTCCGCATGCGTGGGTGTTGGCGAAGCCGCAATCGATTCCAGCCCGCTTCCCACTTCCATTCCAACCGCGCCGCTCTCCGTCGACCAGGTGGTGAACAATCTTGTCCGCAGAAATGCAGAGCGAGAACGGGCACTGCGCCACTATGAATCCACCCGCGTTTATCACCTCGCCTATCGCGGATTCCCAGGTGATCGCGACGCGGAGATGACCGTCGAGGCAGCTTACGACAGTCCCTCTACAAAGAATTTCAAAATCCTCTCCCAGCAGGGATCCAAGTTGATCATCGACCGCGTCTTCAAGCGCTTGCTTGAAAGCGAGAAAGAAGGCGCTGAGCCGGAAATGCACGCCCGCACGCTGCTCGATCGCAGCAACTATGATTTCACCTTGATCGCGTACGAGCCCTCCACCCAGGGCAATCGATACGTGCTCGAGGTACACCCGAAAGCGCGAAGCAAGTATGTCTATCACGGCAAAATCTGGGTTGACGCCACCGATTTCGCCGTGACTCGGATTGACGCCGAACCCGCCCAGAATCCCTCTTTCTGGACCAAGAGAAGCGAGATCCATCACGAGTACATGAAGGTTCAGGATTTTTGGCTTCCGCATCGTAACGAGTCTGTAAGCTACATCCGCCTCGGCGGGCGTGCCACCCTGACGATTGACTACGGGAACTACCGCGTTAACGATTCGCGGCCATCGGAAAGCACAATGACGCCATCCACTTCCAGTAGCCGTGAACCTTAGTTTCCGTTCCTAAGTGCGTATTTATGAGCCGCCCGCGGTAGTACAATCCCGCCATGGACGGACCACCATGAACAGCCTGACGCAGCCAAACGTGAATCCCACGGCAGAGCCGCAAGAGTCCAGCCTCCGCCCTATCCTGATCGGGATCGTCATCGTCGGCATCGTGGTCGGAGTCCTCGCCCTGATTTTCCGCGCCGAGCAAAAAAAGCCCGCCCCACCCCCGCAGTATGCCGCGTTCCTGAAATTCTCCGACCTGAAGACCAGCGCAGCCCAGAATTTTGCCGGCATAACGGTCAATTATCTCGACGGCAGCATCACCAACACCGGCGATAAAACCGTCGTCCATGCCCTGGTACAGATCCTGTTCAAGGACGAACTGGGACAATTGGCGCAACGCGAGGAACTTCCCATCCACATACTGCGGACCGGCGGACCCTACGACGAAGCCGTGGACCTCAGCCAGTCGCCGCTCGGTCCCGGCGAAAGCAAGCCTTTTCGGCTGACGTTTGAGAACATCTCCGCGCAGTGGAATCACGCCTATCCCGATCTGCAGGTCACGCAGGTAACGGTGAAGTAAGTTCAGAGGTCAGAAGAGAGACGTCAGATTGCAGAGGGGGAAACCTCCGACGTGGCTTCTTAACCTTTGCAATCTGACCTCTGCAATGCTCCCCTCCGCTACAATGACCTCGTGCCCGACATAAAACCATTCCGTCTCACGGAGTCCGTAAAAGCCGCGGGTTGAGCGTCCAAGCTGAGTCCGGCGGCGCTGGACACGGTGCTTGGGAAATTAGCCCGGCAACAGGACCCTAATGTGCTAGTCGGATTCGATCATGCCGACGACGCCGGTGTGTATCTCATCGCGCCCGAGATGGCGCTGGTGCAGACGGTTGATTTCTTCACGCCTATTGTCGACGATCCCTACACCTTCGGCCAAATCGCCGCTACCAACGCGCTCAGCGATGTCTATGCGATGGGAGGAAAGCCGCTGACTTCTCTGGCCCTCGTCTGTTTCCCTGATAAAGGCGACCTCAACATCCTGGAGCGCATTCTCGCCGGCGGCCTGTCGAAAATGGTCGAAGCGGGGTGCACGGTGGTTGGCGGCCACAGCATCCGCGACGAAGAAACGAAATTCGGATATTCGGTTACGGGAGTGATTCATCCGCAGCGCGTCCTTGCCAATCAGGGCGCGCAACCCGGCGACCGTTTGCTTTTTACCAAGGCGCTCGGCACCGGAGTCATTTCGACGGCGATCAAGAAAGGTGTCGCAAAGCAGGAGTGGATTGACGCGGCCGTGAAATCGATGACCACTCTGAACAAAGCCGCCGCCGCAGTAATCACGGGAGAAGGAATCACCACCGCTCACGTAGGGGCGGACGCCCTCGTCCGCCCAGCCGAGCAAAGCTCGGCAGCAATGTCTGCAAGGCGAAATCAGTGGTCTGTCCATGCCCTGACCGACGTCACCGGCTTCGGCCTGATTGGCCACGCGCGCGAAATGGCACTGGCTTCAAACGTCAGCCTTTTCCTCCGAGCTGCCAGCATTCCCGTGCTCGAAGGCGCGCTCGACTGCATCCGCGCCGGCCACATTCCCGGCGGCCTCAAGGCGAATCGCGACTTCGCCGAATGCATGGTCGACTACGATCCGTCGGTTCCCGGCGACATCCGCACGCTTTTGTACGATCCGCAAACCGCCGGCGGCCTGCTGATCGCGGTTTCCGCCGAAGATGCAAGTCCGCTCACCCACGCGCTGAACTCTGCAGGTGTTCCCGCCGTCGAAATCGGAGAAGTGCTACCGCAGGCGAAACCTCTAATCCGAGTTGCTTTCTGATGGCGCCGGGGTCTGGCTTGCCTCGATCAGTTCCCAGATGTGTGCCAGGTGATGGTCATCGTGCTCGGCCACAAAATACAAGTGGTCCACGAGTCGCATGGGCGTTTTCAGCCTGGGATGGAGTAACGTGCGTGAGAAGTTTGCCGGGTCGATCTTCTCGACTCGGCTCATCAGTCGTGAGCGGGCGCTTCGGAACTCGGCCAGTATTTCGCCGATTGCGCGCCGGTTGTGTTGCGCTTCGTGGGTTCTACGATTGCTCAGATCAGCCACGGTAAGCTGCGACGCGTCTGTAAGATAGTCTTCGATCCGCGCCGTCCATAGAGGTTCGAGATCCAGCAAGTGCCCGGCGTGTTCCTGGGCCGACCATTTTTCATTTTCGCCCGGCTTCCTAACCAGGACTTCGCGAGCAGCGCCGCGGACGATTTCTTCCAGCCGCGCCGGAGTCCCCCGTAGACGCACGCACAGGTTCGGATGCTGCTCCACTGGAAACGTGAAGTCAAACGTTCGTCCAAACCAAATCGGCGGTCGGCTCATGGTCATAGGCGCTGAATGTCTTGTTACTTAGTCTCGAGCAGTTTGTTCACCTCGGAGTAAGGGATCGCTCCCTCCATGGCGGTATACGTTCCCGAACTTTTGAGTTCCTCCGCTATCCGCCGCAGCAGGCCGAGCGTTGCACGCATGGGGCCCGCGCCCACGCTTACTCGCGCCACCCCCAGCGTCGCGAGTTCCGGAATCGAGGGCGTTCCCACGCCCGCGAGAATGTTGAGCGGACATTCTACTGCTTTCACCAGCCGCCCAATCGTTTCTGCATCTTTGAGCCCGGGCACGAAGACACAATCGGCGCCCGCATCACGAAACGCCAGCGAGCGCCGCACCGCTTCAGAATAGTCCGCATCCGGATTCCCGCCGGGCAGCAAGTACACATCGGTGCGCGCGTTGATCACAATTTGCGCTCGCATGTCCACGGCAGCCTGGCGCGCCGCCTTGACCTTTTCGACCGCCAATTCAAACCCGATCAAAGGCCGCGCCGGATCGCTGCTACCATCCTCCAGGTTCATGCCGACCGCTCCGGCTTCAATCAGATCGCGGGTGGTGCTGGCGGCGTCCTCGGGAGTCGAACCATATCCCGATTCAACATCGGCGGTCACGGGAACATGCACGGCGCGAGCGATGCGGCCGATACGAGCCAGCATTTCCTCGCGTGGAATCCGTTCGCCGTCAGGATAACCGAGCGAATAAGCGATGCCCGCGGAAGTGGTTGCAATCGCTGGGAATCCGGCCTCTTCAAAGATACGGGCGCTGGCCACATCCCACGCGTTCGGCAGAATGAGCATGGCCGGTCCGCGATGCAACTGCCGAAACTGGATCGCTTTGCTGCTCTGGGATTCCATCATCTTCCCATCCTTATCGTCGTCGTCCGGGCCGCTGGCAAGCTGGTACCATTAATGGCCTCGAGCTTTATCCTGCATGCGCTCGACGAAACTGGGCACGTGCACCACGGCGCGCCCCACGGTCCCGCGCCCGATCTCCTGAGTTCCATCGTGCGCACTCACGCGCATGGTGTAGAACCGGCCGTCAAACGATTCCAGTTCCGCTTCGGCGTGGATGCGCATGCCGATCCCGCTGGCCGCGCGGTGTTCGATGTTGATCGAGATGCCCACCGTGATTTCTCCCTCGTCGCAAAACGGCTGCAGGGCGTTGAATCCGGCCGTTTCCATCAGCCGAATCATATCCGGAGTCGAATATACCGGTGGCAACTCGGAGTTATGGGCAGCGAGTGTGTGCTTCAGTTCGACGGTTTCATCCGCCACACCGCGTACGCCAATGGGGATCGGTCGGGCCATATTTGCTCAATATGTTTGGGCAACATGATGGCTCAAAAGGGGGAGTGGACATCCGGGCCCTAAAGGGGCATCTGATTTCAAACAACTTGCGGTATCGCTAAAGCGATACCCTGATACGAAACGCGAGTTTTTCAGTAAACAGTTTACGCCGCTGCCCGTTTCATCCGCCGCTCTTCGAAGCCATCCAGCACCGCCCACAAAGCCTTCGCGGCGCTCTCGGCCGCAACCAACGCCTTTTCGGCAGTTTCCGGATTCGCCTGGACCCGCTTCTCCAGTTGATTGCGCCAAACCTGGGCGTGGTACACGTCGGCGGTGGCGTGCAAAGTGAAATAGGCGCGGGTTTTCTCGTCAGCCCCGTAGAGCTCGCGCAGGCCGCGATTTTTCTCTTGCGCCACGCGCGGCACCTGCGATTCGTAAGCATAGAAAGCAGCCAGTGCCTCTTCCGGAGTGCCCTCACTGGCGACCCGCTGGAACCAGGAGGTGAGCTTGCGAACGCCCGCTACCGGCCGCCGTTTCGCCGTGCGGCTGCCACCCACCCCTTCGACGAAGTCGAGCCACAGTTCGGAGTGCGACCGCTCCGGTTCGCCAAAAGAATCCTCGCCGCCCTTCTCATCCGTCATATTGGCCAGAACAGCCCGGCGCAGTTCGCCTTCCTCCAGGCGCACACCCAACTGCGCCAGATAGCCGGGAAACGCTTCGACGTGAGGGTAGTAATCTTCAGCGTAGGCGCGCAGATCGTCGCTGGTTAGTTCGCCCGCCGACCATGCTTTATAGAATGGGTGACAGAGCAAGTCGTATTGATGAATGCGATCCTCGAGCAGAGACAAAAACGCCTTCGTTTCCATGATTTTCCCCATGTGATTTACCCCGATGACCTTCAACTATACCGTCGCACGCACCGAATCGCAAGGCATGTATGACGGCGACCTTCTTGCGCAACGCGGCTTCGACCGTGCCCTCACTCCACCTCGCTCTGTGTCCTGCGTCACATCGTCGTCACTCTCCAAGATAAGACAATGGCGACGACGGAGGGCAAACCATGCGTGGCGACAAGAAGGTGATCGAGCAGTTGAATTCGGGTCTAAGCTCCGAATTGACGGCGATTGTGCAATACATGACGCAATCGGAGATGTGCCAGAACTGGGGCTACAAGCACCTGGCCGAGCGCACAAAGGCACGCGCCATCGAGGAGATGAAGCACGCGGAAGGATTCATTGAGCGCATTATCTTCCTCGACAGCATCCCGACGGTAGATGTGGGATTGAAGCCACAACTTGGCAGCAACGTGCAGCAGCAAATGGACGTTAATTTCAAAGACGAGCGGGATGCCGTGCGCCAGTATAACCAGGCGGTGAAGGTGTGCACCGAAGCCAAGGACGACGGCTCTCGAGCGTTATTCGAGCGCCTGATCAAGGACGAAGAGCGTCACGTCGATTACCTTGAGGCTCAGATCCACTCCATCAGGGAAATGGGCATCGCCAACTACTTGGCGCAGCAATTGTAACTCGCAGCAGTTGTAACTCTTGGACAGACGATGGCTTCTTATCACGTATTCCGCAATCGGCGCGCGGCGGCGCTTGTTACGGTGCTGACGCTAGCTTTGGCGCTCTCGGGCTGCAACTGGTTTCGCGATTTTGATTTCGCCCGCGGCGCCCGCCTGACCGGAGGCAACCCGGAGGCCGGGCGAAAGAAGCTGGCCATGCATTCGTGCGGTTCCTGCCACTTCATTCCCGGCGTTCCCAGGGCCGAAGGCAACAGACAAGCCTTCTCATCGCAAGCCCGGCACCAACATGCCCGATATCTCTCTCACTCCGGAGGAGTGTCGCGACATGACCGCCTATCTGTTCTCGATTAATTAGGCCTGGCAGCGCCGGATGAATGTCCGGAGCAATGTCCCGACCGATATCCGTCCCGACGCCAGCCTTGCCGGAACCCGCCTCCTTTCGTTGTTACAATGAATTCAGCAGGATTCTCTCCGCTGTTCTGGGTCTCGACACGAGCACATGCAGGCATTTGACGAACATTTCGACGTCGTAGTGGTCGGCGCCGGTCATGCCGGCTGCGAAGCCGCCATGGCGTCCGCTCGCATGGGTCTGAAGACCGCTCTGTTTACCTTGAATGTCGATCTGATTGCGCAGATGTCCTGTAATCCGGCGATCGGCGGCATCGCCAAGGGCCACTTGGTGCGCGAAGTGGACGCGCTCGGCGGCATCATGGGCGAAATCACCGACGCGGTCGGAATTCAGTTCCGCCTGCTCAACACTTCGCGCGGGCCCGCCGTCTGGTCGCCGCGTGCCCAGTGCGACAAACAGGCCTATCGCCTGAAGATGCGTGAAGTGCTGGAGTCGCAATCGAATCTGAAGATCAAACAGGCGGAAGTGGCCGATGTGATTGTTGAGTCGTTCGCTGTTCGTGGTTCGTCGTTCGCTGGTTCCGATGACGATGCGAATGGTCATCCCTCGCGAAGCGAGGAAGTTGCGAACTGCGTGCGACGAACAGGGAACGGCGAACGCATCATTACCGGCATTCTCCTTCGCGACGGCCGCCGCGTTTCCGCGAACGCGGTCATCATCACTACCGGTACTTTTCTCAATGGTCTAATCCACTGCGGAGAGCAGCAGTATCCGGCGGGGCGTTCAGGAGAGCCGGCGGCCGTTCTGCTCGGCGAGGCGCTCAAGAAGCTCGGCCTGCGCGGATGCCGGCTCAAGACCGGCACGCCTCCGCGGCTCGACGGGCGCACCATCGACTGGGCGCGCTTCGAGCGCCAGCCCGGCGATGTCGACCCGACCCCGTTCAGTTTTCGCACCCGTCGCGTCGCCCATCACGATTCGCAGGTGCCGTGCTACATCGCCTTTACCACCGAAGAAACGCATCGCATCATTCGCCAGAACGTGCACCGCTCGCCCATGTATAGCGGGCAAATTCAATCGACCGGACCGCGGTATTGTCCCTCGATAGAAGATAAGATCGTAAAGTTTCCCGACAAGCTGACGCACCAGCTTTTCCTGGAACCCGAAGGCCTGAACACCCACGAGATCTACGTCAACGGCATGAGCACCTCGCTGCCGATCGATGTGCAACTGGCAATTCTCAAGTCGATTCCCGGCCTCGACAACGCGGAGATGATGCGCCCCGGTTATGCCATTGAGTACGACTCCATCGATCCCACCGAACTGAAGCGCACGCTGGAAACGAAAAAGATTGCAGGCCTGTTTCTAGCCGGCCAGATCAATGGCACGTCGGGATACGAAGAAGCGGCCTGCCAGGGGATTATGGCGGGAATCAACGCGGCTTTGAAGACAAAGAACGAAGCGCCGCTGGTTCTTGACCGCACCGAAGGTTACACGGCGATTCTGATCGACGATCTGATCTCGAAAGGCACCAACGAACCGTACCGGATGTTTACATCAAGGGCGGAGTTCCGCTTGCACCTGCGCATCGACAATGCCGACCGCCGGCTCACTCCGCACGGACGGCGCGTTGGCCTGATCTCGGATGAGGCCTGGTCCGAGTTTCAAACCAAGCAGCAGCGGCTGGAGGAAGTAAAGCAAGTGCTGGAGAGGACAAAAC
Organism: Terriglobales bacterium; assembly: GCA_050014035.1. Classification (GTDB taxonomy): domain Bacteria; phylum Acidobacteriota; class Terriglobia; order Terriglobales; family Acidobacteriaceae; genus Acidiflorens. The sequence continues at coordinate 39,306 of JBEKED010000001.1, forward strand.
TTACAGCCGCCGCATTGCCCGCGTGGGGACGGACGCATTCGTCCGTCCCACCTGAGCAAAGCTCAGCCGCTTTGGCTGACAACAAATCAACCTCGCACGATCTATCTGCCGCCATTGGCCAGTCGCTGGCGCAACTGCTGAAGCGTCCCGAAATTACGATCGAGCAACTGGCGCCGGTTCTTCGGGATCTCCTGCCTGGTTTTTTTGAAAGAAGTTCCTCAGCGAACTCGGCGGCCTCGGCGGTTAATGTTTCCCAGGCCCATCTCTCATCTGAAATCCACAACGAACTCAAATCCGTCGAAATTGAAATTAAGTACGCTGGATACCTCGACCAGCAGCAGCGCGCCATCGACCGTCTCAAGAAGGCCGAGCAGCGCCGCATTCCCGATTGGTTCGACTACCGCGCGGTGAGCGGGTTGTCGCGCGAAATGCAGGAAAAACTTGGTAAGGTCATCCCGCAAACGCTGGGCCAAGCCTCGCGCATTCCCGGCGTAACCCCGGCGGCGGTTTCGTTGATCAATGTGTATATCGAGATACAGGCGCGCCGCCGGGAGCAGGCTGCGTTGTAGCCTGCCGTAACCGCAACCCGCGCTTCGAGACGAAACTCAGATGCGGGGCATGTTGCTCGTGCCTTGGCGTAGGGCGGAGAAGCCTTGCCATGCGATCCACGCGGCGGTGGCCCACAGCAGCAACCCGAAAGATAACCCCACTACTCTTTGGCGAAGGATGTCATCGGCCGCAAAAGCACCGGCGAGGGCAATCACGCAGCCCAGGAATCCCGTCACGTGGTAGATCGGCGCCCTGAACAACGGCGCCAATGGGAAGAAATGAACGCCGACAATGAGGGCGATCGCACACGGGATGTAGCCGGGATAATGGATGACATTCAACCCGGCCACGGCCACAATAATCGCAGCCGTTTCCAGACCAAAAATCAGGCCGAAGCGCCGCCCTGTCGCGCGGAAGGCCGCTATCTGGTCAGGGGTCGGGGGAACTGTGTCGCGCGGCAGCCGTGTGGTCAGAAAACCCAGTGTCGCGACCGACACTCCCAGGGCGATGCCCGCGAGAAGAAGCGAAAGCCGCAAACCTGTGGACGAGGCTGCGACCAGCAGTCCTATCAGCAGCCAGACGATGCCAAAGCCGAACATGATGCTGGCGCCGGTGGTCATTCCGATTAATACATTTCGATCCATATTCCAATCTGGCCCTGGTTCAGCGCGCTGCCGCCTTTCCCAGGGCGGATCTTAGTTCCTCGTACGAGAGCGTTCCCGGATGATACATCGCCACTTTCCCGGCGCGATTCAGGACTACCAGGGTCGGTGTCGTGCTGGCTCCGTAAGCATTGAAATTTTGTTTGCTCAGAGGAACCGGCATATCGGTCAGGCTGGCGTAGTAGCGGCTGCGAACGGACTCAATATACGCTCGCTCCTGATCAGGCGAGACATCGACCCCTTGTGCCGCGTAGCCGTAGAGTTGAGTGGGACCGATCACGACGAGGCCCTCGGGGGCGAACTCCTGCCGCAAGCGCGCGATTACCGGGACTTCGGCTTTGCAGTCCACACACCAATGCGCCCAGAAAAACAGAAGAACGGGCGATCCTTTCAGCGATGCCAGCGTCGCTGGCTTTGGTCCAAGATACTGAGTGACTTGTAATGGAGGCGCAGGTTGTCCGACCAGAACGAGCAGGTTGAGATTCTTCTGCAGCCGAGCCCGTATGGATGTATTCCCGTAGCGCGCCAAAGCCGTGCGAAGCAAGCTGATCGCCTTGACCCGCTCCCCTTTCGCTGCCCTTTCCTGGGCAAGGACCTCATAGGCAGCGCCGACGGCCACAGGGAGATGCGGTTCGGCGTCGAGTTTGCGTTTGGTGGTGGTGAGTTGCTGCTCTGAGAGAGTGCGCGTCTCAGTGGCGTAGGCAGCGGCTTGATCCCACTGCTGGACCGCGGCCGCTGCACGCGCCATCCATGACAAGGCCTCGAGATATTCGGGTGTAACCCCGTGCGCAGCCTTATAAGTCCGAAGTTCTGATTCCGCCACCGAGAACGAATTCTGCGCCAGGTGAGCGCGAACATCCCCGACTAGGTCCGTCTCAGCGACGATCGATGCAACTAAAACACAGAACCCCGCCAACGCGAGGCTCCATTTCCCCATTCGAACACGCATCATTTGATAATGAATGAGGCCTCGTGAAGTTGCAAACCGAGAGCTCAGGCGGCAATCGCGTATCGGCCATCAAACTGGGCCAGAACGCTCATCATTTCGTGGAAGGAAACAATTTCAAAGTTAAGAATGGAGCGGTTCTGGACCAATCCCTCCAAAACCGGTTTGGAGGGGCGATACAGTTTCAAGCGAATGTCATGTTCACGTGTCCAGCGCTCCAGAAAGGCGAGCATCCCCAGGCCGCCGCCACTCATTGCCTCGACTTCGGAAAGATCCAACGTAATGATGCTGGAATCCTCCTGCGCCAGCACTGTATCGCGAAGCTTAAAAACCGTATCGCTGCGCGTGATCCTGCCCTTGCACTCAATTACCGCCAGGTCACTGATGTTCTCGACGTGTATGGACATCATAAAGACCCCTCCGCACCGACTGGAAAGCACGAACCCTGCCAAAGGTGATAAGCCTTATTTTTCAATTTGATGCGAAAACGCAACCGACGGTTAACTGGGAACTTTTGGGAGGAGTGGGAGCAACGTATTCCTACAGAAAACACTGTATAAGGAGACCGCTGCAGGACGGATTACTGGTGTAATAATAGAATTTTCTAGCCATTTACCATCAATTATGTACAATTTAGGTGCGTTTGATGTTTGCGGTTCGTTAGCAGTGCTCTGCTCTACAGCTTGACCTGCCTTACGGCGTGATCTGCGTGAGCGTGATCTGCACTATCCTGCGAGCTCCAGCGCTACTTCAACACCAAAGGAACACAGCAACATCATGGAAACAGGAACAGTAAAGTGGTTTAACGATGCCAAGGGCTATGGTTTTATCAGCCGCCAGAATGGCGAGGACGTTTTCGTTCACTTCTCCGCCATCCAGGCAAACGGCTTTCGCAGCCTGCAGGAAGGTCAACAAGTTCAGTTCGACGTAGTGAAAGGCCCCAAGGGCTGGCAGGCGGAGAACGTCAAAGGCGTCTAGACCACAATTACAATTCGGGAAAGAAAGCGGCCGGCACAGGCCGCTTTTCTTTTTGATTGAATGCGAGGATGAACGCCCGCAGCTAGAATCCTCGCGTAGGGACAGACGCCCTCGTCTGTCCAGCCGAGCGAAGCTCGGCAGCGGCCCGCGCCATGGCCAACTCTCTGGGTGAGATGCCGCTCACGCCGCCTGTTCCGCTTCGGCGATTGTTCCGTAGAAGCGAAAAAAGCCTTCCACCCGCGTGACCTCGAGAGCCTGATGGATGCGCTGATTCACACCGACTAATCCGAGGCTACGCCCATCGTGTTGCCGTGTGACATAGGCCCCGACCAGCGCCCCGATTCCTGCAGAATCCGCCAAAGGCACTGCAGTGAAGTCCAGAATGAGTGCACGCGAGTGGTTGGCACGCACTTTGGATTGAAACCCGAATACGTTGGGAAGCGTTAGAGGTCCCGATAGGCGCAGGATTTGGATTCCCTCCCGCGACCCGGGAATATCTTCGATTTGCAAGGGCTGATCGGGCATGTGAGAACTGTTAACGGTGAATGACACAGTAAATGTTAAAAACACTTGCGGGCTGCGGGATTTCGGATTGCTCGACGCTCTCCTGCGCGAGCCTTGCTATTCTCCGCCCACGGTGAGTCCGTCAATTCGAATCGTTGGCGAGGCTACGCTGCCTCGGAATTCCAGGTCGCTCGCGATCTCCGAGATGTTGCAGAACATTTCTTTGAGATTGCCGGCTACCGTAATCTCCTCTACCGGGTACGCCAGTTCGCCGTTGACGATCCACATGCCGGAGGCGCCGCGGGAGTAGTCACCGGTGACCAGATTGGCGCCGTGCCCCAGAAATTCAGTTACATATAGGCCGTCTTTGATGTCCGCAATAATCTGGTTCGGCGTTTTCGTTCCTGGTTCGAGGAAATAATTTCCCGGTCCAATGCCGGGAGTCCCAGCGAGTCCGCGAGAGGCATTGGCGGTGGTTTCCAGTCCCAACTTCTTCGCCGTGTAGGTATTAAGCAGATACGATTTCAGGATGCCGTTCTCAATCACCACCGTGCGGCGCGCGGGAATGCCTTCGCCATCGAAAGGCGCCGTGCCGAAACCGCCGGGCATAGTGCCGTCGTCGATAACGGTGACGTTCGTTCCGGCAATCTTCTCGCCCAGCTTGCCTGCCAGGAACGAGGCTCCGCGATAGACCGAATCTCCGTTCACGCCCTCGAAGATGTGTTCGAGCATGGATCTAGCGACCATGGGATCGAGCACGACCGGAACATGCGCGGTTTTCACTTTGCGCGCACCCAGACGACGCAGGGTGCGGCGCGCCGCCTCTTTCCCAACTTGCTCCGCCGAGTCGAGTTTCGCCAGACTTCGCGCCACCGAATACCAGTAATCGCGCTGCATCCCGCCCCTTTCATCCTGTGCGATAGGCACGGCAGCGACCGAGCAGTACGACCGCCGGTATTCGCCGACGAAGCCATGAGAATTCGCCAGCACTTTTCTGCCAGTCGCGGCATCGAACGATCCCCCCTCGGAGTTCTTGATGCGGGGATCGGCGTCGAGCGCGGCCTTTTCTGCGCGCCGCGCATAATCAATGCGATCGGGTCCGGGTAGTGAGTATACGTCCTCGTAATAAAGCTGGAGGTCGCCGGAAAGGGATCCGAGCTTGCCAGCTTCGGGAATTCCGGCGTAGGGATCCTCGGAACAGATCTTCGCCAGTTCGAGCGCCGACTTCAGCATGCGCTCGATACCGGCGGCCGAAAAGTCGCTGGAGTACGTGCTGGCGGCGCGCTGTCCAAAGAAAACGCGCACGCCGATGGCGCGCGAGCCCGACTCTTTCAGCGTTTCAACCTGGCCCAGCCTTACCACTGTGGAGAACTCGTCGCCTTCGCGGACGACGCACTCCGCAGCGGTAGCGCCGCCTTGCATGGCGCGGTGGACTACGTCGGTGGCTAGCTGATCGAGATCAGTTGCCGTTTGCTGATCGCTGGTTGCTTCAGTACTTGGCATTGGATTTGATTACAGAAACTGCAGATCCCTCGCTTCACTCGGGATGACAAACTAGAACACAGCTTCACTGCATGAATCCGCCGGTTTCCCGTTTGGCGGTGCCGCCGACGGTCATCCGGTCGATTTTAATGGTCGGTATGCCGACGCCGACGGGAACTGCTTGTCCATCTTTGCCGCATGTGCCGACACCTTCATCGAGTTTTAGATCGTTGCCGACCATGGATACTCGCGTCAGCACATCGGGTCCGTTGCCGATCAGGGTTGCGCCTTTGATCGGAGCCGTGATCTGTCCGTCTTCTATGAGATACGCTTCCGATGCGGAGAAAACAAACTTGCCATTGGTGATATCTACTTGCCCGCCGCCGAAGTTCACCGCGTAAACGCCATTCTTCACCGAACGAATAATGTCTCCAGGATCGTCTTGCCCGGCCAGCATGTAGGTGTTCGTCATGCGTGGCATCGGAATGTGCTCGTAGCTTTCACGCCGTCCGTTACCGGTATCGGCCAGACCCATCAACTTCGATGAAAGCTTGTCGCTGAGATATCCCTTCAGAATTCCATTTTCGATCAGTACGGTTTCCTGAGTAGGCTGGCCTTCATCATCGACATTCAAGGACCCGCGACGCCACGGCATGGTGCCATTGTCGACCACCGTGCATTTTTCGCTGGCCACTCGTTTGCCGATCAGCCCGGCGAATGCCGACGTCTTCTTGCGATTGAAGTCGGCCTCCAACCCGTGGCCGACGGCTTCGTGCAACAGAACACCGGGCCATCCTGGACCGAGCACCACTTCCATGTCTCCGGCTGGAGCCTCGCGGGCGTCGAGTTGCAGAATCGCCCGCCGCCCGACGTTCCACGTCCCGAATTTGCGTCGGTCTTTGCGATACAGGAAACATTCATGCGTGCCAGCGGCTGCGAATCCTCCGCAAACGTGCCGTCGGAGCCGACCACCAGAATGGTTCTCAATTCGTCGGCGTAGCTGGCACGCACTTCCTTGATTCGCGGGTCGTATCCGCGCGCAGTGCGGTCGGCGCGCATCAACAGTTCGACCTTGGCGGTAATGTCCGCGTCGACTGACGGCATGGCTACTGGATACAAGCTGCGAGCCGGCTTCTGCTGGAATCCAGCGACTGTCGACTTGGCCGGAGCGCTGGCGATCAGCGCCGCGGTGCGCGCAGCATGGAGAATACGCTGCGGAGAAAGATCGTCCGTGTAAGCGTAGCCGGTGCGCTCTCCGGAAACGACGCGCACGCCGCACCCCGCCGAAATTCCCTGCGAGGCCGATTTCACCAGCGACTCATCCACCATCAGCGAGGTCGAGGTCAGGTATTCGAAATAGAGATCGGCGTAGTCGCCACCAGCCGAGAGCGCCGCAGCCAAGTAAGTCTCAAGGTCGTGGTTAGTAAGTCCGTAGTGCTCGAAGAAAAAATGTTTCTGATTGGCAATCACCATACTTTGGATGCCCTTGCCTCACAAACGATTCGCAGTGCTTACTGCATTATCCCATGAGGCGAGGCGCGTGAGTCCGCGGAGTGAGATTACGGAAGTGAAGCTGCCTCGCACCGGCACAAAACCAAACAATTTTGCGGCCCATGGATCACTGACGCCGTATCGGGCAAGGCGAATAATACTGACTTGTGACCCCAGAATCGCTCAGCCAGATGCTCTCCGATTTTCTCAACGGCGCACGTGTCGCCGTGGTTGTGGAAGACAGCACCATCGTGTTCGATCTGGCGGAGTCAAAGTATTCGATTTCCGGCGAGTACAACAAATGCCTGCTGCACCTCTGGTCGCATGAGCGGAATATCGTGCGCCGCGTGCTGGATGCAGATATGAAGGCCACTACGCTTCGGTTGCAGGTCCAGCGCATGGGGCAGAATCGGCCAACTCGGCTCGACTTCTGCCGCGATCGCGATCAGCGGTCGCCTGCGGCGCGACGAGGTGCGCGCGTCGCCTACGAACCTCGGTTGCGGCGGGCGCTCGAGAAAAATCTCCCTGCATGGACCGTGGTCCGGCTCACTACCAGTATCGATCTCGAACACTCCTTCGGTCCCGCCTGCTTGCGCGGCTGGCTGCGGAAGGGGCAGCGCGCTCTCGCCGTCGTTGGAATCAACGACCAAGAATCGCAGGCGACTGTCGATGGCGCGCTGACCTGCGGAATTCTTTGGCTCGAGGCGTGCCGCTTGGCACAGCGGGAGCGTCGCGTCGTCGAAGGGCTGGTTCTGATTGTGCCAAATGGCATGGTTGCATTGACCCGGCAGCGCATGGCGCATCTGCATCCCACAGCGGCGAAATGGTACTTGTACGAATTCGACCAGCGGGAGGATGCGCTGGTTCCGGTCGATCTCGGCGATTGCGGCAACCTGGCAACCCGGCTGGTCCATTCCTTTGATGAGGGGCTGACGCGCGAACGCTTTGCGGAATCCATGGTGCGCATTGGGGGCATCCTGCCGCAAGCGGAAGTCGTCGTGATCTCTCCCGCGTTGATTTCGTTCCGAAGGCATGGCCTGGAATTTGCCCAAGCGCGGATTGCGCACGATCCGACAAATTTCCAAAGCAGTGAGGAAATCGTGTTTGGCGTGGGTCCGGAAGAGCGCGTTCTCAACTCGGAGAACGAAACCCAGTTTGCCGATCTGGTGCGACTGGCCGCGGCGGTCCGGCACAAGGACGGTCCTAAGAACCACGCGCTGTGGCGCATGCATCCGGAGCGCTGGCTGGAATCGCTGGTCGTCCGCGACATCGCGGCGCTTGACGGCCGGCTGCGATCGGAGTTCGTGTACGCCCAAGTGCCCGCATTCGCCGCCGCGGACCGAGCCATGATTGACATTCTGGCTGAAACGCGCGAGGCCCGCCTGGCCGTCATCGAACTCAAAGCCGACGAGGATATCCATCTTCCCCTGCAGGGGGTGGATTACTGGTCGCGCGTTGCCTGGCACCAGAGTCGCGGAGAATTTGCGCAATTTGGTTATTTTCCCGGACGCGTGATCTCGCCGCTGAAGCCTCTACTCCTGCTGGTCGCGCCCGCTCTGCGCCTTCATCCCACGACCGACACAATCCTGCGTTATCTGTCGCCCGAGATCGACTGGGAAGTGCTGGGAATTGACGAGCACTGGCGGGAGGAGATTCGGGTTGTGTTCCGGAAGCGGCCAGAGCGCGCGCCGGTTCGTGCCGCTTAGAACTTGTTCACCGCCGAGACGCCGAGTGCGCCGAGAAAACCTTTTGGGGCTCTCGTGTTTGAACTTGGCCAAGAGTTTCTCGGCGTCTCGGCGGTGAAACAGACTTCTCAGATTCCAATGCTCTTCCGCAGCATCACCAGTTGTCCAAGGTGATAAGCATTGTGGTCAGCCACCAGCAGCGCCTCGCGCAAAACTGTCTGTCCATCGCCCCACGGGATCCGGGTGTAGAGATCGACTTTGCGGTCGGAGACGAGCCGCTCCATCACCTGCAGATCTTTCCTGAAAGCGGCCATACTCGCGGTCCAAACCTTCTCATTCGAGGGTGCTTCCGATGCCGGCCAGTAGCCTTCGGGCCATTTCGGAGAAACATGCTTCGAGTTGCGGCTGAACTCCAGGATGTCCAACTGCGCGAGGCGCATGTGTTCCAGCAGCATCCAGGCGGTATGAGGAAAGTTCGCAACTTTGACTCCGGCGAGTTGCACGGGCCAGTCACCCATGGCATCGTCGAAGCTAGCGTGCGCTCCGCCCCCTTGCAGCAGGTAAAGCACGTGCTCGCGTAGCGATTGATCGAGGGATGCCGGTCGCGACCCAGCTTTCTTATTAGATGCAGACTTGGTTGACGTTTTCCTGGTTCTCGCTTTCGTGTTTTTCTTCGCCATAGTGATCCCATTGTATGAAGGCTGGTGTCGACAGGAGAAGCCCAAACCTCTTTGGTCGTTCGTCGATGGTCTTTGGCGAACGATTGCTAGCGAACGACTAACGACCATCGACGAACGACTGATCCGGCGCCTCTCCTTTGTAAACTCGTCCGATTCCGCGCACCAGGCGGCGCATCGGCAGCTCTCCCCTGGCATCGCCAAAGAAAATTTCGCCCGTCCTCGTTCCGCGATAGCACCAGCGCCTTAGGATCGCGAGGTGCTCCATGCGCTCCATCGCGGCACTCGGCTTGGCTGCGGGAAATGCCGTCAGGGCGGCTTCGATGCGGGCTTCCATCGATTGCGATTTCGTGTGCTCCGATCCTGAGATGGGAAATTCCAGCGGCCCCGCGATTGCGCCCGCGTCAACGCGGAATAATGCGACGCTCTCAGGCTGCCTGGATTTTTGCTCGGACTTTTGCACGGATTTTTGCACGATCACGGCGTGCAACTGGTCAATCCGATGGACGAATTCAGGCAACTGCTGCAAAACCGGAGTGAGTTTATCGAGCCGCGCATGAATAGCCGCGGCCGTCTCGAATTCCATTTTCGCGGAGGCGCTGTCGCGCTCGGCCGACATTTGTCGCTTTAGCGATTCCCCGCGCGAGTCCAGAAAATCCTCGACCCGCACTACTTCGGCGCGGTACTCCTCGTCGGTACAACCGCGAAAGCAGGGCGCCAGACACATCTTCATCTCGGAATAAACGCAGCCTGGAAATTTCGGGTCAGGATGGAGGTCTTCCACGCATCGTCGCATTTTGAAAAAATCGAGCGCGTCGTTCATGAACTTTTCCGCCGCCACCCGCGAAGCAAACGGCCCGTAGTAAACGTTTGTCCCTGGAAGCCGCTTTCCAGAAATCCGTCCCAACCGCGTGGTGATCGAAGCACGGGGATATTCGTTTTCCAGATGAAGCTTGACCAAAGGAGCAAAGCGCAGCCGCAGGCGATTCGCGTAGGTTTTGGGAAAAGCAGTGCGCAGGACTTGATAAAGGACGAATCCAGATTCGAAGTCGGAGCCGGTTAACGTGTATTCGATCCCGTGAACTCGATGGCGCAGATTGAGGCGTTTGGTGCGCTCTTCCGGCGTGGAAAGCAGTCGCTGCAGCCGCCGCCGCAGGTTAGCAGTCTTGCTGATATAAGGCTCGGAATTCGTATCCTCGCCGCGCAGAGCAAACACAGCCGGGGCAGCGGCCACAGCGGAGAAGACCTCAGCGTCAGCTTCCGGCCGGAACTCGATGCGTTCGGTCAGCACTTGGAGATTGTAGTGGAGGTCAGACCTCAACCGAAGCTAGCACTCTTAAACTTTTGCCGGAAGTCCGGTCCGTCCATCTTCACGATGCGGCACATCTCGTGCAATCGGGAGCGCATACGCTCTCCGATTCGGTCGCCGAGCGTTTCTTCGCGAGCCGCCGCTCGCGCCGGCGAAAGCGACCGAGCCACACCAGCGGCCGGCTCGTCCGCGAAATTTGTCGTGATGATGGTGGTTCGATTGTCGTTATAGCGAGTATTGAGGATCAGGCTAACCGTATCCCACACCCACTCGCTCGGTTTCACGGCGCCGAGTTCATCAAGCAACAGGATGTCGGCTTCAAACACCGGCCGCAGCACCTGCAACTCGGTCGCCTGCACAGAATCGTTGTAGGAATTCTGAATCTGTTTCAGCAGTTCGCGATAGTCGCAAAAAAGGCAGGCGCTTCCTCGGGTGGCGATTAGTTCCTTCAAAATACCCACCGCGAGGTGAGTCTTTCCGGTTCCGATTCCACCGACCAGCAGCAACCCAGCGCCGTCTCGCGAATTAAACTCCTGCACGAAGCGCGATGCACTGATCTGGGCCAGCGCAATCGAGCAATCGGCTCCCGGGAAATCCGTGGTGAAATTCGATAGCTCGCAGTGCTCGTATCTCTTCGGAATCCGCGCCGCTGCGGTCAAAGCGCCGCCGCGCGCTCGCAACTGGCAATCGCAGCGCGTGACGCCGCCGTCGGGCGTTCCGGAAACTGTCTTCCATCCCGAGCCCGCGCACAGCGGGCAAACTTCGGCTGCTGTTTTCATGATTGTGTACTTTGTCCTGTAAGTAGACTCTGCACCCCAACCCCTCTGCGCCGCAACTCGAAAGCGTTTCCTCTCTGTGCACATCCTGTGGAGAGGAACGCTGGGTTGTGGAGAACAGTGTCGAAGCGAGGAAAAATTGCTCATCGCGAAATCAAACGAAGAGCGCTTGACACGATCAACTCCTTCTTCAATCGCTACCGGCGAAAATTCACTTGAGGTGTCAAAACCGGCAACTGGCACGTGTTTCCCATTGACAATCCCGCCGCATGGGCGAAAATGGCCATCGCCGGTGCTTGCGCGTTGCGCTCTCCCTCCCCGGCCGATGCGCGGGAACCGTAACGACTAGTGTCAGGAGAGAGCATGAATAAAGCTGATCTGGTTGACCGCATCGCCGGAGCCTGTAATATTTCCAAGGCGCAGGCGACCACCGCGATCGACACCACCGTGGACAGCGTCACTGCTGCCCTTAGAAAAGGGGACAGAGTAGCTTTGATTGGATTCGGCACGTTTTCCGTCTCGCAGCGCAAGGCCCGCAATGGCCGAAACCCGCAGACGGGTGCCACCATCAAAATAGCTGCTCGTAGAGTCGCCAAATTCACTCCCGGGAACGAACTCAAGAAAGTGGTCAATAAAGGTAAGTAAGGGGCCCCGAAATCTTGGATACAGCGAGGCGGCAGGGGGTCGGTCCTGCCGTTTTGTTTTGGATGTATCGGCCGTTAGCTCATTGCCAAGAGCACGAAGTCACCCGAAGGAAAACCAATTGTGAAGTGATCCGCCGCCCTCTAGCTGGTACCCCCTCCCCCCTCCTGCGACGGTCTTTTGGAATTAGAGACTTAGTGGTCGGCTTTTTCCCATGTCTTTGAGGAATAATGACTTACATTAAGGTATTTATAAATCAATGACTTAGCTCGCTGATTTCATGGGGATCCGGCTGTTCTCTCTGTACAGGTAACCCCCACCCCCCTATGCCGATCTTTTGGAATCATGCCCTTAGCGGCTGGTTTCCTCCAGATCTTTGAGGAATAAGGACTTAGATGTAGGATATTTATAATCAATGACTTAGCTCGCTTGGTTCGGGTTGTTTCACGCCAAGTCTTTGAGAAATAAATACTTTATTTGCTAACGGCCGGGCGTTACCCAAGTTCAGTTGTCAAAGAACGGAATTTTTCTGGAGCAACATTTTGTTTGCTATCAATCTAGTTTAGCAGGCGGTGTCAATGAGGTTCCGCTCTTAGATAGGGGCTCAGTTCAGGAAAAGCTCCACCCACGAAGGACACGAAGTTGCACGAAGAAAAACACTGGGCTCCAGAGCTTGGTGATAGTCGTGTACTTGCCGGTTCGTTGATTTCCGGCGGTCAATACTGGAACCGAGATACTACCGAGCCGATTGGTGGTGTCGCAGTTTTGAAAACTCAGCGAGGCGAGTTGGAGTTGCTGCCAGCAAAAAGCAGGTCCTTCGCTTCGCTCAGGATGACAATGGTTGGGGATTAGACAAAGTGACCGACTGCCGAGCCGAGTTGGCTTGCTGAATCGTTTCTAGCTCCTATAGAATCTAAGTTCTGAATTCGAGGTTTGGAAACTTACATGAAAGCAGCCATTCATCCGCATTACAGTGAAATCCGCGTGCATTGCGCCTGCGGGAATGCATTCGTCACCCGTTCCACCCACAAGGGCGACATCAGCGTGGAAATCTGCGCTGCCTGCCATCCATTCTTTACCGGCAAGCAGAAGCTTATGGATACCGCTGGCCGGGTGGAGCGCTTCCGCCGCAAGTATGCCAAGAGCGACGCGGGAAAAGCGGAAGCCGCAAAAAAGGCGCAGTAAGTTTCGCGCAGGCAGTAGGGCTCGCGCAGAAAAGTTCCGCGGCAACGGGATGGCCGGGCGAGGACGCCCCGGACATCCATTCCTGCCTCTCCTTGTGGGAGGCTTTTTTTTGTGTTCTCCACCAAACCTACGCGCGCTGGCAGGTGAGCGGGCCAAGGCTTACAATACTGGAATTCCATGTCTCCACAACCGGACGACCTGACGGGCATGAAAGACGATATGACGGCCTTCATTGAAGGGCTGGGCATGCGGCGCTTTTCTGGCTACGTCGAGTGCGAAGAGGTTCCTAGCGTGCTATGGGACTCGGAGCAGAATCCAGACGGGTGGAAGGATTTCGTGGAGCTGGCCAAATCGACGGGCGCGGTCTTCCTGACCATGCACACCTGGGCGCTGAGCCGGGAAGAGTTAGATCGCTTGTCGCAGCTCCTGGCCGACAGCGATTTCAGAACCGACGAGGATATCGAAGAAGGCCGCTGGCTGAAGGCCTACATCGGCAAAACCGGTTTCGTGCAGTTGGGATGGGCGTACCAGGGATGCGTCTTTGTCTTTGAAGCGGGCACGGAGTGGTACGAGCATTATCAACACCTGCGCGAACTGGCGGATGATGGCGGCGGATTCATGATCGATGAGCCGGATCAGGACGAAGAGCGGTAGGAGGGCTTCTGGCTGTATCTCTGGCTTACACCGATTCCATTACACCGATTCCATTACTTTGATCTCATTGGCGATCTCGGCGGCTAGATCTTTGGCTTCGCCCGGGAAACGCTTTCGCGCCCGCTCGGGAAACTCGGCGAGAATTTCGACGTAGGTGCGAGACGACAAGCAGCGGACCACCGCAAATTCAAGCGCATCCGCTAACTCGCAACTAGGGGGAAGCAATGAAGCCGTGCCTTGCAGGTGTACTTCTGGAGCGTGATGGCACGCCGTAATTTCGAGGAACGCCTCGGGAAGATTCCAGGCCGCTACCAACGAACGTCCCGCTTGGCAGTGATCGATTCCGCACAACTCGCGTTCGGTCTGCAAAAGATCCCGGGGATGGCCTGCCGCGCGCTCGATGACGAGAGCGTATTGCTCGCACATGACCGCGGCAAGAGCCACCCTGCCGATGTCATGCAGAATGCCCGCGGCGTAGGCGAATTCCTTGTCCAATGAGCTCCAGGTGGCGCTGCGCTCGGCGATGATGGCGCAGGCGACGCTGTGACGCCAGCACGACTTCATGACCGGGCTGAACGAGTCCGTGAGATACGCCTTCAGGCCGACCGTGATGACCAATCGCCTCAGACGCTGAAAGCCCAGCAGCATGGATGCCTGAATCACGCTGGTAACATTCTTGGAGAACGCCACGAGGGGAGAGTTTGCGATCCTAAGAACTGCAGTCGAGAACGCCGGATCGGGGCGGATCAGATCACAGAGCTCCAGCAAGGACGTGTCCGTACCTGACATAAGTTTCAACGCCTTCAAGGCGATCGCAGGGAAAGGCGGAACATTGTCCGGATCCCAGCGTAGTTCTGTCGGCTCGGCCGCTTTGGTTGTGCTCGTTGCCGGAGTCATTGCATTTTCCTCGCTTTGTTTGCATCGGCAATCTCGGCTTATTCGTGAATTACGCTGGTATGCCTACCCCAGTGCTCGAACCGTCGAGGGGCATACTTCTGCGGCAACAGGGCGGTGCTGCTAATCTGGTTCCTTCCCGAAACCTTCGTATGCGCTGGATATCCAATCCGCTGAATTCTCCGAAAGCTATACTGCTGCGCGCGGCCTTGCAGGATTCCAAACTTAGGATCCATCCTTCTGCTGTGCCCGTGCTCGCCGACCTGCTGGTGCAGCGCGGGATCGAAGAACCAGAGGCCGCTGCCCATTTTCTTTCGCCGGAATTGAGCGATCTCCACGACCCACTGCTGATGAACGGAATGAAATCCGCGCTGGACCGGCTGGAGGCGGCGTTGGAGCGTAAAGAGAAGATCTTGATCTACGGCGACTATGACGTCGACGGCACCACCGCGATCGTCATTCTCAAGACAGCCATCGAGCTCTGCGGAGGTGCCGCTGATTTTCACGTCCCGCATCGCATCCGTGAAGGCTATGGCATGCGCGACGAGGTCATCGAACGCGCCGCGGCCGAGGGCGTGCGGCTGATTATCAGTGTGGATACCGGCATCCGCGCGATCGCTGCCGCCGAAACGGCGCGTCGCACGGGAGTGGATCTGATCGTCACCGATCATCACCTGCCGGGACCGACGGGGGTCCCGCAGGCGCTGGTGGTGGTGAATCCGAATCAGGACGGTTGCGATTATCCATGTAAGTATCTGTGCGGCGCGGGCGTGGCGTTCAAGTTGGCGCAGGGATTGATGCAGCGGCGGCTGGACGAGAAAGATCAGTCGCGGCTGCTGATGTCGTTCATGAAGGTGGTGGCGATTGCGACCATCGCCGATGCGGTTCCGTTGTTGGGCGAGAATCGCGTGTTCGCGAAGCTGGGATTACAGGGGCTTCGCCGTCCGGTGAATGTCGGGCTGAAGGCACTGCTTGAGGTTGCGCAGCTCGGCGACGGGCGAGCGCTGACGGCGACCGAAGTGGCCTTCCGCATCGCGCCGCGCCTGAACGCCGCCGGACGCATGGACGTGGCTCGCGACGTGGTGGAGCTTTTTAACGAGAAAGACAGGGAGCGTGCCCGGACGATTGCGGGGCGGCTTGACCGACTGAACGCTGAGCGGCAGGAGGAAGAGCGGCGCATCATGGATAACATCGAGCGCCGTCTGGAAGAAGAGCCGGCGCTACGCGATGCATATTGCGTGGTGCTGGATGGTGAAGGCTGGCATCGCGGCGTGATTGGCATCACCGCATCTCGCGTGGTGGAACGCCACGGGCGGCCAACCCTGGTCATTTCGCGGGAGGGCGATGAGGCCCACGGCTCGGGACGATCGATCGCCGCGTTCCATCTGCTGCATGCTCTCGAGTCGTGCCCTGATCTATTTTCCCGCTACGGCGGACACGCGCACGCGGTTGGCTTCGCGCTGCCCAGCGCCAACGTGGAAAAACTGCGTGAGCATCTGGACGGCTACGCGCGGGCACGCCTTACCCTCGCTGATTTCGAACCTCAGTTGGAGTGCGACCGGGAACTGCCCCTTGGCGAAGTCACGCCCGAACTTTATCAAGCGTTGCTGTTGCTCGAACCTTTTGGGATGGAGAATCGCGAGCCGGTTTTCACCGCGGGCGCCGTGCGGCTGATGGCGCCGCCGCAAGCGGTCAAAGACAAGCACGTTCGGCTGCGAATTTCTCCAGCCACTAATAGCTCAGCGGCGCAAGACTTCACGCCTCGCTGTCATCCCGACGCGGCGGCGATTCCGAAGCGAAACGGCTTGGTGGCGGAACAGAGCCCCTTTACCACACAAGCCTCACCTTCGTGGCGCGACAACATCGCGTTCCAAGCCATGGGATGGAGCCTCAAGGAATCCTGCGACCGCCTGCAGTTGCTGGCCGGTGATCGGCTGGACATCGCCTATTCGCTCGGTATGAACGACCATCCTGAGTTCGGCGGATTGGAGTTGACCTTGCGCGACGTGTTGCGCAGCAATTGAGCGACGGTAGTGTCTCAGTTTCAGGTACCCACTAGGTTATAATCTCGCCACCAATGAACCTGCCCCCTGGCACCAAACTTGGGCCGTATGAGATTGTCTCGCTTCTGGGAGCGGGCGGCATGGGCGAAGTCTATCGAGCCCGTGACTCTCGTCTCCGACGCGAAGTGGCGATCAAGGTTTTGCCGCGGGAGCTTTCGCTTGACGCCGATCGGATGCGGCGTTTTGAGCAGGAAGCGCTGGCCACCGCTGCCCTGAACCATCCCAACATTCTGGCGGTGTTCGACATTGGCACGAGCGAAGGCTCGCCGTACGTCGTCTCCGAACTGCTGGAGGGAGAGACGCTGCGGGAGCGGCTGCGCAGCGGATCGATTGCCACGCGCAAGGCTTTGGACTATGCCTTGCAAATTGCGCACGGACTGGCCGCGGCCCACGAAAAAGGAATCATCCATCGCGACCTCAAGCCGGACAATCTGTTCATCACGAAGGATGGGCGGGTCAAGATTCTGGACTTCGGGCTCGCCAAACTGACTCAGGCCGACCCCGGTGCGGGGTCTCACACTTCAATGCCAACTGTGACCCACGGCGCCACCGAAGCGGGCGTGGTGATGGGGACGGCGGGATACATGTCGCCGGAGCAGGTACGCGGCATCGCGCTCGATCCGCGCTCCGACATTTTCAGTTTTGGCGCAATTCTCTACGAGATGCTCTCGGGCAAACGGGCATTTCATGGCGACACTGCGGCGGATACGATGAGTTCGATTCTGAAGGAAGATCCTCCGGAGTTCAACGAAACCAACCGCAATGTCTCGCCGGCGCTGGAGCGCATTGTGCAGCACTGCCTGGAGAAAAACCCCGAGTCGCGCTTCCATTCCGCCAGCGATATTGCATTTGATCTCGAACATCTCTCCGGGCTTTCCGGGAGTGCGGCAAGAGTGGCGGCGGCGGGCGTTGACAGTCGAAACGTCCAGTCGCGCCGCAAGCTGTTGCTTGGGATCGCGGGTGGTCTGGCGCTTGCATGTGTGGTGTATGGACTCGGCTGGTGGAACGGCACGGCAAGCGGTCGCGCGCCCCGGGCAGAGTATCAGCAGATCACGTTTCGTACGGGTTCGATTGGCAATGCGCGGTTTACGCCTGACGGCAGCATGGTTTACAGCGCGTCATGGGAGGGCGGCGAGAATCAGCTTTATATGTCGCGCATCGATGATCCAGGATCGCGGGAGCTGGGAATCAGGGATGCGGAGCTGCTTTCGATTTCGAAGGGCGGCGAGATGGCGATCCGGATCAACTCGCGCAATTTGGGCGGATACGCTCGCAGCGGCACGATGGCGCGGGTTCCGCTGAGTGGAGGGACGCCGCGCGAGGTGCTGGACAATGTGCAGGACGCGGACTGGTCGGCGAACGGCGAGAGCATGGCGGTGGTGCGCTACGTTCCGGAGAACGGTCATTGGCGTCTGGAATATCCGGCGGGCAAGGTTCTGATCGATGGGATTAACTGGATCAGCCATCCGAAGATTTCTCCGGATGGCAAGTGGATCGCCTTCGCCGACCACGAAAACATATCGGGCGACGACGAAGGTTCGCTGGCGGTGATTGGCGCGGACGGTAAAGAAAAAGAAAGAAAGCTTTCTTCGGGATGGACTTCGCTGCAGGGAATTCTCTGGTCTCCTGACGGCGATGAAATCTGGTTTACCTGCACCAAGAGCGGCATCGGCGCGAACCCGCGCGCGGTAACCCTCTCCGGCAAAGAGCGGAGCATCACCAACGTACCGGGCGGAATGTGGCTGGAAGACATTCGCAACGGCAAGGTACTGACCGTGACCAATCACGAGCGGCTGGGAATCCGGGGCATCGAGCCGGGCGGAAAAGAAGAACGCGAACTGGGATGGTTTGGCTGGTCGGAGCTGCGCGATATCAGCCGCGACGGCAAGAAAATTCTGTTCGAAGAAGAAGGCGATGGCGGCGGACCGAATTACACGGTATTTCTGCGCGACACCGACGGATCGCCTCCGGCACGGATTGGCGAAGGCGTGGCGGGCGCTATTTCACCCGACGGAAAATGGGTGATCACGAAACCGGCGAAAGGCGGACAACTCAACCTGGTGCCGACGGGCGCGGGAGAATCCAGAGTGCTCACCCATGATGCGGTGAGTTATGGCGGAGTGCGTTTTTTTCCGGATGGAAAGCACTTGCTGGCCTTTGGTATTGAAGCGGGACATGCCGGGCGGAGCTACGTGATCGATGTAGCGAGTGGAGATTCGAAGGCCGTCACTCCTGAGGGGACGACTAGCGGCTTAATATCGCCGGATGGCAAAAGCCTGTTGGTGCGGGGAACCGATGGCAAGCGAGGAATTTGGCCGCTGGACGGGGGCGATCTGCAGCCGATTCAGGGGATTGAGGCGAATGATTCGGTGATTGCCTGGGCTCCGGATGGTGAGACAGTCTATGTAGCTCCAAGCCGACGGGGCGCGGTCGCTCTAAGATCCGTGAAAGTCTTTCGGGTTAATATCCGGACCGGAAGAAAAGAACCGTGGAAGACGTTCGGGGAAGAAACAGGCGCGGGAGTTACGTCGGTTGGATCCCCTCGTCTCTCTAGCGATGGGACGGCGTACGCCTACGTCTACACCAGGATCCTGTCGGAGGCGTATGTGGTTACTGGGTTGAAGTGAAGGCCATCTGATTACGAGAGCCAATCTTCGCGCTCGGAGGATTGCAACAGCCGCCCCCGCGATCAAAGTGTCGAGTCGCAGAAATTCCTCTTTTGAGCCATAATATCCGGCTTGCGGGCAAGCAAACCCCGCAGGCACTTTGGCACGATTTCGTGGAAGCGAGAGATGGTGGAACCAAAACCATGGCGGGATCATACGACGAATGGATGAAAGAAGTCCGCGCTGCCTTCGGCTCATTGGACATGCCCATGGCGGACTGGCACGAAATTGGAGCGTTCGATTACCGCAGCGAATACGACTCAGGCGTCAAACCGAATGACGCCGCGCTGAAGGCTAACCGTCAATGGTGGCAGGAGTGGAACCAGTCTCTGCAGCAGGACTGCCGCAAGACCAGGGGCTGCTGGCTCCCCCGTGGCCATCAGGGCCAGTGCGAGCGTTTCTCGGAGAGCAAGGCCTGAATTGTATGCGTCGTTCTGGTTGCCCGCAATCTCGGCCAGAGACCAGGAAGCCATCGCCTTCCGTCGTTTCGATACGCTTGCGGCATCGCTAAAGCGATTCCCTGTTACGAAACTTGGTTTTTCGACGACGGTTTCGAATGGATGGCCGGAATCAGCTTCGCAGCTTTACAGTTTCCTGCGAAACCCTTATAGTGCCGGGTCATGGACGGAACTTTCTTCTGCAACAAGTGCGGGGCGCAGAATGCCGCGGGCGCTCAGTTCTGTAGCCGCTGTGGAACGCCCACGAGTCCAACTTCCGGCGTGATCCCGGCCGCGGTGCCTTCTTCAATTCCCGCGCCGCCGTACGCCGCGACGGCGCCTTCGTATCCGGGGGTCGCGCCAGCGGCCGGGGTTGGCTACGGAGGGTTCTGGATTCGAGTGGTAGCCGCCATCATCGACGGCATTCTTGTGCGGGTGGTGGTGTCTCCGATTCACCTGTTTTTCGGTGGTCTCGGGCTGGCGGGAATGATGAGCGGAATCCATCCGCTTGGGCTTGCTCTTTTCGGTGGTGGGGTTACGTTT
>JBEKED010000002.1:0-43031 GCA_050014035.1 Terriglobales bacterium
GCTATGTTCAAAAATAAAGTGCGACGCCAGCGTCGCTCTATTAATACTTATATTCGCACCTGCTCTGGATTTCTGCGACACTGTCATCGTGCCAGCAGAAACTAATCCAATGAATGGGAGCGGAGCGCGGGAGCGAGGTGGGCTGCCTGAGGCGAACTCCATTACGCGCAAGTGGGGAAGCGCCCTAAACGCCGGATTCCAAGTCGTGCCGAACGTGCTGCTTCGAGCACAAAGCCGACTGAATTTGGACGCGGTTGATGTCGTGATTCTACTCAACTTGAATCTGCACTGGTGGACGGAAGACCGCCTGCCCTATCCGCCACCAACTCTGATAGCCGCGAGAATGGGCGTGAGCCGAAGGACCGTGGAACGGAGGATCCTTCGGATGCAGAAAGAGGGTTGGCTGGAACGCCTTCCGGCAGAGGGGAACAAAGAAAAGCGCAAAATCCGCAAGTACGATCTTTCTGGTCTCGTGGAGCGGCTTAAGGAGGCAGCGGTAATCGGCGTCAGCCAACGCAACTATCGATCAATTGTAGGACCACGCGGGAACACACGGCGTAATCCTCCAGTCGACGGACCACGAACGCAGCGGCTTCTGGGCAGCGGTTCGAATTAACTGCGATTACTCGATGAAAAAGATCTCCGCCTTCCAAGCAGCCAAGCCGCGAACAGCGAAGGGTGAGGCGCGCAGAAGAGAGGCCGAAACGATGCGCACGATGGGCGATCTCGCAGATATGGAAAACGAGGAAGAGTTTAAAAGAGCACTCCAAGAACTTTTTGGAATCAAGCCAGGAGATCCGGAATACAAAAAGGCAATGGCTATTTGGGCCGAGATTCAGCGCGACCGGATTTAAGCTTCTCCACTCGCTCAACCAACGCACTTATTTTAGCGTTCTTTTCGTCTTCGGTTAAGCCCATCTTGTCCATCCGCTCTTCGAGTAGACGCGCCATTTTACGAAGGCCCTTCTTGCGAGTACTACTCCGCCTTGGCTCGGGAGGCGGAACTGGAAGTGCCGACATGCTGCGAACCTTTCTTTTCGTTATAGGCGACACGCTAGTGTACCTCACAACTAAACTCTAGCCGCCCGAACGACATAACTTCCACCAGTTTTGATGCGGAGAGGTAACGAAAGGGACGGCGCGATTCATCGTCAACCTCCCGCCCGCGCATCACAAACATCCGACACGGAACCGGGCGACAACGTTCCCCGAGCGGCCGGTGCCTGACTAACATCCAGCTAACTCATACATTCTACAATACCTTACGTCTAACCCCTTTAGAATCAGAGACCACTCCAAGTTTTCCTCCTAAGTCTTTGACTCCAAGAGACCGCTGCCAGGAGGGGTCAAAGTCGCCTGCAGATCGCGAAACGGATGAGTCGCAGGGTTCGCACGAGTGGAATCGTTTTGCAGACGAAACACCAGATTGGTTGTGATGGGTCGCATGCGAGTGCGGAGAACTCGGGCTTGCGAGCGTACATCCTGACCAACATCGAGGCGAAGCCAGATGAAGCGTCCAATGCGGCTGAGGCGGACTTGTTCGGGAGTGAGGCGTGCAGTGTAGCTGGCGGCGATGCGGGCCATTTCGGAGAGATCGTTCATGGGGCCGAATTCCACGTCGCTCGGACGAGCGAGTTGGCGCAAGGCTTCGAGCTTGCGGGCGACGCTCTTTCGTCCGGCAACGCAAGGCTGAGTGCGGCAATCGAGAATCTTTTCGATGGCGTAGAGCGCGGCGTGGTCGACACGTTCTCCGAAGGCGAGGTAGAGAGTGTTGGTCGCGGCAACGTAGTTGAGCGGCAGCATCTGAAAGGCTTCGAGGATCGGAAGCGGAATGCTGCCCGGAGACTGGATGGTCGAGGGATCGAAGGAGGAAGCGACGGGACATCCCCATTGCAGCGCGAGCGCGTTGGTGACTTCCTGCTCGGTGGCAAAGCCTAGTTTCTCGATCCACTCTCCGATCTTTCCGTAGCGGGCGCGGCGCTGGGCTTCGAGAGCGGCGCGGACTTCGACATAGGTGAGCTTGCCGCGCGCGACCATGAGGAGCCCGAGCGGAATGCGATTGGGTGGAGGCGGCGATGGAGCGGTGGCGCGCAAGCGCGAGAGTTGGCCGATGAGCGCAGTCTCCAGGCATTGCGGCCGGCAATAGAAGACGCCTTGCAGCAAGGTTCCACTGGAGCGGTGTCGCAGGCGATGCCAGAGGGATGGAGGCGAGCAGGAGACGGAGGCGCACGGAGGCGGAGCGGATTCGAGGTTACGACGCCTGATCCAGTTGAGAGAACGAGTTAGCGGGTTTGTCATAGGGGCATTTCTCCATAATGCTTTTAGCTTTTGGCGCTGTTCGTCGTTCGCTATTCGCAAAGACGACTTCTGTTGTGAGCAGCGAACAGCGAACGACGCACAGCGGCTTTGAGCTAAGAAACCTTTCGCAAAGCGGACCTCAACCGGGAGATACGGCGGCCGGCGCCGACTCGATGACGTTGGTGACTCGCAATCCGTATTTGCCATCGACGACGACGACTTCACCCTGGGCGATGAGGCGTCCGTCGAGCAGCAGGTCGACGGGGGAATGCAGGCTGTTATCGAGTTCGACCACGACTCCAGCGCTGAGCGCGAGAACGTCGCGCAACAGCATGCGGCGGGTTCCGAAGCGAAGTTTGACGTCGAGGCCGACATCCATGAGGCGGCGGTAACTGGAGTTGGGCGGCGGCTCGGTCGACGGCTCAGTCGACGATGAAGGCGGCGCGTTGGGCGCGGTTTGCGATACCGCCTGCGAGGATGAGGATGAGAGCGCGGGCAAGAGGGCAGCGACCAGCGCGGGGCTGATGCGAATTTCGATGGTGGTGGAGAGGCCCGCTTCGTCGTCGGCATGAAGGCAAGCGATGGCGTCGGACGACCAGGTAGGAGCGGCGGAGGCGGCGGAGAGAACGAGCTGAACTTCGCCGCCAACGGTTGCGGCCAGAGCGGTGGAGGCGAGTCCAGCGATTTGGCGCAGAAGCTCTTCCAAGGCTTCCTTGTTGTCGGCAGAGATCGCGTCGCTGTCGGCAGTTTCGGCGGCGGGCGCGGGCGCGGGCGCGGGCTCGGTTTCGCCGAGAAAGGTACGGGCGAGGCGAGTACCGGTTGCGGCCGGCAGGCGTAAGGCCATCTCGCCGTGCACGGCACCTCCGGCGACAACCGTGTACCATACATCGGAATCGGCAGGGGCCAGAGGTTGGGCGGAGATTTCGAAGGTGGCGGAAGTTTTTCCGGAAACCTGGGAGAGCACGTTTTCGAGACAGGACTTCCAGGCCACGCACCAATTGCGGAGTTCCGGGCGCAGTTCGGGATGCAGCTCGGGAGGCGGTTCGGAATGCGCATCGGTGGGCGCGTTCTTGTCGGGGGCTTCGGGAGTGTCGGTCATAATTCGCAGCTCATAATTCGCAGCTCATACTTCAAGAGTCATGGCTCCTCGGCGATGGGAGGTGCAGCTTCGAAGGAGAGGACACGGGCCGCGCGATGAGAGCCGACGCGAACCGGGGCAGCGGAGCAGAGTCGAACTCCATCGACGAGCAGGACGGCGGGGGCGGAGGCATTCTTCGGAAAGGGAAGCACCTGGCCGGGAGTGAGAGCGGTGAGGCTTTCCAGGGGAACTTGCAATCCCGGCATGGAGAGTTCGAGGGGGAAAGAACATTTGAGCAGCTTCTTCTGAATCTGGAGGCGGGCTTCGACGGGACTGCGACGCCGCTGGTAGCTGAAGTCGGCGGAAATTTTTCTGAGCAGGGCATTCGATACGACGGCGGGGATGGCGAGGTTGAGGGTGCCGCGGGTCTCCGACATTTTGATTTCGAAGCTGAGGCAAAGATTTTTTTCTTCGGGGGGCATGAGGCGTGGGGCCTGGAGGAATTGCTGGCGGGCGCCGAAATTGAATTCGAGCGCGATCGCGTTCCAGCTGGATTGCAACTCGCGCAACATGATGCGGACAATGCCTTCGAGAACCTGTTCTTCTATTTCGGTGATGTCGCGCTTAATTTCGCCGGGATTACCTTCCCCGCCAAGCATGACTTCGATAATGGGAAAGGCAATAGTGAAATCGAGCTGGAGCATAGCGGTGGCGCCGACCGGGGCGAGTTCGCAGGAAGCGAGGTAGGTTTGTTCGGGAAGGAGTTCCAGGAATTCGCGGTAGGTGAGATGCTCGGCGGATACCAGGCTGCAGTCGAAAACGATGCGCAGGTAGCCGCCGATGGCGGTGGTGAGGCTGCGGGCAAAGTTTTCGTGGAGCTGGTTGATGGCGCGCAGCTGCTCGCTTCCGATCTGTCCCGCCTGACGGATGTCCCAGGGTAGGACGACTGGACCGGAGGCAGCGGCGGAGGCATTGCCCGTGCGCGCCTTTCGTACCATGTCGTCAATTTCCTGCTGGTTGAGAACTTTTTCCATGGCGCCTCTGAAATGGTGAAACTTTCAAGTTCGGGAAATTCTCGCAAGCAACGAAACCAGCCTCTGCATAAAAAACCTCAGGGGCTGCCGGCGGCTTTGGCGCGGGCGGCGGGGGGAGTGCCTGGCGTCGACAGGAAATTGAGCCGAGCGCGCAATCGAACCATGGCCAGAGAATGGATCTGGGAAACGCGTGATTCGCCGATACCGAGCGCGGCTCCGACTTCCTTCATGGTGAGTTCCTCATAGTAGTAAAGGGCCAAAACCCGCTGTTCTTTTTGGGGCAACTCGGAAATAGCCTCGGCCAGCAGATGTTTCATCTCCGAGCGGAGGCATTGGAAGAAAGGCGTTTCTTCCGGCTTGGACGGAATGTAGTCGGTGAGATCTTCTTCTTTGCGGTCTCCGGCATACTCGACGCGCAGGCTGCCCAGTTCGAGGCCGTCGAGTTCGGCGAGCAGCGACTGCAGTGCGCGCAGGTCAATACCCATTTCGTGAGCGATTTCGTTTTCGCTGGGCGCACGTCCGAGCTTGCCCGAAAGCTGGCTGTATACGGAATCGACGAGGCGGCCTTTGCGCCGTAATTCGCGCGGGCTCCAGTCGAGTTCCCGCAGACTGTCGAGCATGGCGCCGCGGATACGGAACTTGGCGTAAGAACTGAACTGCACATGCTTGGACAGGTCGAACTTATTGAGAGCGTCGATCAACCCGACGACTCCGGCATGAACCAGGTCTTCGAAGGGCACGTGGCGGGGCAGGCGCTCGTGAATGCGCCGGGCGATGTAGCGGACCTGGGGAAGCTGATCCATGAGAATGCGCTCGCGTTCGGCGTCATTCTGGACGCTTTGATAGGCTTCGGCGGCTTGTTTGGTCATGCAGGGGCCTGCTTTCGTTAAAAGGTCGTTACTCGTTGGTCGATGGTCGTTGGTCGCTAACTCCTGGTTTGCATCCCGTGCGCCGAACGACTAACGACTAACGACCAACGACCGGCACGTCTGGCTATCCACCTTTTCGCGGACAGTTTCAGCGCACCGTTCCCAGCGACTGGACCGAAACCATGGGAGGAATTTCCAGAGGCGAAAGCACGACTACCTTTGGGAGAAAGGGTTCGAGCAAGCGGCGCAGATGAAAGCGCGCGGGCGTGCCGCAGAGCACGATGGGCGCGGTCTGCGCGACCTGGTCGCCCGCCAACTGACGCAAGCCATCAAGAATGCGGCGCACGAATGAGGGCTGTAATCCGGTGTTGGTGGCGGGCGGCGCTTGCGGATTGAAAGCGCGTCCCAGTTCCTCTTCGAGCGCGTGATCGAGGGTGAGCACGCGCAGGCCACCGTCGTCGGAAAGCAGCGGTCGGACCAGAGCGCGCGCGAGCGACTGGCGGGCAGCCTCGACCAGCAGCACGGGATGTTTGTTGACGGCGGCAGCGTCGAGCAGGGTCTCGAGGATGGTGGAGAGATCGCGAATGGAAACCTGTTCGCGCAGCAGCTGCTGCAAGACTTTTTGTACTTCGCCGAGGCTCAGGATTTTCGGAACCAGTTCTTCGACCAGCTTGGGATGGCTTTCCGCCAGCCGATCGAGCAGGCGCTTGGTCTCATGGCGAGTGAGTAATTCGTAAGCATGCTGGCGGATGAGTTCCGCGAGGTGAGTTGAGAGTACTGAAGTCTGATCGACGACGGCATAGCCCGAGGTAAGGGCCTGAGGCTCAAGGGCGCGGACAATCCAAAGGGCGGCGACACCGAAGGCGGGCTCGCGGGTAGGGGTTCCGGCGAGCGGAGGGGGCGTGAGTTCGGAGCTGATGGCGAGGACTTTATCTTCGAGCATTTCCCAGCGCGCGATTTCGACGCCGCGCAGGGAGATGACATACTCGCGCGGCTTGAGGCGGACGTTGTCGGTAATGTGAACCGGCGGAACGATGAAACCAAGTTGTACGGCGAGCGAGCTGCGCAGCGCTTTGACGCGGGCGAGAAGCTGTCCGCCTTGCTGCACATCGACCAGGTTAACGAGCGCGTATCCAACTTCGAGTGAAAGCTCGTCGAGTTTGAGCAAGTCTTCGATGGATTCGGACTTAGCGGCTTTCTTATCCTTTTCGCCGGCGACCGGCAGAGCTCCGGGATCGGCAACTTCGACGGGCTTGCCATCTTTGCCGATGACGGGCTTGGGCAACCGCGCCGCGAGCAGGCCGACGACGGCGGCAATGGCGAGGAAGGAAAATTTCGGCAGTCCGGGAATGCAAGCGAGCGCGACCATGACACCGGCCGCGATCTGCAGCGAGCGGCGGCGGGAGAGCAACTGAGTGCCGAGATCGACGGAGAGCGTGGCGCTCGAAGAAGCGCGGGTGACAATCATGCCTCCAGCCATGGAGACCAGAAGCGAGGGAATCATGGTGACCAGGCCGTCGCCGACGGTGAGCACGGTGTAGGTTTTGAGCGCTTCGCGAAAGGGAATGTCGAGCTGAAAGACGCCGATGAGAAAGCCGGCCAGGATGTTGATGCCGGTAATGAGGATGGTGGCGATGGAGTCGCGCTGGTTGAAACGGGCGGCACCGTCCATGGCGCCGTAAAATTCGGCTTCCCGGGCAGTCTGTTCGCGGCGGGCGCGCGCTTGATGCTCGTCGATAAGTCCGGCATTGAGGTCGGCGTCGATGGCCATCTGCTTCCCCGGCAACGCGTCGAGAGTGAAGCGGGCGGTGACTTCGGCGGTGCGCACGGCGCCGTGGCTGACGACGATGTACTGGATGGCGATGAGGGCGATGAAGAGCACGAATCCGACAACGTAGTTACCACCCACAACGAATTGTCCAAAGGCTTCGATGACGTGGCCGGCGGCGCCCGCGCCTTCGTTGCCGTGGAGAAGAATGCGGCGGCTGGAAGCAAGGTTCAGCGACAGGCGAAATAGGGTCATCAGCAGCAGCAGGCTGGGAAAGACGGAAAACTGCGCCGGGCGCAGGATCTGCAGGGCCGAGAGCAGAACCAGCACGGAAGCGGCAAAGCTCGTGGCCAGGAGAAGATCAAGCACCATGGCCGGCAACGGCACGAGCATGACAAAGACCAGGCTGACGGCGGCGATGGGGACGATCCACTCGATGAATTGGTTGCGGGTCAAAGGTCCGGGACTGACGGCGGCGGCGGTGGGCATTAGCGGCGTCCTCTTTCTGTGGCAGCGGCGGCGGTGGCGGCGAGGGCGCGGGCCTGGGCGCGATACACAGCGGCCAGGATTTCGGCAATGACCGCATAGAGACTGGCGGGAACGCTTTGTCCGACTTCAACGGTGCGGTAAAGAACGTGCGCGAGCGGGGGATTCTCGACCATCGGAATGTTCTCCCAGCGGGCGATTTCCCGGATCTGGGCGGCGAACAGGTTGCGTCCTTTAGCGACCACGACAGGCGCGGACATCTCGGGGCGGTACTCGAGGGCGATGGCGTATTCGGTGGGGTTGGTAATGACGACGGCGGCGCGCTTGGTGTCGTCGAGCTGGCGGCGGCGGCGCATCTGGCGCTGCAGACGGCGGATGCGACCCTTGATGACGGGATTGCCTTCGGTTTCCTTGTATTCGTCTTTCATTTCCTGGCGGCTCATTTTCAGTTCGCTCGAAAGATGTTGGCGCTCGAACAGGTAGTCGATCACCGCCCAAATACCACCAGTAGAGGCCAATCGCGGCGCAGGCAGCCGACAGCGACGTAAGTGACGGCGATGGCGGGAAGCAGGGATTTGACCAGTCCGCGGAGCGCGGTGATGGAGAAGAGTTGCTTCAACTTGGCGGCGGGGCTGATGCGCGAGCCGGTTGGCAAGAGCGAGGTGGGAGCGAAGACCAGACCTCCCTGAGCGAGGGCGGAGGCGAGCGCGACGGTCCATCCCAAGGCAAGGGCAGCGCCGGTAGCAAGGAAAAGTCCGGAGTGGGTGAGGAATGGAACGGGCGAGTTCATGCGGAGATTGCCGGAGACGCCGCCCTCCAGGCAGTCATGGAAGAAGGCGCGCCAGGCAAGGGGAAAACTTGACATCAGCGCGGCCAGAATGAAGACCGCAGCCATGCCGGAGGCGGCGCCGATGAGATCGCGGCTGCGGGCCACCTGGCCTTTTTCGCGGGCTTTCTCGCGCCGGCGCGGGGTTGCCTGTTCGGTCTGGTTGGATTCGGGCATAAGCGGTCGTTAGTCGTTCGTCTGGTCGTGGTCAGTGCGCCAGGCGCAGAATCCTTTCTGAAGCATCCAGGGCGCGGCCGAAGCGGGCGTCGAAGAAGCGCGGCCAGAAGGCCACCGCGCCCGAGAGCACCGCCAGGCCGAGCAGGTTCTTGATCGAGATTCCGACAAACAGGACGGGCAACTGCGGCGAGGCTTTGCCAATAAAACCGAGGGCGACATCGGTGAACAAGCTCGCCACCAAAACCGGCGCGGCAATCTGCAAACCGGCGACAAACATGCCGGCAGCGAATTCGAAAAGGGCATGGACCGCCGGCCAAGTGAGCGAGAAATGGCCGGGCGGCAGATAGGCGAAGCTGCGGGCCAGTCCGCGCAGCAACCAGTGCGGCACGCCCAACTGAATGAAGAGCAGCAGCACGATCAGTTCGTAGAAAGTGGAAAGGACGGCGGAGTCGGCCTGGCTGTTGTCGGGATTAATGAGGCTGGCCAGCGAAAATCCCATCTGCACGCCGCAGATCTGACCGGCAACCTGTCCAGCTTCGAAGATGAGTTGCAGAGTCAGCCCGAGCAGGAAGCCGATCGCGAACTCGCCGAGTAAAAGCACGGCCAGGGCTGGAGTGCGCAGTACGGACGGAAGGGTGGGAACGAAGGGCACCATGAATGAGGTGAGCAGGAAGGCGAGGCCAAGCTTGATCCGAGGGGGAACGGCGGCGCTGCCGAGGAAAGGCGCGACTACGAGCACGCCGGTGACGCGGGAACCGGCAATCATCCAGGCCGCGAGCGTGCGCTCGATGTCAGTCGCAAAAGGCGCCGATATGGGCATCTGGAGCACGATCACCTCAGCGGAAAGTTGCTAACACGGCAATACTCAGCGGCTAAAGCCGCAGTCTGAACGATGCAGCTACCGCAGCGCTGAAGCGCTGCGCCACCCAAAATCAAATGCGACCTCGAGCCCTCCGCAACCTCGCGCTCGTCCACATCTCTCAGCGGACGGACTTTTCAATGTACGAAGGGGCGAAAATCGGACCACAGGCCGAGGGTAAAAAACATCAGCTTGCGCAACATCCAGGGAAAAAAGAGAAGAATGGCCGCCGCCATGGCGGCCATGCGCGGAACGTGGGAAAGAGTTTGATCCTGCAAGGAGGTAAGCACCTGCGCCACATTGACGAGCAGGCTGACCAGAACCGCGATCAGGAGCAGCGGTGCGCCAATCAGCAGAGCCATCTGCAGGGTATGGCGGAATAGGGCGACGACCTGTTCGGTTTCCATAAGCGCCTTTCGTTTTCAGGTTCGGGTTCAGGTTCGGGTTCACGATCAGGCTCACGAAAAACTCCGCATCAGGGAACCGATGAGCAGATTCCATCCGTCAACCACGACGAACAAAATGATCTTGAGCGGGGTGGAGATAATGACCGGAGGCAACTGCATCATGCCAATCGAGGTGGTAACGGCGGCGGTGACCATATCGATGACAAGAAAAGGGAAAAACAGGGCGGCGCCGATGCGAAAGCCAGCCTGCAACTCGCTGAGCAGATAGGCGGGCGCCACGATGCGCATGCCCAGATCCTCGGGGCGGGCGGGACGCGGTTCATGCGCCAGTTCGACGAAGAGCGCGAGATCTTTTTCGCGGGAGTACTTGAGCATGAAGCGGCGCATGGGAATGATGGCGTGATCGAGCGCGGCCATCATCGTTATATGTCCGGCGTCGAGGGGAACGATGGCGTCGTCATAAATGGCGGCGCCGACGGGCTGCATGAGGAAAAAAGTAAGGATGAGGGAGAGTCCGATGAGAGTCTGATTGCTGGGCGTGGTCTGGGTGCCAAGCGCCTGGCGGAGAAAATGAAAAACGATGAGCAGGCGCACGAATGGCGTCATGCACAGCACGATGGCGGGAATCAGGGTCAGGAGAGTGAGCAGCAGGACGATGTTCCAAGGGGCGGAACTGCCGGGCGCGGCCCCGGGGAGCAGGCCTGGCAAAGAGAGTCCAGGCAAGGAGCCGCCGGGGGCAGGGTGCGGGCGTGCCCAGAGTGAGGCGGACCACAACAGCACCGGAACCAGGCCGCAGGAGCGACGTAAAAATGAGGGCGGCAATCCTGCTATCAATTTTTCTCTCCACTTCTCTCTTCACTTTTACTTTTTTCTGCATTACCGGTCCCGCCTTCTTCTTCGCCGCTTCCGCCTGCGTCCGGCAGTCGTGAAAGCAGGGTGATCGAAGAGGGACTAGAGCCGATGAGGAACCGCCGGCGCTCGAACTGGATCACGGAAACGAAGCGGCGGTCGCCGAGCGCGGTGGTTTCGCGGACGGAAAGCTGCTTGCGCACCCGGCGTATCCGTAGGCCGCCGGCCAGTGATTTCCGAATCACGGTGCGGCAGAAAGTTCTGAGGTGGGCAGCGGCCAGGGCAAAGTAGCGCGGCCAGTTGGCCAGCGGGATGTTCGTAATGTCGTTGGTGCCGTTGTACGTGGCGTTGTTCGTAACGTCGTGCGCAAGATTGGCCGCAACATTGTTCGTAACGTTGTTCGGAACGTGGGCGCGGGTGAGTTCCATCTAGGACAACTCCGTCAAACGGACGGCGAGGCGGCTCTGTACAACTTCAAATTCGCTCCAGGCAATCAATTCGCCGTTGACCTGCAGGGGAACGTCTTGTCCGACCGTCCAGCGGCTGGCGATGATGCGTCCGGGTTGCAGCTGAACCAGGTCGGCGACGGTGAAGCCGGGCACGGAGATTTCGACCGTGAGCAGGCAAGGCAGAAGTTCCAAGTGCACCCATCTTGCCGCCAGGGGATCGTCAGTTCCGGCGGCGACGGCAGCGGCGGGCTTGGGTTGGACGGCGGCAGCCATTTGATTTGCACCACTTAGTTTTGGATTTCCGGCCTCTGCGCTGTTTGCACTGGCTCGGCTTACATCTGCTCTTCTGACCTTTGCTCTTCTTGCATCTGGACTTCTTACATCTGGACCAGAAATTCTGTGAAGTAAACATTTTCGACGGCCAGCTCAGGTACCCGGTCTTGCAAGGCTTTGAGCAAGTCGTCCTTGAGCTGGCGCTTGCCTTCGAGCTTCAAGAG
This sequence comes from Terriglobales bacterium, assembly GCA_050014035.1. Lineage (GTDB taxonomy): Bacteria > Acidobacteriota > Terriglobia > Terriglobales > Acidobacteriaceae > Acidiflorens. The sequence goes on from JBEKED010000002.1 coordinate 11,598, forward strand.
CGTTTCGGGCTGCGAGGTCGCGAGCACGGAAAGGATGGTGTCGCGCACCTGCGCGGTGGGCACGTTGCGGGGGGGCGGGTGGGCGAGGCCGAGCGTGATTCCGGTACGAAGGTAGGCACGCGGGCCGGAACCGGTAAGATTCACGACAAAGGTTTCGAGTGTGAGGGTGGACTCGGCAGCGCCCTCGGCGGCCGTCGAGGACTGGCGCAACCAGACGAACATGCCAGTTGCCGCCAGCGCCAGAAAGAGCACGACGGCCGGCCATTTTCTTTTTTTTCGGGCAGCTTTTTCGGGCACGGTACCGAGGTGCACATCCGGCATAGTGTCACGTTTGCAAGCACGATGCCGGGGTTCAGAGAGGGACGACCCAAAGGGCGGTAGAACGGAAACGGGCTGGAATCAGGCGATTGGAGAAACCAACTGGCGTGGGAGACACGACGGCACGATCGCAGAGTTTTCTCTGAGAGCGCTCTCATGAAAAAGCTCAGAGAAGATGCGACCCCAGCCCCTGAAGGGGCGTCTCGACTCAAAGGAATTGTGGCATCGCTAAAGAGAATGCCCTGATACGAAACTTGAGTATCGTCAACGCTCGGTAAAGCCGGTACGGAAAGTACGCCGGCTATCGCAGCGCTGAAGCCTTTCGCTTAAGAGCAAAATCAAAGGCAAGAATCTAGTTTGTCGCTTCCGTGGAATCCCATCCTAACGTCGCAAGAAGCGCGACGTTAGGAAGGGGCACCTGCGAAAATCGTATCTTTACTGTTTCAGGGCGATGGTGTCCTGCTCGATCTGATCGAAGGTGGTGATGACGCGAGCGTTGGCTTCATAGCTGCGCTGGGCGACGATGAGGTTCGAGAACTCGGTGGCGATATCGACATTGGACGCTTCGAGGGAGCCACCGGTGATGCTGCCGAGGCCGCCGCTGGTGGGCGCTCCGACGGTGGGCTGGCCGGAAGCGAGCGTGGTGGAAAAGGTGTTATCGCCATTGCGCGAGAGGCCCTGCTCATCGGCGAAGCTGGCGAGTGCGATCTGTCCCAGGGTCGCGGTGGTTCCGTTGCTGAAGGAGCCGGTGATGGTGCCATCGGAACCGATATTAAAGCTCTGCAGGGTGCCGCTGGCGGTGCCGTCCTGCTGAATCGAGGCGGTGCTGTTGGGTGCGGCCAGTTGCGTGATAACTGGAGTTGTCCCATTGAGCAGATTCCAGTTGAAGGTCTGGCTGGCGGCGCCATCGGCGAAGTTAGTAATGGGAATGTTGGTGATATTGACGGGCGGGCTATTGGTGGGGCCGGTGCCGATGCTGTCCGAGGCGAGGACGCCATCGCCGTTGAAGGTCAAGGTTCCAGTCTCCAGGATTCCGGTTCCGGTGGTGAGGTCGGTAGCGGGAATAGAGATCTGATAGCCCCAGGTGTTGTTGACGGCGGCGGTAGCGGCGGTGCCGTTTGCTCCAGCGTTGTTGCTCCAAGTAAGTTCATTCGTGCCACCTCCGCCCGAACTGGTGGCGGTGAAATCGCTGGCGGTACCGGTGGTAGATGCGGTGATATTGATTACGCCACCACCCGCGTCCGTTGCGGTGGCGGCGGCATTGAAGGTCGTGCCCGTGCCATAACCGCCCGGAGAGGCAGTTCCGGCGGTGTCGGCATAGTTGCCGTTGATGGCGTTCACCAGGTTGGCGGTGGTGATGGCAGCGGTTGCGCCAATGAAAACGTCATCCGATCCAGCGGCAGGAGCGGCCGTGGTAAAGGTGTAAGTTGTACCGCCAATGGTCACGGTTTGGGTGTCGGCAGGGTTGGCGGCGATGGTGAGAGTGCCGGTGGCGGCTTGAGCGGCGGCGGCGGGCGCGTCGAGGTTGGTGTAGGTGACGGTGACCTGGTGAGCGGCGCCGAGCGAATCGTAGATGGTGGCTTGGGTGGAATAGGTGCCATCGGTGTTGGTGGCGTCGAGGTTGGTTGTCATTTGCAGGTTGGCGGTGGCGGTCGCGGGACTGCTGGTTCCGGCTCCGAGTTCGAGCGTGCTGAGACCCGCGCTGGTATTGACGACGCCATCGGTGGCAGGGTATCCCATGACGGTTTGACCATCGGCGGTTTCGAGCAGGTTGTTAGTCCCGACTTCGAAATTGCCGGCGCGAGTGTAACTTTGTACGCCATTGTCCTGGACCACGAAGAAGCCATTGCCGTTGATGGCGACGTCGGTTTCGATGCCAGTAGCCGAAACGTCGCCCTGGGTAAAGTCGGTGGTTTGAGAACTCACCTGGACGCCTGCGCCTTGCTGGATGGGATCGCCCGCGCCGTCGGTTCCGAGGTTCTGGTAGAAGAGATCGGCGAATTGCATTTGCTGGTCTTTGTAGCCGACGGTGTTGAGGTTGGCCAGATTGTTGGCGGTGGTGGCGAGGGCGGCGGAATTGGCGTCCAATCCGGAAAGTGGGACTGAGAAATTAGGCATACGGGCTCCTTAGTGAGAAGTGAGATTAGCGGTTGGTGTGGAAGTTGGAGTGGCGGCGGCATTGGCGTTGCCACTGGAGGTCGAAGGGGTGGTGCCACCGACATCGTTGACCAGCGTCTGCATGAGCGATTGGATCTGCGTCAGTTCGCCGAGCGAGTCGAAACTTGCAAGCTGGGTAACGAACTGGTTGGGATCGACCGGGTTCATCGGGCTCTGATTTTCGAGTTGCACCGAGAGCAGCTGCAAGAACGTGTTGGTCAAGTCCACGCCGGGATCGCTCGACGAAGACGAGGGCGAGGAATTGGTAGACGACGATGAAGGCGTGGACGAGGCGGCTTGAGCGGCCGGGTGAAGCATTTGCAGCAGCGAGGCGTGCACGAGTTTGCCCTCCTAAGCGTGGATGCTGACGTGAGTGAGTGCAGGCCCAAGCGACAGGTCTGCGGGAAGAATGTCAACGGTGGTGGTTTCCGATGCCGTGTCTTCTTCCGATAAAGTGCCGGGCAGGGCAGCGGCTGAGAAGCCGGAGGGTTGGGAGAAATGTTGCTGCGACTGGCCCTGCTGAAAGCTGGTCGCGGTCTGAACTCCGGAGCGTCCGCTGTCGAAATCGACGGCGGTGAGGTTGAGGTGGCTGTGGTTGAGTCCGGACTCGAGGCTGGGAACTTCGGAACTGAACCAGCGCGCGATATCGCGGTCAGACTGAACCGTGATGCCGATCTGGCTTTGCTGGACGACGGTATGAATTTCAACCGATCCGAAGGCGTCGGTGCGAATGCCGACATGCATCTGCGCGTTGACTTGGGCGTTCATCTGCAGATCGGCAGGCGAATCGGGCGTGAGAGGTGGGGGCGGTGCGGTTGAGGGCGCGGGCGGCGCGGAGTCGAGCATCTGGTGAGCCTTGGGTAGCTCGGGCGCGGAGTTGGATGCGGGTTGGGTGGGGGGCGCGGCTGCTGCTGGAGCGGGAGGGGTGAGTGTAACCGAGGCATCCTTTGCGGAGGCTAGCGCGCTAGGAACGATTGCTGTGCTCAAGGATGCCCCGGAAGAAGAAGTGGGCGTGGCGCTTGCTGGAATTGTGGCGGAGGATTTTTTGTCGGGAGTGGTGGTGGGAGAGGTTGTTTCAGGCGCTGACGGCTGGGAGAACCCCGGCTTGGCGTTATTCGCCGCGTCGCCGATAGTTGCGGCGAGCGAGGCGGAGGTCGGCGCCTGCGCACCCAAATTGGAGGTCAGATTCGACGCGCCAAGGTTCGAGGAGTCGAGGTCCGATGAGTTGAAGTTCGACGCGTTGAAGTTCGAAGAGACTGAGTTTGAGGCGCCGAAGTTCGAAATGGCAAAGTTCGAAGCGGCAAGGCTTGAAATAAGGGGTGCGACGTTGTGTTGAGCAACGGTGTCGGCGCTGTTGCCGGTGAGACGGTTGCCGGCGTCAGATTCGGCTTCTGGCACGCCTACTGTTGGTGCCGCGACGGGCGCGGAGGGAACAGTTTGTGTAGGAGCTGGCTTGATCGTCGGCGAGCCGGACATCGGGATTTGCTCCGCCGGCAAGTTGCCTGTTCTGGAGTCGACCGGCTCGGAACTGCCGGGTGTAGTAGCAGCCGGCGCAGAATCGGCGAGTGCAGCGTTGACTCTAAGGTCGCTCGGTGGGGGACTGGCGGGCTGCTTTCCGGTTTGGGGCTCGGTTATGGGGATAGGGTTGTTGTCGCTGAGGGGCGATTGCGGTATTGGGAATGCCGTCGGGGTTTGCGCTGGCGTTGGAGTTCGCGTCGGAGCGGAAGATGTCAGCGGGATGGTGGAAGCCGGATTGCCTTCGGGAATTGGGGCTGCGCCCTGGGATGATGACGATAGGGGCTGCGCAGAGAAATTGCTGGGCAGGGACGCAGGAGCGGTCTGCGTGGGCGGTGCCGCGGACGCGGCCTGGGCTGCAGTGGATGGTGCCGGCGAAACAGTTTGCGATCGCGCAGTTGAAGATGGATCGGGCGCAAGCACGGCGATGGTTGCGCCGGTGGGAATCGGAGCTGGCAAGGCGCTGTCGGCGGGTGGGGCCGTTGGCGCTGGCGTAGCGGCCGGGGAAGCCGGCGACGCCGATTGCGCGGCGATTGCGGAGACTAGGCTTGCAGGCGCGGATAAGACGGCCGTCGGTAGCACGGACGTCGCGGTGACGGATATTGGTGCAGCAACTCCTGTCGATGTTTGCGAAGCGGCGACTGGAGGAATAGAAGATTGCGCCGGTTGGGCCAAGGGCTGATTTGGGTTGATGCGAAACGAGGGCGCGGGGTCAGCAACAGCCTGGCCTGCGACGTGTGAAATTTCAGAAGATGTTGGCTGTGCTTGGCTCGGAACTCGGAAGTTTACCGGCGCCTTGGCAACTTCGGAAGCCGCAGAAACAACGTCGACGGCTTTGCTGAAATTCGAAACAGGAACAGCCTCGGCTGAACTCGTTACGGCACCTGGCGGCGCGGGAGCTGCGGCAATCGTCGCGTTGCGATCAGGCTGATCATTGCTGGGGGGGCTTGTGAGCTTGAGCGACGGCGCGTCTACTTGCGTCGGTGCAAGCGTGGCAGCGCCCACCGCCAAGGAAGACAAGGACTGGGGCGGCGCGACGGTCTGGCTCGTGGTAGTAAGGAGTGAAGCGTCCGACAGGGGCGGCGAAAGTGCGGGTACGCCGGCGGGAATCGCCGTGAGTTGCGGTGAAGGGGTGGGCACGCTGGCGGGATTCACCGTGAGTTGTGGCGAAAGTGGCTGTGAGTTCGAAGCCGACTCGGCGGACCTGGACGCAGGAGCAGCCACGCTTGATTTCCCGAAAACTATGAAAGGTGGAGTGGCATAGGTCGGCAGAGCCGCGATGGTGACCGGTGGAAACGCTGGCGATGAAGGCTTGGTGCCGGGCGCGGGATCGGCGGCAGGTTTGGCGATGGGCTTAACGTTGAGATTTGACCCGGGATTCGAGTCGGGATTCGAAACGGACTTTGCGTCCGACTTTGCGTCCGGCTTAGCGTCCGACTTGACGGCGGAGATCACGATCGGCGTGGCTTTCAGGCGCAATATATTGAGAGATATATTGAGATTCGGATTGGAGCTGACGATGCGCGCCGGAGCGGGGTTGGAGGTGACTTTGGCGCCGACGTTGGTGTCGATCTTAGTGTCGTCGAACCTAGTGTTGTCGATTCTGGCGTCGTCGATTCTTTCGTCGAAATTGTTTGCGCCTACTACGGGGTTCGATTCTGTGGTCGTGGCAACTGGTGCCGACTGACTCTGAGGATGGTTGGCGGCGGAACTCGCCATCGATGAGTTCGCCGGCGATGAGCTTGCCATCGATGAGGCGAGGGTGGCGCTGAAACTTGGGGGCAAAGGCGATCCCGCCAGAGCTTTGGCCTCGGCGGGAGCCGCTGGTAACGCCGCCGGGATGAGAATGGCTTCTACCTGCATCGGAGCACCGCGGGATCTGATGCACTCGATGCGCCAATGTCGGAAACCTTGAATCAGACGGGGAGGAAACGCGGCGACAGTTGAAATTTCAGAGAGTTACAGGAAGTGAGAGAGACGCCGACGAAAAATGCGCGACGGTGGGAAGAGAGGAAGAGGCAAGGGTTGCCGGGGGCATCCCGGCAAAATCAGCCGCTTCTATGGTGTGTGATGATGCCATCGTTGCAGCAGATAGGCGGCATCGAGTTCCCGTTGCTGGCGACGTAGTTGTTCCTGCTGGTAGAGGCGGCGCTGGCGGGCGCGCAAGGTTTCGAGGACCTCGCGTTCGCGATAAGCCTGATGGTAGGCTGCCATTGCCTGCTGGCGCAAAAGTTCCAACTTGCGAATCTGCGAATGCAGTTCCTCGCGGAAGCGATGCAGGTTTTCGCGGAGCACGGCGGCGAACTGGAGTTCCGCGGCGGTGCGTCCGGCGGTGAGACTCTCGGCGTCGGCCTGAGCGGAATCGGTGAGAAATTGTTCCAGTTGTGCGAGTGTTTGCTGGGTCCGCGCCACTTGGAGACTGGCGTCCTGCAGTTGAAGCGTGCGTTGGCGTTCGATACTTTGCCGGAGGCGGAGGAGCGGAGCGAGAGCGAAACGGAAGGCCATAGGGGAGGAGTTCAGGCCGGGAGGGCCATGAGGCGGTCGAGAGAATCTTTCATGACGGCAACCTCCTGCGCGGACTGCATGAGGAATTCACGCAGCGCGGGCATGAGCGCGATGGCGCGATCGAGATCGGGATCGCTGCTTTTCTGGTAAGCCCCGATGCGAATGAGTTCTTCGGAAGCCTTGTAGGTAGCGAAGAGGCGGCGGATTCGACTGGTCTTGGCGAGATGATCGGCGGAAATGACGGCGGGCATGATGCGGCTGATGCTGTCGAGAATGGAGATGGGAGGATAGTGGCTCTCGGCAGCGAGGCGGCGATCGAGCATGACGTGACCATCGAGCAGGGCGCGGACGGCGTCGACCAGCGGATCGTTCTCGTCGTCGCCTTCCATGAGGACGGTGTAAAAGCCGGTGATGGTGCCGGAACCGAAGGCGCCCGCGCGCTCGATGAGACGGGCGAGCAAAGTGAAGACCGAGGGCGTATAGCCTTTGGCGGTGGGCGGCTCGCCGGCGGCGAGTCCGATTTCGCGTTGCGCCATGGCGAGACGGGTGAGCGAATCGACAACCAGCAAAACGTGCTTGCCGCGGGAGCAAAAATATTCGGCGATAGTAGTGGCGGCGAGACCGGCGCGGATGCGAAGCAGCGGGTCTTGGTCCGAAGTGGAGACGACGACGACGGAGCGTTGGCGGCCTGCTTCGCCGAGCGAGTTTAGAAGTTCTCCCACTTCGCGTCCCCGTTCGCCGATCAGACCGAGAACGGTGAGGTCGGCGCTGGTGTTGCGCGCCATCATGCCGATGAGGGTGCTTTTGCCGACACCGCTGCCGCCAAAGATGCCGACGCGCTGGCCGCGTCCGCAGGTCAGGAAAGCGTCAATGGCGCGGATGCCGCAGCCGAGCGCCTCGCGAATGGGCGTGCGTTCGAGAGCCAGCGGGGCTTCATGATCGAGCGCACGACGCTCGCGGCAGGCGGGAGCGGAAAGGCCGTCAATCGGATCTCCCGCGCCATCGAGCACGCGGCCGAGCAGTTGTTCGCTGAGACGCAACGAAGGACGCCGTCCCCAAACCACCACCTGGTCGCCGTAACGGATGCCAGCAGGGCGGCGCAGAGACATGGAAAGAACGATGTGGCCGCGAAAGCCGACAATCTCTCCCGGCCAGTGCTGGCCACGGGAGTCGACGATTTCGCAAGCCTCGCCGACGGTGCAGAAGGGACCTTCGGATTCGACGAGTTGACCGACAACCTGTACTACCCGGCCGCACCAGCGCAGCGCCGAAGAGTGTTCCAGATGGGAGAAGTATGCGGCGAGAATCGGCGAAGCGGTGGAGGCAGCCATTCAGCGACTCTCTGGCGCGCGGTTGGGGCTGATTGCGTTTCGGCTCGAAGTGGGCGAAGAGGAGGCAGAGGAAGGGCCAGTTGCGCCGGGTCTTTCGGCGAGCAGGTCGAGCAATCCAGTTGCAATTTCCTTGAGCTGCGTTTCGAGGCCGACTTCGGTTGTGCCGAGCGAAGTTTCAATGCGGCATTCCCCGGGAGCGATGGCGGGATCTTCGTAAACTTCGGGCGGGGGAACATTTTCCACCTGGCAGGCAAAGTAGTGCCGCCAGTCGGCGGCTTCCCGGGGATGGACGTGCAGGTTGACCTTGGTGCCGGTGTCGAGTTTTTCGAGCGTGACGCGCACAATGCCGGCGAGGGCGTTGGGGTCGAGTTGCGCCTCGCGATGCAGGATCTTGCGGGCGACGGCGAGCGCCAGTTCCACGACCTCACCTTCAATGCGGCGGTAATAGTCTTGCCGTTCCAGGGCGAACTCGCGGAGCGCCTGGCCTATCTGCCCGCGATTTTTGGCGAGGGCGGCGTCGAGTTCGGAGCGCATCTGTGGTTGCACGCTTTGGCGTCCCTGCTCGAAGGCCTCGGCCTGCTGCCGGCGGTTTCGTTCCTGCGCGCCGGGGCCGCCATCGGAGGCAGCGCCCACCGCGCCGCTCTGGCCTTCGGCCTCGGCATAGTCAAATTCAAGGACCGAGGCTTCGGGCGCCAGTTGCCGCTGGGGAGCGCTAGACGACATACTCCTCCTGCGACTCGGCGCTGAGAATAATCTTGCCTTCCGTTTCGAGCCTCCGGGCCACGTCCACAATCTCGCGCTGCGCTGCATGCACGTCCTTGGCGCGCACCGCGCCCAGGACTTCCATGTCTTCTTTCAGCATGTCGACGGCGCGCGACGACATGGACTTGAAAACCAGGTTCTTGAGTTCTTCGTTGGCGCCGCGCAGGGCCAACGCCAGAGTCTTTTTGTCCAGTTGTCCGAGCAGTTCGCGGATGCCGGCTTCGGGCACTCCCAGCAGGTCTTCGAAGGTGAACATCAGGTTGCGAATGGCCAGCGCCATCTTGGGATCATCTTTTTCGATGTTCTCCAGGATCCCCTTGCTGGCAATCGGCTCCAACTGGTTCAGCAGGTCGGCGGCACCTTTGAAGCCGGCGTAGGCGCGGCGGCTTTGTTCGCCGAGCGACTCCAACCGCTTGTTCAAGGCGAGAGCAACCTTCTGGGCGACCTCGGGAGAAAACTGACGCAGTTGCGCCAGGCGCTTGACGGTTTCGCCGCGAATTTCTTCCGGCAGCCGCAACAGGAGTGCGGAGGCCTGCCGGGAGTGCAAGTGGGCCAGAATGAGCGCGATGGTTTGCGGATGCTCGACTTCGAGAAACTTAGCCAACTGCTGCGGGTCGGCTTCCTGCAGGCTTTCGAGATGGACGGCATTTTGTTCGGTGGCGCTGGAGACCTGGTCGAGCAGGCGCTTGGCGCCGGTTTCGCCGAAGGCTTTGATCAGTACCTTCTGCGCAAATTCCGGGCCGCCTTCGGCCAGGTAACCTTGGGTGAGAATGAGCTGGTGATACTCTTCCAGCACAGAAATCGCGGTCTCCGGTTTGAAATGTTCCAGCTCCGCGATGCGCCGGGTCAGGCGCTGCACGTCGATCTCCGGAAGGTGGCGATAGATGTGGCTGGCGGCCTCTTCGCCGAGCAGCACCATCAGGATCGCCGCCTTCTGCAAGCCCGGACTGGAAAACAGGGTGGGCATCTCTTCTCGTTGTCTTTCCCGGTTACAAAGTGTGGTGCATTCCGGATTGTTGCTTGTATTACTTCAGCTTCCTCTCGTTTTTTAGCATTCGTCACTCAACCGAGTGTTCCTGTGTCCGTGAACCGACTCGCCTTGGATTCAAGGCGCGGAGCGATCAGGACCCTTTGGGGTCCCGGATCCAGGTCTGGACCAGGCGGCTGGCCGCGGCTGGTTCAGCCTTGATTTTGTCGGCCAATTCTTTTTTCATGCTTCCGGCCCGCTGGGCTTCCTCGCTGCCCCGGGGAAGTTCGAGGCTTGCGATGGCACCCGCGGAAGCCCCGGCAAGCGGCCGGGCAAGATTCTCTGGAATCTTCTGGAAAGCCGCGATCGCGTGTTTCTTCACCGGATTCAGTACCAGCGCATACACCAGCAGAAACAGGAGCGTAATTCCCACGTAGCGCAGCACGCCCACCCAGGGCAGGAGCAGGAGCCGGTATTTATCCAGTTTGCCGGGGACTTGCAGCGATTCCACCGGAGCCGTCTGGAAGGAGAGATTTTCGACCGCGAGCAAATCTCCGCGCTGGTCGTCAACCCCGATCGCGGCGCGGGCGAGTTTCTCGATCGCCGCCATTTCTTCCGGGGTCCGCTTGCGCCGGACGGAGCCGGTCGATGCCTTGCCGTTTTCCTGCTTGGTCTCGGTCGCGTCGTCGATCAGCACCGAGGCGGTGATGCGGCGCACCCGGCCGGCCGGGTTCAGGACGTGGCGGATACTTTTGCTGACCGCGAAAGTCGAGCTGTCAGATTTCGAACTCTGGTTGTCGAGAGCGGCAAACGCGGCCGAAACATTCGGCATGGCGCCGCTGCCGCCCGGTGTAGCGCCCGGAGCGCCCGGCGCCGGCGTGATCGCGGCGGTGCTCCCGGGCACATTGCTGGCCACGCCCGGTACACCCGCTGGGCTCCCGCCTCCGGCGAGTTCTTCGGAATGTTGCTGGACCAGAGTAGCGGCCGTTTTCGGATCGTAAGTTTCAGAAGTATCCTCGCTGCTGCTGAGGTCGTAGTCGACGTGCACGCTGGCCCGAACATGTTCGGCGCCGACCACGGGTTCGATGGCGTGCACGGCGGCAGCGGCCAGTTCCTCGTCGGAGTCGAACGATGCCTGGCCGCCGGGCCCGCGCCGCGCCAGAAACGACATCGCGGTGTCGGCATCGACGACGGTAACATTTTCCGGCCGCAGGCCATCGACGGCGCTCGCGACCAGCTGCGGAATCGCCTGCTGCGCTTCGCGGGAAAGCGTGCCACCCTTGGTTTTCACAATCACCGCAGCTTTCGACAGGTGTTCCTGCTCGCTGAACAGCGATTCGCGCGGCAGGACCAGGTGAACGCGAACCGCTTCTACCTCGTTGAGAGTTTGCAGCGTGCGTTCCAGTTCGCCTTCGAGGGCGCGCTGGTAATTCACCTTTTCGCTGAAGTCCGATCCCGCCCAGTTTGGAGTGTCGAACAATTCAAAGCCGAGGCGTGCATTGCGCGGCAATCCCTGGGCCGCGGTTTCGAGACGCGCGGCGTCGATTTTATCGGAAGGCACGAGAACGCTCGCGCCATCCGCCGAGATTTCGTAAGGAATATTCTTGGCCGCCAGACGGCTGCCCATCGCCTGCGCATCCTGCGGCTTGAGGCCGGAGTAGAGGACGACGTTCTTGTGATCGAGCAAGACGACAAACAGCCACAGGGTCAGCCCAACCGCCGCCGCGCCGCCGGCCAGCAGCGCCTTCTGCTGCAGGCTTAAGCCGCGCAGAAAATCCTGAATCTGTTGGAGGCTCTGGTTCAAATTCGCATGCTCCTGGAGTGATGCAACCGCAAAGAACGCGGCTCCAATCGACCGCTGTCATCCTGCGCGAAGCGAAGGGGGAAGGTTGGTGGATTTCTCCGCGCCCGGCATGCCGTGAGATTCACCGCGCGCCTCAGAACTGCATGTTCGAGATCTGCTGGTATGCCTGCACGATCTTGTTGCGCACCTGCATCATCAGCTGAAAGGAAAGATCGGCCTTTTCGACGGCAATCATGGCGCTGTGCAGATCGGCGCCCTGGCCATTCAGAAGCTGCGCCACCTGGGTCGCAGCATCGCCCTGCGCACCCTCGGCCTGGTCGATCGACTGTTGCAGCGTCTCCAGAAACTTGCCGCCCGGGGCGGAGCCGGCCGGAGCAGCGCCCATGTCGGCGGGCAGAATGCGAATCGACGGAATCGTGTTATTCATGGCGGACCTTCCTCTTTTCTTGCGCTTGCTCTTGCTCTTGCTCGTCTTTATCGCGGATCGCAGACGGCACTCCGCGTCCCCACGCCCAGCGCAGCATCTTTTAACGCAGCAGATCGAGCGACTGCGCAATCATATTTTTCGTGGCTTGCACCGCCGATGCGTTCAGTTCATAGGCCCGCACGGCGCCGAGGAGGTCGGTCATCTCCTCGGTGGGATCGACCTGCGGATAAGCTACGAAGCCCTGGGAGTTGGCATCGGGATGTCCCGGCTCGAAGCGCATCACCGGCGGGCGCTGATCCGGAATTACCGCCGCCACGCGCACGGCGGAAGCATGTTGGGGTTGTAGGCCGGCGAGGGCGAGGGCGAAACGGGGAACGCGCTGCGCCTGAAATACCACCAACTGGCGGCGATACGGGCCGCCCGCCGGGGTGCGCGTGGTTTGGGCATTGGCCATGTTGCTGGCTACCACTTCCGCGCGCTCCCGCTCGGCTCCAAGCGCCGAGCCACTCAGCTCCAGCATGCCGAAAAGGTTCATGACGATGTGCTCCCTCCATTGATGGCGCTCGACAGCCGGTGAAACTCGGCTTTCAGGAACTGTACGGCCACCTGAAAGCGCAACTGGTTCTCGGCCAGCAGGAGCGATTCGCGCTCGACCGAGACGTTGTTGCCGTCGGGACGTTCGAGCAGTCCGCGAACTTCATGCGCGACCGGTGAAAACGATGCCAGGCCGATCGGAGAATCGTCGTTATCGTTATCATTGCCGTTGCCAACCATGGCCTGCTCGATTTCGCCGGCGAATTCCCGCACATCGCGGGTATGGTATCCCGGAGTATCGATGTTGGCGAGGTTGGCGGCAATCACCTGGTGGCGGAAGGCGCTCCGGTCAAGCACGCGCTCCAGTCCGCGGATCAGCGGGGTATCGATCGTCATCATGGACATAGTTGCTCCTTTGAGGTTTGCAGATCTCCGGCAGCATGGCGATAGTTGCCGCGTGGCGGCAAGCCAAACTCGCGAACTTTGTTGCGCACCGTGCGCAGGCTCACCCCCAGCAACTCGGCCGCCCGCGCCCGATTTCCACCGGTTGATTCGAGAGTCATGGCAAAGAGCTGGCGCTCCATTTCTCCGAGCGAGAGACCCGGCTTCCACTCCGGCGATCGCGCCGGGGGAGGGAAAAGGTTTCCTGCCGGTGTTTTTCCGGGCGGAATCGCGCCGAGATTTCTGCCGTGCTCGAGGGCTTCGATGCCAATTTCGCCGCCGCGCGAAAGAGCCACTGCCCGGCGCACGAAATTGCCGAGTTCGCGCACGTTGCCCGGCCAAGCGAGCCCTTCGAGGCGGGTCAGAAGTTCGGCGGACAAACGGGCCCGCGCGCCCGGCTCGGCATAGAGCCCGGCAAAATATTCCGCCAGTTCTCGAACATCGCCGGCGCGGTCGCCTAACGGCGGCAGGGAAATGGGAATCACGTTCAGCCGATAAAAAAGATCGGCGCGAAAGCGGCCTTCGGCGACGGCGGTTTCGAGCGGGCGATTGCTGGTCGCGATGACGCGAATATCGACGTGCACAGTCTGGTTCGATCCCAGGCGGTCGAACTCGCGTTCCTGCAATGCGCGCAACAGTTTTGGCTGTAATGCGAGGGGCATCTCGCCAACTTCGTCGAGCAGCAGAGTTCCGTGATTCGCCGTCTCAAACTTGCCCGGCCGGGCGCCGATGGCTCCGGTGAAAGCGCCGCGGGCATGGCCGAACAATTCACTTTCGAGCAGGGCTTCGGGAAATGCGGTGCAGTTCAGCGCGACCAAGGGACCCGCCTTGCGGCGGCTGAGACGATGAATCAGGCGGGCGACGAGTTCTTTGCCGGTGCCGCTTTCGGCCTCGATCAGAATATCGGCGTCGCTGGCGGCGGCCTGCCGCGCGCGTTCGAGCGCATGCTGCCAGGCCGGGGAGTGGCCGATCAGTGTTTCCGTGTCTTTGTTCGCTTGTTCAGCGCGGCGCAACACCTGCTCGACGGCCAGTTCGAGTTTTTCAAAGCAAACCGGCTTGACCAGGTAATCGCAAGCGCCGTTGCGCATGGCTTCGACGGCATCGGGCACGCAGCCATAAGCGGTCAGCAGGATCACCGCCGTCGGCGCCGACGAGGCCTGCACCTCGCGCATCAGTTCGAAGCCGTCGCGGCCGGGCATGCGCACGTCGGTGATGACCAGCGAATGCGAGCCGGCGCGAAATTTTTCCAGCGCTTCGGTGCCGTTGACGGCGACATCGACCAGCCATCCGCGGCGCTGAAAACGGGCTTCGAGCGCGGCGCGCATGCCGGCATCGTCGTCGGCGATGAGCAGCCGCTTCATAGCGGCTCTCCAGCGGACGGTGCGGCCCCAGAGGGTCGTTCGGAGGAAAGGTCGGAGGGAAGTCCGGAGGACAGCTCGGAGGATAGTTGGGCGCCCGGTGCGGCGCCAGTTTCCGCAGCCGCGGCATGGCGCGGCAGGCGCAGCCGGAAGGTGGCGCCATAGCCGGGACGGCTCTCGACGGCGATCGAGCCCCGGTGCTGTTCGAGAATGCGGCGGCAGACGGCAAGTCCGAGTCCGGAACTGCCCGGCCGGGTGCTGAATCCGGCGTCAAAGATGCGGGGCAGATCGTCGGGCGCAATGCCCGGCCCGGTGTCGCGCATCGAGATCTCTACGCCGGCGTTGTTATGGCTATGGTTCTGAGAGCCGTTCTGCGAGCCGGGCGACGATCCGCCTTCGACGCCGCGAATCGAGAGCCATCCGCCGCCCGGCATGAAGCGAAAGGCGTTGAGCGCGAGATTGAGCAGCACCTGTTCGAGGCGGTGACGGTCGGCAGGAATCGTGACGCCGTTGAGGCCGTTGATGATTTGCATTTCGACGCGCGCCTGCTTGGCGAGGGGCAGGAGAAAATCGTAGGCCCAGTCGAGGAGCTGGCCGGCATCAGTCGGAGCGAGTTCGGGCTGGGGCGTGTTGTGCAGATGCAGCACGTTGTTGACGGTGGCGGACAGAGTGCGCAGACCGGCCTGCACGTGCTCGATCCAGCGGCGGCTTTCGGCTTCCAGATTGGCTTCGGCCAGGAGTCCAGCGAAGAGTTCGAGGCTGCCCAGGGGATTGCGGATTTCATGCGCCAGCAGGGCCGACATTTCGACCAGCGCCTGCTGCCGTCGGAGATGCTCGCGATCATGCTCTAGTTTTTTCCCCTCGCTGACATCGCGCAAAATAAAAACCGAAGTGGCATGCGCCGGAGTCTGTTCCAGCCAGGCGTGGCGGATGGCAACCCAGGCGGGAGGTTGGTCGCCGGGAACCTGATGCGGGAGTTGCAACTCGGACTCTTCGTTGGTCTGGCGCGCTTGCTCGAGCCCCGCCTGCAACCCGGCAGGCAGCGCCGCAGCGGTTTCAAAACTTCCGCCAGCCAGGCGCGCCGCTTCGGGATTGAGAGTTGAAATCCGGGCTCCGTCTTCGATCACCAGCACACCGCAGGGCAAGCCTTCCAGAATGCGGCGCAGCCGTTCGCGGATGCGATGGTTTTCCTCGAGGCTGGTGGCCAGGTCGCGATTCGTGACTTCCAGTTCCTGGCGGAGATGAGCCACTTGCCCCTGCAGTTGCCCATAGGTGCGCTCGAGCGAACCCGCCGCTTCGGTGAACGAGGCAAAGGCGCGGGCCAGCGGATGCTCGGGATCGCGGGCCGGGTCTCGTGGAGTTGGAAAAATGGTCGACATGGAAAATTACTTGCAAAGGCGATGCCAGCCCGGCATAAATTGCCTTAGAACACACTTATGTCGAGCACATTTGCAGACGATCTACTGCGCGTTGGCATTGGTTACTGGTAGGAAGTACGGAACCTGGTGTCGATCAGCAACAAGTGCTCGGGAGCAATCACCGGCTGGTCGGCGGAGAGGATCAGCGCGCGCTCGATGACGCTCTGCAATTCGCGAATGTTGCCTGCCCAGGGGTGGGTTTTCAACAGTTGAAGAGCTGGAAGCGAGAGCTGCGGAGCGGGCAGGGGCGCGGCGCATTTCTCGAGAAAATGCGCGGACAATTGCACAATGTCTTCCAGTCGGTCGCGCAACGGCGGGATCTCGATGGGGAAGCCGCAAAGACGGTAGTAGAGATCTTCGCGGAATTTTCCCTCGCGGACGAGGGACAGCAGGTGGGCGTTGGTGGCAGAGATGACGCGGGCATCGACGCGCACGACTTCGGCGCTGCCCAGACGCTGCAGTTCTTTCTGCTCCAAAAACCGCAGCAGTTTGGGCTGCAGGCTCAAAGGCATCTCGCCAATTTCGTCGAGAAAGAGCGTGCCTCCCTGCGCTGCTTGAATTCTTCCGGCATAGGTTTGGGTGGCTCCGGTAAAGGCGCCGCGAGCGTATCCGAAAAGCTCGGCTTCAAGCAGGGTCTCGGGAATGGCGGCACAATTGACGACCGCGAAAGTGCGTGCGGCGCGCGGGCTCAATTGATGGATAGCGCGGGCCAGGACTTCTTTGCCGCAGCCGGTCGGGCCGCTGATCAGCACAGTGGTGTTGCGGGGCGCCAGCAGGCGCGCCAGGCGATAGACCGGCTGCATGATGCGCGACTGGCCGATCATTCCGGGCAGGGGAGCCATGATCGACGAAGTCGCGGGAAGCAAATTTTCTTCGAAGTTATCCTTTGTCGCTTCCGTCGCCTCGGCTGCGCTCGGCTCGGCTGGCCGGAGAAATTCTTCCGCCCCTTCCCGGTCTTGGACGGGTTCGGTGCCGCTTTTAACATTGAGCTCGGGATCGAGCAGTACGACCTGGATTCCGGGAAAGCGTTGTCGGACGGTCGCGCTCAGTTCTTCGGCGTCGAGATCGGGCAAGCGGCGATCGAGGAAGAGGACTTGCCACAGGCCGGTCTCCAAATGCACCAGCGCTTCGGCGCCTCCGGTGGCCTGCTCGAAGCGGCGAACGGGAGAACGTAGACTTTCGAGAACGCGTTGCCGCACGCGAATACTGGGGCTGGCTACTAGAATGTGATCGGCGTAGTTGGGCGGCGGGATTGGAAAAGTGGTCATAGCAGTGATTGGAAGCGCTGCCGGTTAGAAACCGATTAGATGGAGATTAGAAAACTCTGTCAGAAAGAAACCGTGGTGTGGCGAGAGCGGCAAGTTTTGCTTTACAAGTGCATTTGTTTGTAGGTGGGGTGCATTTTCTGCCGGGCATGAGCAGAGAGTTGCTGGATGTGGGGGCGGGGCTTCGCCCGGTCCTGGCGGGGCCGAGCCCCGCCACCACACAACCCTACTTTTCCACGAATACCAATTCGCCGTTTTCGACCTTGATGTCTTTGACGTTGTTGGGGAGTTTGAGCTGATCGCGCTGCTCGGCGAGTTTTTTCTGCAACGCGTCGTTGACCAGTGCTACGGGCACCGGGAGATCTCCAATCTTTACCTCGGTAGCATCGAAGGTGGCGTAGCCGTCTTTTGCGCCGAGATGCCCGGCCAGCGTGAGGTAGACGTCCTTACCGGCGATCTGGGTGAGGAATTGACCGCGAACGATGTCTCCGTCCATGGAGACTTGATAATCCTTGATACTGGGAACCGCGCCGGGAAACTCTGTGACGGGGCTTGCGGTAGCGGAAGAAGAGCCGGAGACGGAGTTGGTGGAAGCACTGGCCGACGCTGTGGCGGGCAACTGGCCGGCAGCTTCCGCGAGAGCCCCTGACAATTCCGCGGAACTCATGCGGACTTCGGTCTCACCTTGTCCGGGCGTTTTGGGCTGTGCCAGTTGGTTCACCTTTTCCTGAAAGGACTGCGCATTGGCGGCAGCCACAGCCGGCGCAGCGGGAGGCGCAACCGGCGCAGGGCGCTTTAACACGAGAACGAGGGTAAGGATCGAAATACCCAGGGTTGCAAAGCTTATGATGCGTTGCAGCTTCACGAAGAGACCTCCGCTTCTACGATCTTCCTGCCAATTCGGCCGCTATCTGCGATCTACGTCGATCGCTTGTTCCATCGTACGCGAGGAGGTGTGTCGGGCTTGAGATGACGTAGGTACTATGGTAGGAACTATGGCTGCGGGGGATTGGGGGTCTTGGGATGGAGCGAACCAGGGATGGAGCGAACCAGCAGCGGAAAACTCGATCACTTCTTTTCCTGTGGAGCAATTTTCAGAACTCGGCAAGAGGCCTCTTGGAGCGGCTTCCAGATATATCCGTCGGCGAAGCCGGCGCTTCTAATCGCTACCCGTACTCGCCCCGTTGCGCGGGCGCGGTGGGGATAGGTGACCGTGTAGTCGGTGCCGGGGAAAAAAAGGCCGTTCCGTTCGTTGCAGGGGAAGGCTTCAGTCTTGTGGGATCGATCGCCGATCAGTTTGCAGTTGAACTCCAGATCCCGAACCGGCAACTTGCCGGTGTTTCTGAACGTGACTGAGATAGAGTCGGTATCACCTGTGCCACTGATCAGGGTGACCGGGCAACCGCCGCTAGCGTGAGCCAACTGGCCCAACAGCGCTAACGAAATGGCGATGTATCTCACGAGGGTTCCTGCCCAATCGTGCAGTCGCGCGCCAATGTTTTCATTCCACAATGGCCAGCACGTCGCCGGGATTCACGGCTGCGCCGGGGGTCGTCGAGATTTTCTTGACCACTCCTTTTTTTGGCGACTTGATCTCGTTTTGCATTTTCATGGCTTCGACGACGACGACGCCTTGTCCGGCTTCGACTTCGGAATGTTCCGCTACTAACACGCGCACCACCCGGCCGGGCATGGGAGCAACGATCTTTCTCGGGCCCTTTTCGTCCGCCGCAGATTTTTGGCGCGAGCGCAGGGAGCGGGGATCGTGCAACTCGACTGCGAAGCGAGTGCTGCCTACCCACATGTGGAGATCGGTGGCGGTTTGCTCGCGCTTGATCTCGTACGAGTGACCATCGACCAAGAGGGACAGAACGTCGCGGCGCGGGATGACAGCGTCGATGGGAACCGTTTGTCCGTCCAAGCGGCACTGCCATCCATCGGCTGTTTTTTCAAGCTCCAGACGATGTGGCTTGCCGCCGACGATGATTTCGTAAAGCATTAAGAACCTGTTGTGAAATTCAAATTTTGAAATCCAGCGCCTGAAGGCGCTTACCTTTAACGCTGTTGCGGCATGCCTGCCCTGATACGAATCTCCCTCACGCCGCGAGCCGCCGAAAACTCAGCGCAGCGCTTCCGAGCGTCCTTTCTGTTTCCAGTTCGATGAAGCCGCCGGCGTGCTAGTGATATCGCCATTTTTGGAGACGGGCGAAGCCGGGTCGAGGACGGCAAACATTCCCGCGGCAATGGCGGCGATTCGCTCCAGGCCTTTAATCTCAGGCTTTGGCACAAATGACGCTACCGCGGGGTTGGCTTTTGCGAGCAAGCGATCGAGATATCCGGTATCGAGTTTTCCTGCCTGGAAATCGGCGTCTCCCAGGATGCGTTGGAAGAGTGAAATGTTGGTCTTGATGCCGGCAACGAAGTATTCGTAGAGCGCGCGTTCGAGCCGCATGATGGCGTGTTGGCGGTCGGTTCCGTAGCCGATCAGCTTGGCGAGCAGCGGATCGTAGTCCATGGGAACATTCCAACCTTCGTACATGCCGCTGTCGCGGCGAACTCCCGGTCCGGAGGGCTGGAGCAGCACTGTGATTTTGCCTGGGCTGGGGAAATAATTGTTGTCCGGATCTTCGGCGTAGATGCGGCACTCGATGGCGTGTCCGCGAATCGCTACGTCGGACTGAGTGAAAGGCAGCTTTTCGCCGGCCGCGATCCGAATCTGCAGATGCACGAGATCGAGTCCCGTGGTCAATTCAGTGACCGGATGTTCGACCTGCAGGCGGGTGTTCATTTCTAGAAAGTAAAAGTTCTTTTGCTGATCGACCAGAAATTCGATGGTTCCGGCGTTGGTGTAGTCGGCCGCCTGCGCAGCTTTGACGGCCACTTCGCCCATGCGGCGGCGCATCTCGGGATCGACAATCGGTGAAGGCGCTTCCTCGAGGACCTTTTGGTGGCGGCGCTGGATGGAACACTCGCGCTCACCGAGCCACACCGTATTGCCGTGCTCGTCGGCCAGCAACTGCATCTCGATGTGGCGGGGGTTGACGATGGCTTTTTCGATATAGACTTCGCTGTCTCCGAACGAGCGCTGTGCCTCGCTTTGGGCGGATTCCAGCGCCGAGCGCAATTCCTGCCGCGAGTGCACCAATCGCATGCCCTTGCCACCGCCGCCGGCCGCGGCTTTCAACATGACGGGATAGCCAATGCGTTCGGCGACTTCTTCGCCTTCTTGAGCAGAAGCGAGGCCTCGCGACGTTCCTGGAACAAATGGAACGCCGGCTTTTTCCATCTCCCGCCGGGCGCTGGTTTTCGAGCCCATCAGATTCATGGAGTGCGGAGTTGGTCCGATAAATTTCACGCCCGCATCGGCGCAGGCTTGCGCGAACTTCGCATTTTCCGAAAGGAACCCGTAGCCCGGATGAATCGCCTCCGCTCCCGAGCGTTTAGCGACGTCGAGGATTTTGTCTATCCGCAGATAAGACTCGGCAGCGGGGGCGGGGCCGATGGGGTAAGCCTCGTCGGATTTACGGACATGGAGCGCGGCGCGGTCTACGTCGGAATAAACGGCGACGGTGGAGATCCCCATTTCGCGGCACGCGCGCATAACGCGCACCGCGATCTCTCCCCGATTGGCGATGAGAATCTTCTTGAACATGCTGGGATTCACGCGTCTTGATGCGCAAACGCGCCGCACTGATTCTACCTGCGCACGGGCAGATATGCGTGATGCAAATCACCCGCATTCGTGATTTTAGTTGGGGGAGCGGCTGGAGAATGCGGCCGACCTGCGCTCGGCTGGGACGGGCGAGACGCCCGTCCCCACACGGGCAATGTCTACTGTTTTTGATCCATCACAATGCCGCCTGCACCGGGCTGCTTTTCAGCCTTGGCCTTTTTGGTGGCCATGGTTTTGTCGACCCAATCGTCGGCGGTCTTCAAATCAGCGGTGCGCGCTGCCGGGTCGTCGCACTGGATGTCAGCGCGTTCCCGGTACATCAGGTTCAAATATGCCATGGCATCGTCGTAGTCCGGACGAAGTTGAAGCGCCTTGTTCAGGTTGTCGATACCTTCCTGAACGTTGGCGGTATTTTTCTCCTTCATCAGGGCGCAGACTTTTTTGTCTTTGGCGGGCAGGGAATCATCGGGCTTCATGCCGAGCTTGGCGCGCTCTTCCTGACGCGGTACATAGGTCTGCGTCCAGTCGATGACGGCGACCGAGTAATACGGCTCGGGGTCGTTGGGATCAGCCGCGGAAGCTTTCTTGTAATATTCCTTGGCCAGATCAAACTTTTTCATCTGCAGGTAGAGGTAGGCGATGCCCTTGATACTGTTAATGTTCTTAGGCTCTTTCTCCAGCACCTGCTTGTACTGGTCAATCGCTTGTTCGGCATAACGGTTGTTGTCGGGAGTATCGGCGCCCGGAATGTACTGCTGGGCAAAAGCTGTGGCCAGATACAAGCGGGCGTTGATCAAGGTTGGATCGAGAGCGACGGCCTGCTGGAAGTGGTCAATTGCCGATTCAAACTTGGAGTTCTTGTAAGCCTGCACACCCTTGTTGAGATGGTCGCGCGCCTTCAACTTGTTGCAACCGGTGCTGGCCAGTAGCGCCAGCGCGGCGGCGAATAGCACCAAGAGTCTTCGAGTAGTTTTCATTGCTTTATGAATCTCCCTCGCTGCGGAGTTGTAGGAAAAAAACTGTGCGGAACGACCGGCAAGGCGCAAGATCGGAATGCAAATCTTTTTCTTGCGCTATCGGATCATCGAGTTTCGATCGCCCGATGACCCGATGATCCGATGTTTAGCCGCCCGCTTCGATTTTGGCGGTGATCAACCCGACCTTATCGACGCCGGCCGAATGCGCAATATCAATGACGGTGGCAACGTCCGCGAAAGGCACGTTGTCGTCGCCCTTGACGAACATAACCTTCTCGGCGCGCGTCTTGAAAATGTCTTCCAACCGCCCTTGCAGGGTTTCCCAAGTAGCTTCGTCCTGATTGATCTTGAGTCCCGGAGGGTTGCCGGCCCCGTGGTCAATCAACTGCACCACGATGGTGCGATCGGGCGTAGGCGGCGGTTGTTTCTGATCTTTCGGCGGCGGCTGCGGCACCAACGCCTCCAAACCTTTGGGCGTCAGGGGCGTGATCACCATGAAAATGATGAGCAGCACCAGCAACACGTCAATCAGCGGCGTGACGTTCATGTTCGCGCTCTGGCCCCCTTTGGGGCCGACTGCCATACCCATAATCGATCTCCTGTATTGCTACGACTGCGTTGCTAACCGAGTGCTATTGCCCACCTGTAGGTGCCGATGGAGTAGTCGTGGCGCCTGGTGGAGGAGCCATGGATCCGGACTTCTTCTGATCGGTCAAAAGGCCAAGTTGATCCACTCCGGCGGCGCGAACGTCGTCGACCACTTCGACCACCCAGCCGAACTTCGCGCGCATGTCGGCCTTCAGAAACACGCGTTTGTCGGTCCGGTTGGTCAACTTATCCTTGATCTTCTGTGTTAGATCGGCGGGATTGACGAGATCATTTCCAAAGAAGACCTTGTCGTCGCGAGTGACCGCCACCTGCAGTGCATCCTCTTTGTCGGCGTCGTGCATATCCTCGGGATTATTGACCTTCGCCATATCTACGGGGATGCCGTGTTGCAACATGGGCGTGACCACCATGAAGATGATCAGCAGCACCAGCATCACGTCAACCATCGGCGTGACGTTGATGTCGGAGCTGACGTTCGCCCCTTCGTTTCGCTTTGCTAATGCCATGGAATTCTGTCTCCTGCGCTTCTTGCCTTGGGCGCACCGTTAGTTGCTGTCGCGGAAGATCCCGGGCTGCGCCGGGCTGGACGGGGCATAGCCCCGTCCCCACTTACTTCAGCAACGCATGGTGCAGCCTGCGACCTTTACTTAGGACCGGCGCATGCTCCGGCGTTTGAGGAAGTAGTCAATCAGTTCGCTCGACGAGTTATCCATTTCGACGTCGAACGCTTCCACGCGACCGGTTAAATAGTTGAACATCATGACGGCCGGAATGGCCACGAACAAGCCGACGGCGGTAGTTACGAGGGCTTCGGAAATGCCGCCCGCGACCGCGGCCAAGCCGGTTGCTTTTTCCTTGGCGATACCGTTGAAGGCGTTCAGAATGCCGACCACGGTTCCGAACAGTCCGACGAACGGAGCCGTCGAACCGATCGTTGCCAGACCGCCCAAGCCTCGCTTCAATTCGGCGTGGACGATGGCTTCGGTGCGCTCCAAGGCGCGCTTGGACGCTTCGATGGTCTCGCCAGGAATCTCACCCGGGCTGTCCTGGTGAGCCTTGAATTCCATCAGGCCCGCGGTGACGACCTTGGCCAAGTGGCTCTTCTTGTTGCGCTCGGCGACTTTGATCGCTTCGTCAATCTTGCCCTCACGCAGCGCTCCGGCAACCGCGGGAGCGAAGGTGCGAGACTGATTGCGCGCGGCGTTGAAAGCCATCCAGCGGTCAATCATCACGCCGATCGACCATCCCGACATGATGAACAGAATGATGACCACAGCTTTCGCTAGAATGCCCATTTGCTTCCAGAGCGAAATCGGGTCCCAACCGACCGCGCTGTCGTCAAACAGCCAGGCGGCGAAAATATGGAAATTGCAGAGTGCGACTGCTGCCAAGTTCACTACCATGAGTTGCTTTCCTCCTGAAGAACTGTTTCGAACACGCTAAACCTTTGTGGGCGACCGATTCGTGTGATAACGGGGCTCCGCCCCGTCCGGCGGGGCAAAGCCCCGCCACCACACAAACCCGCTGAACTGAACCGTTTGATGCAAGAAAACCAAAGCGCGCGGGATTGCCCTCGGCTGCCAAAACAACCCCATCTCCCGTCTTGGGATAAGGTGGGACGGGGAGGGCTTTTACCGCCGCAAACTTAGCGCTGAACCGGCACAAACCAAACCGGCGCAAAATCTGCCCGGAGAGTCTAGCCTCCAGACAAACTGAAATTCACAATGACCTGAGTTTCCACGGCCACCGGTTCGCCATTGAGCAGGTAGGGCTTATAGCGCCACTGTTTCACAGCCTCAATTGCCGCCGGCGCCAGCATCGGGTGTCCGCTGATCAACTGCAGGTTCTGAATCGTGCCATCTTTGCTGATTTCCGCCTGCAGCACTACCTGACCCTGAATTCGGGCCTGTTTTGCCAGTTGTGGATAAGTGGGCGGAACCTTCCTAATCAAAAGACCGGTCGACACGCCCGAAGACACACGAACCCGCTGTGGAGTCGCAACTTTGGGTACATCGACGTGAGTCGAACTGATAATGCCGCCGATCACGCCACCTGCCGAACCACCGGGAATGCCCCCGGGTACACCACCCGGGACGCCGCCCGCTCCCAGATCCGGGGGCGCTTCCTCTTCTTTAATCATCTGAACTTTTTCTGGAATCTTGGTTGGAGTGCGCAACTGGCCGTTGACGACTTCGCTCACCATCTTGACGACCTTAACGGGAGCGGCTGCGGGCGGCGGGGGAGGCGGGGGCGGAGGTGGCGGCGCTACCAGGAAGGTCATCGTCATCGACTTCGGCAGCGCGTCGGTATAGATCAATGGGATCAGAATCAGGATCCCGATGAGCGCGAACTGCCCAAAGAAAGACAGGATCGTAGTACTCAACCGCCGCTTGGCCTTAAATCTGTTTCCCGATTCAATGAGGCTGTCTTCAAACATAAGCTTCTCCTACAAACCGCAGAGCTTCACGAAAGTTTAGACACCAGGAACCTCGTCTTTGCTCCCATACTTCGCAGATCCCCCTGCGAATTCCCGCCTCTGCGGGCAGGTCAATGATTCTACGCCATCAAAGCCGATTTAAGCCTTAACTTTTTCCCTTTTTAAACCTTAACTTTTTCCTTCGGCTGCGTCGGTCCGGTACCGGGCCGCAATGGCATGGCAATCGGTTTTTTGCCCCGTTCGCCCCGCCATTCCTGGTAGGCGACCAGAATCGGAGCAGCAATGGCAATCGACGAATAGGTCCCGATCAGAATGCCGATTACCAAGGCGAGGCTGAAATTATGCAGCACCTCGCCGCCAAAAAGAAACAGAGCAAGCACGGTAAGGAAAGTCAGGCCCGCTGTCAAGATAGTTCGGCTTAAAGTTTGATTAATACTCTTGTTGACGATGTCGGCCAGTCTATCCCGCCGCAGCAGTTTGATATTCTCCCGAATGCGATCAAATACGACAATCGTGTCGTTATTCGAGTATCCAATCAGGGTCAGGATGGCGGCGATCACGGTGAGTGAAATTTCCTTGTCCAGCAGCGAGAAGACGCCCACCGTGATTAGAGTGTCATGGAAAACCGTCAAAACGGCGGCGACACCGTAAATCCATTCGAAGCGCAGCCCGAGGTAAATCAGCATTCCTCCGAGCGAATAAAGAGTAGCCAGTACCGCTTGCTTGCGCAGTTGCTGCCCCACCTGCGGCCCCACAATTTCCACGTTACGGATGCCAAAATCAGAGACAAAGAAGTTCTCCGGGAGCGAGGCGACGACAGCAGGATCGACAACACTCCTTAGTTCGTCGATCGAAGCGATCACTCCGCCTTTTGTTTTGTCGCGATAGTCGACAATGGCCTGAGCAATGGCGGTGTAGCGCGGATTGGCATCCGAACCCGATCCCAGGTGGAGCGGGTCTTTCTCCAGAAGATAATTCAGAATGGTCAACGAACTGGAGTTGTTGAGATCCTGTTTACCCAGCGCGGCGTGGCTTTCGAGCGCCTGTTTGATCTCGTCTTTGCCCTTGCTTAAATCCTGTTCGCTGGTTTCCTGAATATCGAGCGCAATCAGTACCTCGTTATTGGAAGCTTGTCCATAACGCTGCACCCGGGCGTTCTTCAATCCGGCGCGGTCGATTTCATCGTGAATGGCGGCTGGATCGGGAGTATGCGAGTACTTCACGTAGACGAGCGTGCCGCCGCGGAAGTCCACGCCCAAAGGAACCGGCGATCCCGTAGTGGCATAGCGGTGGCCCATGGAAATAACGCCAGCCACGCTAAAGATCAGCGAGAAAGTGAGGAAGTACCACTTTTTGCCGAGAAAGTCGATATTTGTATTTCTGAAAAATTCCACGCTGCTTACGATCCCTTCACAAATCAGCTGTTCGCTTTTCGTCCTTCGCTCTTCGCTAATCCTCGTGCAAGTGATTCTTGCGAAGAGCGAAACGCGAACGACGAACAGCGTCTTCTAGATGCTCAATGCTTCTCCGCGCTGCTTCCGGCTCAGCACCCAATCAAAAATCACGCGCGATACAAACACTGCTGTAAACAGGTTTGCCAGCAAACCAAAGACGAGCGTTGTCGCAAAACCCTTGACCGGCCCGGTTCCGAAGAGGAACAGAATGGCGGCGGAAACAATCGTCGTGACGTGAGTATCGACGATGGTGATCCAGGCATGGCTGAAACCCTGTTCCACGGCCGAGGGCGGCGTCTTGCCATTTCTCAGTTCTTCGCGGATGCGCTCAAAAATCAGCACGTTGGAATCCACGCCCATGCCGACCGTCAAAATGACGCCGGCAATTCCCGGCAGCGTCAGCACGGCTCCAAAGTAGCCCATGAACCCGAGCAGGATGACCAGGTTCAAAATCAGCGCAATGTCGGCATTCACGCCCGCCCAGCGGTAGTAAATCAGCATGAAGATGAGCACGGCGAGCATGCCATAGACCGCGGCCTGCACGCCGGAACGAATCGAATCGGCGCCCAGCGACGGCCCGACCGTGCGTTCTTCGAGATATTTAATTCCGGCCGGTAAAGCGCCGGAACGCAGCGTCATGGAAAGATCCTGCGTCTCCTGCTGGGTAAACCGTCCATTGATGATGCCGTTGTCATGAATGGCTTCTTTAATCACCGCCACTTCCTGCACCTTGTTGTCGAGGATGACGGCAAGGAAGTCGCCTACATGCGCGGAAGTGAAGGAGTAGAACTTGCGCCCACCCTCACTTGTAAGGATAAAACGAACCGCCGGCTGGCCATTTTCGTCGGTGGAGGGTTCCGCCGTCCGAAGATCGCGACCGGTCACGGCTGAGGCACGCGAGATTATGTACCACTGCTCGCCGCCCTCGGCGTTCCGCGAGCCAATGCTCCTGCCTTGCATCAGGACAGCGTCCGGGGGCAGCACGCCGCCGTGTTCCTGCAACGCCTGCTCCTGGCTGGAATAGGGTCCACCGAGCGACTGCTTGATTTCGAGCATGGCGGTGGACTGCATGATTTCCTTGACCCGCGCCGGATCGTCCACGCCCGGCAGTTGCACAAGAATCTGGTACTGCCCAAGCCCGTGCTCCTGAATCACCGGCTCACTGACGCCCAACTGGTCAATTCGGTTGCGGATGGTCTCAATCGCTTGGGCAACCGCACGGTTTTTCAAATCGGCAAGGTTCTGCCCTTTCATCGATACCGTCCAGGAGTTTTCCGCGCCCGAAGTCGCGTCGTAGTCCGGCAAACGGTCGGAAATAATGCTCTTGAAGTCGCTAGTCTGATCGGGAGGAATACCCTTGACCACGATCGTATCGGGATGGTTCACGGGATCGGGTTTGAGGATGTCAGCGTAATTGATCTTGTGCGTGCGCATGTCCTCTTTGAGGCGCGCTAGCGCATTGTCCGAATCGACGTTGACCGCGTCATTGACCTGCACCTGCAGAATGAGGTGGGTTCCGCCACGTAGATCGAGGCCCAAATGAATGCGGTCGGTAATCGACGCCAGCAATCCCTTGCCCGTCCAGTCCTTCGGAACTCCGAAGATGCCGAACAGGAAAACAACCAGGATTCCGACAATCACTACCAACTTCCAACTAATATTCTTATTCATGAAAAACCAGTCGTTAGTCTTCGGTCGTTAGTCGTTAGCCAAAACCACAGCGGTCAAAACCAGAATTGCCCCGCGAGCGACCGACGACCATCGACTACTTTACTTTCCTTCCTCTGCCGTCGTCACCGATACCACCGAGGCGCGGCTGATTTCGAGCTTCAAATTGTCAGGCGGTACGCGCAAAACCACCGCATCGTCCTTGAGGCTGAGGATGGTTCCGCGCAGGCCGCCGCTGGTGACGACCCGGTCCCCGTTTTTCAACTCGCTCAGCATCGCCTGCCATTTTTTCTGTTTCCGCTGCTGCGGCATAATCAGCAGAAAATAAAAAATGGCAAAGATGAAAAGCAGGGGCGCCAGACCAAGCAGACCGGAGCCTCCCGGCAGTTGCAACCAGAGCGCC
Organism: Terriglobales bacterium; assembly: GCA_050014035.1. Lineage (GTDB taxonomy): Bacteria > Acidobacteriota > Terriglobia > Terriglobales > Acidobacteriaceae > Acidiflorens. Next base: position 39,621 of record JBEKED010000002.1, read on the forward strand.
AATCCGCCCTTTCCGGCGAACGACATGCCCGACAAAATCATTTCCACTGCCAAGTCGATCCTCTGTAACCAAATATCCGAATGAAGCCCAACCGCTACGAACACCGTTTTCGGGTCTGGCCGAACGGAATTCGGCAAAAGTTTGCCGTTTTCGCTGCTTAGCTGCGGGAATTGTTTTCTTCTATGGCCGGAGACCTACGCCGTGCAAACTCGAACCGGCGACGCCGAACCCCGGTTTCGCTCGGAAACGGAGAACGGCACAGAAAGAAACGAACCTTATCCCCAAGCTACATAGAATGCCGGACGGCCAGCGAGGTGTCAAGGCGAGCAGTCCGAAATTTGACGGAAGGAGAACCGAGCTGCGATCGGTGGGGTAGATGAGGGCACCTCCACCCCATCACGCGAAAACCGCGCGTGATGGGACCCCGGACCTTTCCCTACGTGAGGTTCTACAAAGTTGGTACTGAGTGCCACCGCCGGGCGAGGGCGTCGGGCGTGCGATACTTGTCTGCGCTATGAATCTCATGCTCAACTCCAAAGTGGCTCTCATTACCGGCGGATCGCGCGGGATTGGGGCAGCCACCGTGCGTATGTTTGTGGCCGCGGGCGCGAAAGTCGCTTTCAATTATCAGGCAGCGAGAGCGCAGGCCGACGATCTGGTGAGGGAGTGTGGCGCCGAGAACTGTCGGGCCGTGCAGAGTGATCTTTCGACCACAGGCGCGGCGGAGCAACTGGTGGCGTCGGCAATCTCAGCCTTCGGACGCCTCGATATTCTGATTGCGAATCATGGCATCTGGCCGCCGGAAGATGTGCCCGTCGATCGCATGGCAGATGCCCAATGGCATCGCACCATCGCCATAAACCTCGATAGCGTCTTTGGGCTGGTCAAACACGCGGTCGGGCAGATGAAGAAGCAGGGCGGCGGCCACATCGTGCTGGTCAGTTCGACCGCTGGACAGCGCGGCGAATCCTTCCACTGTGACTATGCGGCCTCGAAGGGCGCGCTCATCAGCATGGTTAAAGGGCTGTCGACCGAGCTCGCCCCCGACCATATCTACGTCAACTGCGTCGCGCCGGGATGGGTGGCGACGGATATGTCGGCGGCAGCGCTGAACGATCCGCCGACGCGCGATAAGGTTTTTCGCACCATTCCGTTGGGACGAGTGGGAACTCCGGAAGAGATTGCCGGTCCAATTCTGTTTCTATGCACGCCCCATGCCGGATTTATTACCGGCGAAATTTTCAATGTCAACGGCGGAGCGGTGCTAGTGGGGTAAGGAGGACAAGGAGGAGCGCATGAGGCTTGCCGCATTTTACTTCGTCATGTTCGCCGTTATGGCGCACGCTGTCGTGTGGGAACAGCAACCCGGCAATGGCCCATCAGATACGCTGGCATTCGAGAATGGCAGCATCACGGACAACCTCTATACGAATGAGTGCTTCGGCTTTTCGTTCTCCATACCCGCAGGTTGGCAGTTAAACGCCAAAGTTATCGGCGCCGATGGCAAGGCCAAACATGCCGCCGGGCAACTGATCCTGTTGCTCCTCGAGCAGCAAAAAGAAGGCTCTCCGGGAGATAGAATCATTCTCACCGCTCACGACGCGAGTGGTTCCGCTCCGGCGGCTGAGGATTTTGTCTCCAAGTCTGTCCACTCGGCAATTGATGCCGATCGAGAGCACAGGCAAATCGTGAAAGACAGCTATTCCGTGGACTACGGCGGGAAGACTTTTTCCCGCGCCGATTACAAGCAGGCGATGAGCAATGGAGGCTCGTTGTACGTCGCCTTCGTATACACGAAATTCCGCGGCTACTACGTCGGGGGAACCGTGATGGCTGGGTCGCCCGAGGAGCTGGACCAGTCCGCAAATTCGCTGGAGCACATGTCGTTCCGCGAAGACGCGCCAAATTCGAAGTGCGTGATGAGCGGTGACAACAGCGCCAGTACTGCCAGTACCGGAGAAGTAACCGACTCGAAACCAGTTACGCCGCCGCCCGACTTAAGCCAAGTGCAGCGCGTGCGCGTCTCGTCTGGAGTCTCGACGGGTTTGCTGATCAAGAAGGTTGCGCCGAAATATCCGGACGCTGCGAAACAGGCCGGCGTTCAAGGGCAGGTTATTCTGCAAGCCGAGATCGATAAGAACGGAGACATTCAAAACCTCACTTTAATTTCTGGCCATCCCATGCTTGCTCCCGCCGCGATTGAAGCGGTCAAGAAATGGAAATACAAGCCGTACATGCTCAAAGATAGGCCGGTCGCCGTCGAAACTCAGATTATCGTGAATTTCACGCTGTTATTCACTCGGTAAGTGTCCCCGAGCATCAACCCCGCGCGGACAGTTAAAATCGTACTGGGTGCTTCTAACCCAATATAATCATGAATCGTCTTCTCCTGGCTTTGCTGTTGTGCGCGCTGGCCGCCGCCCAAACCGCTCCTCCGAATGCGGCGATCAATCTTAACGACTCGGACAACGCCCGCAAGGCGCGGGCGGTTCTCGATCAGACCGTCCAGGCGCTGGGAGGAGAGCCGTACCTCACCTACGAAAATCGCTTGGAGGAAGGCCGCTACTATCCTCTCTATCACGGACGCACGGAGAGCACAGGTATTGCCTACCGCTACTATGTCCAGTATCCGGACAAGGACCGTTTCGAAGTTCTAGGTGCCAAGGCCATTCATATCATACCGGGACAAATTGACATCGGCGGCGTGAAGTCCAACAAAGCCGATTTGGTTCTGATTCACAACGGCGACAAGGGCTACGAAACCACTTACAAGGGGACCGCCGCGCAGGATAAGCTCGAGCTCGAAAACTATCTTCGCCGCCGCGGGCATTCGCTCGAGTGGATATTCCGCAAGTGGGTGCGCGATCCGAATGTGGCCCTGTTCTACGATGGACAAGCGGTGGTGAATGGCAAGGAGACCGAAGGCGTCACGCTGCTCAATAACCAGAACGATTCCGTGAGCGTCTACCTCGACTTGAATTCGCACTACCCCGTCAAGATCAGTTATTCCTGGCGCGATCCGAAGGACAAGCAAAAAGACGTCGAAGAGGAAATTTACGACGGTTACAAGCTGGTGCAGGGAATCTGGACTGCACACTCGGTTACCCGCTATTTCAACGGAGAAACGTCGCAGCAGCGCTTCATCAACACCGCCAGCTATAACCTGAAGCTGCCGGATTCCATGTTCGAAGGCGAAGTGACCTACGACCCTACCGTGCCCATCAAGAAACGGTGACTAGGCCGAAATGTACTTGACGGACCCGGAAAAGCGGGCAAGTCCCCCGTATATAACCCCAAATATCTACAACTGCCTGAACGAGTTAGCGCTAACGCCTTCCCTCGAACCACAGAATGTGGCTTTTTTGCCACATACAGAAATTTGCCCACGGCTGTAAGCTGCAAGATTACAAA
>JBEKED010000003.1:0-32255 GCA_050014035.1 Terriglobales bacterium
CGGTGCGCGACGAGCAGGCAAAAATCCTGCATGCGCTTCAGCCCTTCAGTAACGAGGACGTGCTCAGCAAAACCGTTCGCGGCCAATACGGAGAGGGCACGGTGGACAATGAGCACGTGCCCGCCTATCGCTCGGAAGAAGGCGTGCCACCGGACTCGCGGACCGAAACGTTTGTTGCCATGCGGCTGCTGATCGACAACTGGCGGTGGGCGGGAGTTCCGTTCTATCTGCGCACGGGGAAGCGGCTGCCGGGACGCAATACGCACGTGGTGATTCAGTTTCGGCGGGCGCCTTTCATGCTGTTCCGCGAAACCCAGGTCGAAAATATGATGCCCAACCAATTGGTGCTGCATATTCAGCCGGAAGAAGGCATCTCGCTGCGCTTCGCCGCCAAGACGCCGGGAACCACCATGACGCTGGGCGAAGTGAATATGGACTTCGAGTACTCCGATTATTTTGGGGTCAATTCTTCGACGGGCTACGAACGCCTGCTGCATGACTGCATGATCGGCGATGCCACGCTTTTCCAGCGCGCCGACATGGTCGAGGCCGGTTGGAGCATTGTCAATCCGGTGCTCGATGTGTGGAAGGCGCTGCCGCCGCGCAATTTCCCCAACTATCCCGCCGGAACCTGGGGGCCGAAAGAATCCGATGAGTTGATGGAACGCGATGGACGGCGGTGGAGAAACTTTGAAAAATAAGAGGGGGATTTTGTAATTTTGTAATCTGATAATTTTGTAATTTGCTTTGGTCGTGATGAGCGGCTTGGGAACCAAATAGCGAAATTACAAAATTGCCAAATTACAAAATTCTCATGCCTTCGACTCGCTCCATTGAAGTCTTCGCCACGGCGGCAGATCTTTTCCACGCGGCTGCCGAAGAGTTTGTGCGGGCGGGGCGCGCTGCCATTGGCGCGCAGGGACGGTTTACGGTCGCGCTCGCTGGAGGCTCGACGCCAAAAGCCCTCTACTCCTTGCTCGCCGCCAACTACGCTGATTTTGCCTGGAGCCGCGTTTTTCTTTTTTTCGGCGACGAGCGTCACGTCCTGCCCAGCGATTCTGAAAGCAATTATCGGATGGTGAAGGAATCGCTGCTGGCAAAGATTGCCATCCCCGCGGAGAATGTGTTTCGCGTGCCTGCGGAAAATCCCGATGCCTCCGCGGCTGCCGCCGAGTATGAGGTCGAGGTTCGGCGCTTCTTTGGGCTGTGGTCCGATCAACCCAAAGAATTTCCGCGGTTTGACTTGATTCTGCTCGGTATGGGGCCTGATGGTCACACGGCCTCGCTTTTTCCCGATTCTTCGGCGCTCGACGACCAGTCGCGGCTGGTGGTTGCCAACTGGGTCGCAAAATTCAATACTCACCGCATCACTTTCACCTTCCCCGTGCTCAATCGCGCTGCCGAAATAATTTTCCTGGCGAGTGGTCCCGACAAGGCCGACATGCTGCATCAGGTTCTTGAGGGGAAGAACACTCCTCCGCTGCCTTCGCAACGGGTGCAGCCTTCCGATGGGAAATTGCTTTGGATGCTGGACGAGGCGGCCGCCGCCAAACTAACTCGCTGACTGCGATTACGCGCGCTGCACGCCGCCGAGCGCTTCTAGCGCCTTCGTAATCTGGCTCGACCACTGGGCTACTTCGTCGTCGCGCAGGGTGCGTTCACTCGACTGGAGCCGGGCTCGTATCAGGATCGAATATTTGCCCGCGCCGACTTTCTCGCCGTGGAAAAGTTCCACTGGAACAAAACTGCGCAGTTCGGCGATGGCCAAAGCGGCGACGCTCTGATGAATTTTCGCGAACTCCATGCCATCATCAAACACGAAGGAAAAATCGCGCTCGGCGGCAGGGAAGCGCGGCAGGGCTTCGTAACGCACCTGGCGCAGATCGTGCTGATAGAGGCGGTCGAGATAGATCTCGGCGACAAAAACATCCTGGCGCAGTTTGCGGGCGGCGGCCACGTCGGGATGAATCTGGCCAAACTGGGCGACGGTCGTGCCATCCAGCACGGCGCGGGCGGAGCGTCCGGGATGGTAGTAGTCGGCGGTCTTTTCTTTGTCAGGCTGGTCTTTGTCAGGCTGGGCATCGTAGTAGAGCGTCCAATGGCCGAAGGACGCGAGCAGGCTTTCGATGTCGCCCTTCAAATCGAAGAACGAAAACGGACGGGCGGCCGCGGCTGCGGTCAGGCCGCGTACAAGTTCCGCGTCGATACTGCCGGTTGCGCCGATCGCGATGCACTTCTTTTCCAACGGCATCGAATTGGCGGATGCCTCGAATATATTTCCCGCTTCGAACAGGCGAACATTGTCGCTGCCGCGATTCAAGTTGTAGGCCAGCATGTTCAACATGCTGGGAACGAGCGAGGTGCGCATCACCGAAGCCTCGTCGCTCAGTGGATTCGCGAGGTCGAGCTCGGCGGCGTTCGAAAAGCGGCGGGCGTCGTCTTTTGAAATGAAGGTCAGGGAAATCGATTCGTTGTAGCCGAGTGCCAGAAGCGAGGAGCGCAGGCGGGCGTCTTTGTGCGCATCGGGAAGATCGCGCACTTCGCCGCTGTAGGCGGGAAGCGTATTGGCGAACTTGTCGTAGCCGTGCAGACGCGCCAGCTCTTCGATGATATCGATCTCGCGCTCGATGTCGAGACGCCAGCTCGGAATGTGGACGAGGTACTTGTCTTCGCTGCCCGGAAGCACGGTGAAGCCCAGACGCGTCAAGATGCGGTTGATTTCTAGCGTGCTGAGTTTTTCTCCGAGAATGCGCTGCACTTCGCGCAGGTCGAGTTCCACGGGAGCGAGGTCAAGCTTGCGGGCGATCACGTCGATGACGTCGCCGATGAGCGTGCCGCCGCCGGAATTGAGAATCAGTTCGGCGACGCGGTTGGCGGAGACGACGGTCGATTCGAAATCGGCGCCGCGCTCGAAGCGATGCGATGCGTCGGTGTGCAGGGCGTGGCGTTTCGACATGCGGCGCACGGTGACCGGATCAAACCACGCGGATTCGATCAGGATATTCTTCGTCTTTTCAGTGATCATCGTGTCAAAGCCGCCCATCACGCCGGCGAGGCCAACGGGTTTTCTCGCGTCGGCAACGACCAGATCTTCGGTAGAGAGCTTACGCTCCACGCCGTCGAGAGTCTTGAGAATTTCGCCAGCTTGGGCGCGCCGAATGATCAGGCGGCGGCCTTCTAGCAGATCGAGATCGTAGGCGTGTGTGGGCTTGCCGCTCTCCCACAGAACGTAGTTGGTGGCGTCGACGGCGTTGCTGATGAGGCGCTGATCGATCAACTGCAGGCGATTGGCAATGTTTGCCGGCGAGGGCTTGATGTTTACGTTGCGAATTTCGCGGCCCGTGAAGCGCGCACACAACTCCGGTTCCTGAATGTCGATGGTGACTTCGGACTTGCCTTGCGACGCCGGCAACTTTGGCTCGATTGGCCGCAGCGGCAGATCGTAGAGGGCCGAGGCCTCGCGCGCTATGCCGTGATGATTCATCGCGTCGGGACGGTTGGTCGTGATCTCCATCTCGAAGACGGTGTTTTCGCCTTCGCCGGAAATGCCTTCTACGGCTACGCCCGCTAGAGTGAGTTCGTCGGCTAGGCGAGGGTAGTCGACCGGGAGGTCGACGAAGTCGCGCAGCCAATGGGGGCTAATTTTCATGAAGGAAGTTCACTTTATCGCCTGTCATCCTGAGCAACGCGAAGGAGCTATGTATTCTGCTGGCGCAGGCAAAATGCATAGGTCCTTCGCTTCGCTCAGGATGACACAGTAATCGATGACACAGTAACCAGGACACTCGTGCAGTTGCTACCCAAACTGCTCCAAGAACCTTACATCACCCTGGAAAAACAGCTGAATGTCGTCCACGCCGTACTTCAGAATCGCAATTCGTTCCACGCCCATGCCGAAGGCGAATCCTGAGACTTTTGTGGCATCGTAATCTACGAAGCCGTACACATTCGGATCGACCATGCCGCAACCTAGCAGTTCGATCCATCCGCTGGCTTTGCAGTTGCGGCAGGGAGCGCCGTCGCGCGTGCCTTTGCCATCGCAGAAAATGCAACTGATCTGCACGTCGGCGCTGGGCTCGGTGAAGGGGAAGAACGAAGGATAGAAGCGCGTCTTCACGCTTGATCCGAACATGGCCTTCATGGCGTGGTCCAGCGTACCCTTCAGATCGCAGAAAGTGATGTTGGTGTCGACCGCCAGTCCTTCGATCTGATGGAAGATGGGCGAGTGGGTGGCGTCGAGCGCATCGTTGCGATGGACTTTTCCCGGACACACGACGCGCACCGGCGGCTTCATCTTTTGCATAGTGCGAATCTGCACCGGGGAGGTGTGCGTGCGCAGGAGTAGGCGGTCGCGCGGCGGCTTCGATTCCTGACCGGCTATGAACAGCGTGTCTTGCGTGTCGCGCGCGGGATGGTTCGGGGGGAAATTCAGCGCTTCGAAGTTGTAAAAGTCGGTTTCAATTTCCGGACCTTCTTCGACCGAGTAGCCCAGGTTGCGGAAGACGGCAATCATCTCGTTCATCGTTTTGATTACGGGATGCTCGGCGCCCAGGGGGCGGCGGATGCCGGGGAGGGTTATGTCGAGGCGCTCAGCGGCTAGTTTGCCTGAGGAAGCGCCGCTCTGAATGCGGACCAGCGTCGCTTCGATTGTCTGCTCGACTTTCGTTTTGACTTCGTTGACGCGCTGGCCGACGTCGCGCTTGGCATCTTTCGGCGCAGCTTTCAGCCAGAGATCGTTGAGTTGGGTCAGGATGCCGTTCTTGCGCGCCATCCAGTGATCGCGGAAGGCTTTCCAGTCGTTCTCGGATGCGACTGCCGCCGATTCCTGGTCGAGCGCAGACACGAGTTCGCGGACGGCGCTATCTAGCGCCGGTGCCGAGAAGTCGACTAATTTGAGAACCGCGTATGGCATATTCCTGAGCAACTCTCGTTGTCTGAGCTTGTGAAGAGAACTCCCTTCAGCGGCAGTGGTGGTGCGCAGGGTGTAGGGGTCCTTCGACTCCGCGGAACGATTCACTTCGCGAATCGTTCTGCTCCGCTCAGGATGACATTAAGGTACTGACGGCTGAAAGCTGATGGCTACGCGGTCGCTGTTGCCGCGTTTGCCTTCTTTGCCTGCTCGGCCAAGCTGCCAAATCCTGCTGGATCGTTTACGGCTAAGTCGGCTAGGATTTTGCGGTCCAACTCCACGCCGGCTTTTTTCAGGCCGCTGATGAACTGGTTGTAGTTCAGTCCATTCAGGCGGGCGGCGGCGCCTATGCGCACGATCCAGATCGAGCGGTACTGGCGCTTCTTCTGCTTGCGGCCGGAGTAGGCAAACTTCAACGCGCGATCTACGGCTTCTTTGGCCGAGCGGTAAAGTTTGGATTTTGTTAAGAAATAGCCACTGGCGCGTTCGAGAATCTTTTTGCGCTTGGCGCGGCGTTTGGTTCCGCGTTTTACACGAGGCATTGCTGTTCTCCTTTTTTAGTGCGTTTGGCGGCTGGAGGTAAGGAGGCTTCTACCGCGTTTCCACGACAGAAAGGGATTTCTGAAGCCTGACCTCTTCACGCGCCGCTACGGGGTGTTACATTCCGCAGACTTGTTAAGGACGGGCGCGAACGCCCGTCGCTCCACTGTTGCTTAGTACGGGATCATGCGCATTACTTTTTTGTAATCCGCGTCGCTGACCAACACGGCATCGCCCAACTTCTTTTTGCGCTTCTTTGCCTTCGAAGTCAGGATGTGGCGCAGGTTCGCCTTGTGACGCTTGATCTTTCCCGTTCCGGTTTTCTTGAAGCGCTTGGCAGCGCCTTTGTGGGTTTTTAGTTTTGGCATAAAAATCAGTTCTCAGTTCTCAGTCGTCAGTTCTCAGTTACGTCATCAGAACTACGCAGCGTGATTTGACCGCGGCGGCAGGTTTTACTGATGACTGACAACTGATAACTGACGACTGGCTTACGCTGTCTGCGCTCCGCCTTGTGGCGCGGGCGGCGGCGCGGGCTTCGGAGGAGCGTGCGGCTTTTCTTTGTCCTTGGCATGCGCTTCCTTGGCGTGGGTTCCGCCTTCCTTCTTTGCTGGCGCCAGAATCAGGTGCAGTGTGTTGCCCTCTTGCCGCGGCCTGAATTCCACCAGGCCTCTCTGGTCTACATCTTTAATCAGGCGTTCCAGAATCTGACGGCCCAGGCTTTGCCTTGTCATTTCGCGTCCACGGAAGAAGATAGTTGCTTTTACCTTGTCTCCTTCATCGAGGAAGCGCAGCACATGATTCTTTTTGGTTTCGTAATCGTGATCGTCCACGTTGATGCGAAACTTCACTTCCTTAACGGTTATGACCTTCTGCTTTTTCTTGGCTTCGCGCTCGCGTTTTTCGTTCTGGTACAGGAATTTCCCGTAGTCCATGATGCGGCACACCGGAGGTTGCGCGGTCGGGGAAATTTCCACCAGATCCAGGTTTCTTTCGCGGGCCAGCTTGAGCGCCTCGAAGGGAGGCATGACGCCAATCTGTTCGCCTTCATCGCCGATCACGCGAACTTCACGCGCCCGGATGCGCTCGTTCATGCGGATAAAACGCTTGTCGATACAGTCCTCCGTCTACCGATAACTTGACAGAAAAGATGCTTGAAAAGTATAGCATGGGAGGCTGAGCTCCCGGCCCCTGAAGGGGCTGCTGGTGTCGACGATGCGGCATCGCTAAAGAGGTTGCGGAACTAGTTTCGAAAGAGGAAGCGTTGCCTCAGCGGCTAAAGCCGCAGTCAAAAACAATGCACTTACCGCAGCGCTGAAGCGCTGCGCCACCCAAAAGCAAGCGCAAGGCCAACTTTTTCCGCATCCTGTAAGCGATGCCCTGATACGAATCTGAGTTCGCGATTTACGCGACCGCGACTTTCGAAGTGCGCAGGCGGCGATACAAGCGCAGATAGTCGTCGACCATGCGACGGGCGGTGAAGCGCTCGCGGGCGCGATTGTAGGCGCGGGTTCCGTAGAGGCGGGCTAGTTCGCGGTCTCCATCCAGGTGGGCGAGCACTTCGCCGAGGCTCACCGCATTGTTGCGCTCGAAGTACAAAGCGGCATCGCCCCAGAGTTCGCGGTACACTTCGGTGTCGTTGGCCACGAGGGCACAGCGCGAGAAGGCGGCTTCGATCGACGCCAGTCCCGTGGGCTCATACTGCGAAGTGGCGGCAAAAATCTTCGACTTGCTGTAGAGCGTGCGCAGTTGGGATTCGGTCTGCGCACCCTTAACTGAGATTTCGTGTTGGCCGGTAGAGACACGCACATCGGCGCGGATCGGCACGGGCGGCGCGGGAATTGGATTGTCCGCTCCCACAATGCACACTGGCAGGCCGTGCGTGTGCTGGGTGAGCAAGGCCACTTGCTTTCCGGTGTCCCACAAGCGCCCGATCGCGAGCACCGATTCTTCCTTGGCCACAAACGGATTGAAATAAATTGGATTGCGTCCCGGTGGAATCACGTGTCCATCGAATTCGTCGCCGTAGGCCAGGCGCAGCATGTCCTCCATCCAGCGCGAAGCTGTGACTACGGCGTCGGCTCGCTTCAGGCTGGCAACCATAATTTTGCGATACCAGCGCAGCCAATCCGAGGCGGCGGGCTGGTGTCCGTGGATGCTCAGAGACCAGGTGATCACATCGCCATGCGCCACCACTACTCGCGGGGTCGCCACCGGCAGGGCTCCAAAACTCAGTTGATTCAAATGCAGAAAGTCAGGGCGTGTGTCGCGCACGATCGCGCACAAATAATCTTGGGCCGCGTCAAAGTCCTGCTCACCTTCCTGCATCCAGTCGAGACGAAACGCGGTGGGATGATATTCGAGGCCGTGTAGGCCGTCCATCCAGGCGGTCTGATGCGGAAGAGGAATTTCTCCGAAGCTTACGAGTGTGACTTGCGCGCCGTGGGTCACCAGACCCGAGACGAGTTCGCGCGAGTAGGTCCATACTCCGCTGAACGTATCGGCCGTTACCAGTACTCGCACAGAACCCTCGGGGGATCGAGGGCTGGGAAAACCCTCGGGCCTACTTGCTTTCAGTTTAGGGCGAAGGCCGCGCTGAGGAAAGAGTTTTCTTGGGTTCTTTCGCGGTCTTGGGCTTTTTCGCCTTGCAGCATGACTAAGTGCGGAATATCGACTGGTAAGAATCCGGCCTGCTTGGCTTACCAGTAACATACTCCGGAACAAGGACTTAGCTTTATCGCGAGTCCTACCAGGGATGGCTGGCAGCTCATTGGGTTGTTGCCTCGCGCTAGCAGCGAGGAGTAGTGGTTTAGTTTCAAAGCCGGCGTCCCTAAGCGGCTGAACAGGCTGCTGAAAAACTCGAATTCCGATGTGCGGCCGGGCAGAGACGTGGGCTCGACAGCCGCCGAGACGGCGGCGCTACAAACTGAATGTTGCCTAACCTACGGCAGACTTGCCAGCCCTCCGTCGGCTGTTCGTCAGGGTGTACCGAATTGATGCTGCAATCATTGAGATTCAGACCCGAAATGGAACGGCAGACGGCGTGCTGCACCTTGTCGTCCCTTCACGCAAGAAGCGCTCTGGCCAGCCATGAGATTTAAAAGCGGTTTGCTCTTCATCATTGCTCGTTAGTCGGGCGTGTGTCTGCGAGGAGATGGAGGTGAGCCCATGGGCATTGCCGGTTTGAGATGCGTCGAAAGCTGTCTCACCTGCCGTCTGCGCAATCGCAATTTTTTCTGTGACCTAAGCCCCGATTCGATCGAAGCGTTCGATAGGATCAAGCATGCCGCGGTTTTTCCCGAACATGCCGTGGTTCTGGTCGAAGGGCAAAGTCCATGCGGAATCTTTGTTCTTTGCCAGGGGCGCGCCAAGCTCTCGACTACTTCGCGCGAGGGCAAAACCTTGATTGTGCGCATCGCGGAAGCCGGCGAGATTCTGGGCTTGCACGCGGTAATTACCGGCGGGCGCTACGAGTTGACCGTGGAAACCATGCAGCCCTGCCAGTTGAATTTTGTGGGGCGGGACGACTTTCTGCGCTTCCTCAAAGAGCACGCGGACGCCTCTCTGCATGCCACGCAGCATCTTGCCCGAGACTGTTCTGATTCGTATGGCGTAGTGCGTACGATCGGGTTGTCGCACTCGGTGTCGGAGAGGTTCGCGCGCTTTTTGCTCGACACCGCTGCTACGGGCGAGGTCAGTCACGGTACGGTGCGCGTCCGGCTGGCCATGACGCATGAAGAAATCTCCCAACTCATCGGTACCAGCCGCGAAACCGTCACCCGCCTGCTCTCGGAGTTCAGAAGAAACGATCTCGCGGAATTGAAAGGCGCGACGTTGATCATTCATAATCGTCCAGCGCTGAAGAATATGGTCAGGGTTTGAGAGCGCCATCAGATAAGCCCATTGCAAAATATTTGTCCCTCACGCAAGACACGTCTTTCCATAACCGGCCATCCTCAAGTTCGATATAATCCACACCTCAGATGGCACTCACTTCAGGAACGAAACTGGGCCCCTACGAGATCCAGTCCCTGCTCGGTTCTGGAGGTATGGGTGAGGTGTATCGGGCGCACGATTCGCGGCTGAATCGCATCGTGGCCATCAAAGTTCTGCCCAGTTCTTATTCGGCGGATGCGGACCGGTTACAGCGCTTCGTGCAGGAAGCCCGCGCCGCCGCGGCTCTGAATCATCCCAACATTCTTTCGATTTTCGATATTGGGGAAGCAGGCGGAGCTCCCTACATTGTTTCCGAGTTGCTCGAAGGGCAAACTTTGCGCGAGCGCATCCGCAGCGGGCCGCTCTCCAGCCGCAAGTCGATCGATTATGCGCTGCAGACGGCGCGGGGTCTGGCGGCGGCGCACGAAAAGGGAATCGTGCACCGTGACCTGAAGCCGGAAAATTTATTTTTGACCCATGACGATCGGGTGAAGATTCTCGACTTCGGTCTGGCCAAGCTGACGCGTCCAGAGGGCGACGCGGGCGCGGACACGGCCACGGTGCAAGTAAACACCGAGCCCGGCCAGATTATGGGGACGGTCGGATATATGTCGCCCGAGCAGGTGCGCGGCAAGCCGGCCGACCACCGCTCCGACATTTTTTCGTTTGGATCGATTTTGTACGAGATGCTCTCCGGGCAGCGCGCTTTTCGCGGAGAAAGTCCAGCCGAAACCATGAGCGCGATTGTGAAGGATGATCCCGCCGAGCTTTCGGAAACGGCGCGCAATGTTCCGCCGGCATTGGAACGGATGGTGCGGCATTGTCTGGAGAAGAATCCGGCACAGCGTTTCCAGTCGGCGGGCGATCTGGCGTTTGATCTGGAAGCGCTGACGGATAGTTCGGTACTTAGTTCGGTGGTGGGGAAAACGGGCGCGCAATCGGCATTGGGACAGGCGGCGATTCCAGAGCCGGCGCCTGCGCAGAAAAAAGAAAGGGCTTCTCGCAAAGCGTTGCGGGAACTGGCAGGCGCGTTGCTAATGTCGGCGTTGATGATCGGCGTGGGCTGGTGGTGGGGACGAAGCAGCGGGCGGGCACCTCTGGCGGAATATCAACCGATTACGTTTCGCACGGGTTCGATCGGAAATGCGCGATTCACGCCGGACGGCAGCATTGTCTACAGCGCTTCATGGGACGGCGGCGCAAATCAGTTGTATGTGGGGCGCACGGACGATGCCGGCGCACGCGAACTTGGGGTAAAGGATGCGGAGCTGTTGGCGATCTCGAAAAGCGGAGAACTGGCGGTGCGGCTCAACACGGTATACCACGACGGCTATGCCAGGACCGGTACGTTGGCGCGGATTCCAATGAGCGGAGGATCGCCGCGCGAAGTGCTGGACAACGTGCAGGACGCGGATTGGGCGGCGGACGGGGAAAGCATGGCCGTGGTTTGTTATGTGCCGGGAAGCGGTCACTGGCGTTTGGAGTATCCGATCGGGAAGGTGCTATTGGACGGCATTAACTGGATCAGCCATCCTAAGATATCGCCGGACGGGAAGTGGGTGGCCTTTGCCGATCATCAAAACCGAAATGGCGACGACGAGGGATCGGTGGCCGTGATTGCTTCGGATGGCAAAAACAATGGCAAAGAGAAGATCCTTTCTCCCGCCTGGGAATCACTGCAGGGAGTCCTTTGGTCGCCGGCGGGAGATGAGATCTGGTACACGGCCTCCAACAGCGGCGGTGCCGGAAACCCTCAGGCGGTAACTATTTCGGGCAATACGCGAACCATCACCAACGTTCCTGGAGGAATGTGGCTGGAAGATATTCGGAGCGGAGCGGCGCTGATGGTGACCCATCAAGTGCGCCTCGGGATTCTGGGTGTGGCTCCGGGGGGAAAAGAAGAGCGTGAACTGGGATGGTTCGGCTGGGCGAATCTGGGCGGCATGACCCCGGACGGCCGTAAGGTCTTGTTCGACGAGGAAGGCAATGGTGGCGGATCGAACTACACCGTCTTTGTCCGCGACACCGATAGCTCGCCGCCGGTGCGCATTGGCGATGGCGTCAGTTTGGCGATCTCCCCGGATGCCAAGTGGGTGATTACGGAGCCGGCGAAGGGTGGTCCGCTTAGAATCGTGCCCACTGGAGCCGGCGAGGCCAGACAACTGACGCATGACAACGTGAGCTACCAGGCAGTGCGATGGTTGACTGGAGGAAGGGAGTTGCTGGCGAGCGGAATTGAACCGGGACACGGGGTACGCGACTACCTGATTGAGGTGAGCAACGGAGATTCGAAGCCAATTACTCCCGAGGGTATGAGCGGCGAGCAGGCGTCGCCAGACGGGCGCAGCACGGCGGTCGAGACCTCGGATGGAAAATGGGGAATCTGGCCGCTGGATGGCGGCGGACTGCGTCTGATCCCGGGGCTGGACACGAATTATCGCGTCGTTGGCTGGTCGCCGGATGGTGGATCGGTACTTGCTGTTCCTGCGCGGAAGCGCGAGAAGACTTCGAACGTCTATCGGGTGACTATGGCGACAGGAAAAATGGAGTTATGGAAGACCTTCGGGGCAGGCATGCCGGCTGGAGGCACGATTGGCGGGTCTTATTTGTCGGGCGACGGGGGTGCGTATGCCTATGTCTATAACCAAACGCTGTCGCGGGTGTACGTCGTAAGAGGGATGAAGTAGGTAAAGTGGATTCGCTTCGACAACCTGGAATTGCTGCTATGAACACGAAGAAACTTTTCACGATTGCGAGTGCACTCATCCTCATTCTTGTCCTCGGCATGTGCCGCCAGCAGGCCGTGGCTCAGCATGATGAGGATGAGGGGCCGCTGTCTAACTTGCGGTTTCTGGTGGTGAAAGATTACAACGGCAAACCGATCCGGAATGCCGGGGTGGTGCTGCATCCCGTGAAAAAGAATGGCGAGCAGTCACTCGGCGGTATGGAGCTGAAAACCGACAACGACGGGCGCACGCATATCGACGGGATTCCGTATGGCCCGCTGCGGGTGCAGGTGCTGGCGCCGGGCTTCCAGACTTTTGGAGAAGACTACCAGATCGACAAACCGGAACTGGAGATCACAATCAAGCTGAAACGTCCTGGAGGGCAGTACTCGTCCGACAGTCCGGCGGGCGCAAAGCCAGATGACAAAAACCAATCGCCACCGAAACCACAATAGGCAGTGGCTCGTGGCACGACCGGAAACTGTAGTCAAGACGCCGGGTGCGCAAGCGAATGCCAATTCGCATTATGGGAAGGTGACAGGGACGCTGGAGTGGCCTACAATCGGCTGGCTATGGGATTGCAGGAGCTAACCGTCGAGCGCTACGAAGGCGTGGCGCAGGATCAGCGGATTCTGTTGCTCCGCGGGCCGATCACGATCGAGACCGCGCCGCAATTCGAGCGGGCGGTGCATCACGAGCAGGCCGAGACGGTGATTCTGGACTTGACGGATGTTCCGTACATCGATTCGGTGGGATTGGGCTCGCTGGTGGCGGCGTACGTGTCGCATCAAAAGGCGGGGCGATGTCTGGTGCTGACGGCGGTAAAGCCGCGGGTGCGCAAGATTATGGAAATTACCAAGGTCAACGAGTTCTTCGTGACCTTCAGCACGACGTGGGAAGCGGTGGAAGCGATGGCGAACACTGGGTCGGCCTGAGGCTTCTTAAATTTTCCCGCTGCGAAATGTTTCTTCCCGCACCGTTAACTTTCGCACCCGGTCTTCGCGCACATGGTAGCCGGTTCCTGCATCGTCACTGATGACAATCATTCCATCGGCGCGGACTTCGACCTCGGGCTCGATGATGTCCTCTTTCCAATAACGCTTCGAGGCTGACACATCCCCGGGCAAGCGGAAATTCTCGAGCGTCGATAAAGCGATGTTGTGCGCCCGTCCCACCCCCGATTCCAGCATTCCTCCGCACCACACGGGAACATTGTGGCGCAGAGCGACATCGTGCACTTTCTTCGCCTCGCTGAATCCGCCCACGCGTCCCACTTTGATATTGAGGATGCGGCAGGCGCCGGTTTCCAGCGCAAAATCGGCGTCGCGCGCATTGAGGATCGACTCGTCCAGACAAATTGCGGTTTGGATGGCTTTCTGCAAGCGCGCATGCAGATAGATTTCGTCGTTCCACAGAGGCTGCTCGATCATGAGCAGGTTGAAAGCGTCGAATTTGCGCAGGTGCTCAACCTCGTCGAGCGTGTAGGCGGAATTCGCATCCACGCTGAGAACAATATCCGCCCAGCGGGCTCGGATTTTTTCGAGCACATTCAGATCCCATCCCGGCTTCACCTTGATTTTGATGCGCCGGTATCCCGCCGCCAATTCGGTTTCGATCTTCTGCAAAAGTTGTTCGGGCGAGTCCTGAATGCCGATGGAAACGCCGCAGGCGATCTCGCGCCGCGTTCCTCCCAGCAATTTCCAGAGCGGTTGTTGCTTCTGCCTCGCCTCGGCGTCCCACACCGCGTTTTCGAGCGCGGCCTTAGCCATACGGTGGCCGCGCACTCGGGCAAATCGCGCCGCGCAGTCGCGGCCGGCATCCAACTCGCTTTGCAGCAATAGCGGCGCCAGATAATGCTTGATCGTAGGCCACGCGGTCTCAATCCATTCTGGACTGTAGTACGGATCTTCTCCGGCGACGCACTCTCCCCACCCGCGCACGCCCTCAGCCTCGACGCTCACCAGCAGAATGCGCCGGCTGTAAACCCGGCCAAAGCTGGTTTCAAAAAAATGCACGAGCGGCATGTGAAGTTCACGCAGAGTCACTGATTCGATCTTCATAAATTGTGATTCGTAGCAGCGCTAATACCGCCAGCCTTCGTCCCACTCGCCGAGCAGAAACCGGCCGTCTCCACGTGCGTCGCGCTCATAGCCCAGCACGCTCAGTCCGTCGGCAAAGGCCTGCTGGAAGCGCTCACGATTGCGTTCCTGCACGGCCAACGCTTGCGCCCGCGTGGTGGCGGAGGCCTTCCATTCGTAGATCTCTGCCGGCACATCAATGCGGGCGCGGCATTCGAAATGCGCGCGCGGAGTGTTCGCCAACGCTGCTTCTACCCGTTTTGACTTCATCCACCATTCCGCGATGAGTCGATCGGTGGGCAATCCTCCCTGCAACGGCGACGAACTGATTCCGTACTGATTCACGTTGTAGCGCCGCGCGATGGCTCCCAGTTTCTCGATATTCAAATAGGCATTCTTGATTTCCAGCGGATCGAACGTCCACTCCATCAACTCGAAACCGCGAGCCAGCGCATCCTCCCGCTGATAGAGCTTCAGCCGGCGTCCCAGTCCGTCATTACGATATTGCGGGCGGACGGCTAGCATTTGCGAATGCAGGTATGCGTGCCCATTCCGCATTCCCGGAATCGCGAGGGCGAAGCCGATCAGCTCCTGTGCGCTGCCGCTGGCGTCATTTTTTTCAACGAACGCACCAACCACCTGCCCGCCGATCTTCGCCGCGACCACGAACATTCGCACTGGAACCAGGTCTGCATCCGAGAACTTCCACACCTCCTTCTGGAGTGCAAAGCAAGCCTGCATATCCGCTAGCGCGTCGCATTTGCGGATGGTCACCGCGCTGGACACTTTTCCAGACGCGGTTCCGGCATGTGTTTCGGGGGGCGCGTCAGTCACGCCGGTTTTTCCTGCTGCTTCGCTTGTTGCCATAATGCTTCCAGCTCGTCCATCGACGCCTGTTGCGGCGCTCTGCCATTGGCGCGCAAGCGTTCCTCCATCCATTGAAACCGGCGTTTGAATTTGCGATTCGTTTTCCGCAAGGCCGATTCCGGATCGAGCGACAAATAGCGAGCGATGTTCACCAGAACGAAAAACAGATCTCCCACTTCGTCTTCCAGACGCGAGCGCAGTTCCGGCGCAACCTGTGGCTTTCCTGACCCGGCGATCCCCGCCCCGACCGGTGGGCCCTTAAAAGGGAGCGCCTTCAACTCCTCTTGTAACTCCGCAGTCTCTTCTTCGAGCTTGGCGAACAGGCCCTCAAGCTCGGGCCAGTCAAAACCCACGTGCGCGGCGCGCGAGCTGAGTTTATACGCCTCCATCAGCGCGGGCATTTTCGATGACACACCCGCGAGCACCGATTGCGCCTCGGCTGATTTTCCGGCCTCGGCCTTTTTGTCTCCATTCGCGGCCACGCCTTTTTCGTTTTCTTTTTCTTTCTCTTGCGCTTTTAACATCTCCCAATTGCGTAGCACTTCGGCGGGAGTATCAGCCTTCGCGTCTCCAAACACGTGTGGATGGCGGTTCACCAACTTATTCGAGAGCCGGTCGAGCACATCATCCACCGAGAAGTGGCCCGCTTCGCGCGCCATCTCTGAATAGAACAACACCTGCAGCAGTAGGTCGCCCAATTCGCCAGTCAGTTCCGGCCAGTCGCGATTGTCGATCGCCTCCAGAACTTCATAAGTTTCTTCCAGAGTGTAAGGTTTGATGGTATCGAAGGTCTGTTCGCGATCCCACGGGCATCCGCCGGGAGCCCGCAACCGCGCCATGATCTGAACCGCTCGCTCGAATCGTTCGCCGGTGGTGGACATTGAGTTCAATGTAAATGAGGCGACTACCCGGAGCAATGGCAACGCGACGTCACGATAGCGGGAATGAATCTGGCGAGTGGGAAAGAGCGCTGCCGAGCTTCTCCACCCCGCCAAGCCAAAACCGGGCTTGCCGGGGCCCCGGTCGCTCGGCGGGACGGACGAATGCGTCCGTTTCTACGTGATTACCGTGCGAACCAGCAACTCCGTCTCATCAGAGATAATCGCATCCACGCCCCACGTTGCGAAGTCACGCATGCGCTCGGCGCGATTCACCGTCCACACCATGACCTTCCGGGCTGCGCCATGAACACCTTCTACCAATTCTCGATCGACCAAGTCGCATTGCGGGATTACCCACTCCGTCGCTCGATCTGGCCAACCTCGTAACTGAGATTTCTTTTCGCAAAGAAATCCCAGAGGAATCGCCGGATCAAGATCGTGGATCGTCGCGAGAACCTCGGGCAGAAACGAGGAAACCACATAGCCATTCTGCGGCGGATGCTTGCGCAACTCTGCCAGCGTTTGCGCCTCCAGACCGGCAACCTTCAACTCGATATCGAGAAGCGCGCGCCCGGCGAATTGTTTGAGAACATCTTCCAGGGTGGGCAACGGCAGGCGTCCTGACGCCGTCGTCGCGATCTTCATTCCGGCGATAGATGCGTCGTGGCAAATTACTGCCTGTCCGTCGGCGGAAAGCCGCACATCAAACTCAAACCCGTCGCAGCCATGCTGCAAACAGAGCTCGAACGACGCCAAAGTATTTTCAGGAATGTGACGCGAAGCCCGAGCCCCGCGGTGGCCGAGAAGAAGAGGTTGTGTCATTCAATCCCGCAGATGCAACAAGAAGTGTTTTCTCCGCGCACCTAGCGATTGCTCTGCGATCTCTGCGTTAAAGGATGCTCAGTCTAAATCGAAATCCCGGATCGGCCGTCCCGTATCCGGCGTCTCTTTGGCCTTCTTAACCGCTTCCTGGAATTTTTTCTCCAGCAACTCCGAGGCATGTTTTTGCGCATCCAGCGACTGCCGGAAAATCGAGTCGCGGCGGCTATCCTGTTCTTTCATGGCACGGGCCGCTTCTTCCATATCGTTGAAGGTTTTCGGTTTGACGGGCGCGGTGTGGGCGATGATGCTGCGGGTGGCCGCATCGATTTTCATGAGGGCGCCGCAGCAGGGGCAAGTCACCTCGAAACTGGGCTCACGAAGATTGGAGTCGCGTTTCACCACAGCCGATAATACCGCAATTTGGCGTCAGCGCGGAGTGAGACGAATCGGCAAGATGCCGAACGTATACAGCATCTCCCAAGCCAGGAGGAAAATCGACACCACCACGACCAGGATCGCCAGAATCTCGCCAAAGCTCAGACCACCTTTTTCCCGTTCGAAACGGCGCGCTCCCAGGCTCAGAATATTCAGGGTGGCAAAGCCGAACACGAGCGCCCAGAGAATGTTGTATATCTCCTCGCGGGTCGTGCGCAGCAGAAACATCGCGGGCAGTACCCCGACCGCGAGCGTATGGAGCGTGCGCACCGACACGTCCACCCATCCGTGGACATACCCCATGGCAAAAAGGAACGATGCGCGACTCCGGGAGGCAGTGGTCAAGGGCCGAGGCAGTCTCATGCAGAAACTTGATACTACCGTGTTTGCCTGAGTCGAGTCAGCACAACCGCGAGAAAAAGGAACCTCACTAGTTCATGCGGTGGACTTTTTTTCATTCTGCGAGGACCTCCACCACAAAGGGCACTAAGGTACACCAAGGAAAACCCGGACGACAAAGGCCTTCGTGGTACTTCGTGTCCTTGGTGGTTCTGGTTTTTCCCGGAGGATAGCGCGGGAAAGTGCGATGATCATGGCAGAATAGCTTGATGCCCGCACCCGATCCACGTCGTCCCGATTTTCTCTACGGCACGGCGTGGAAGGAAGATCGCACGCCTGCCCTCACCGAACTCGCCCTCCGCATGGGCTTTCGCGGCATCGATACGGCGAACCAGCGGCGGCATTACTTCGAAGAGGGAGTGGGCCAGGGGCTAGCCGCCGCTTACCGCGCAGGGTTGGTCACGCGCGACGATCTTTTTCTGCAAACTAAATTTACCTACCAGCGCGGCCAGGATCACCGCCTGCCCTACGATCCCGCGGCATCTCTGTCGGTTCAAGTCGCGCAGTCGATGGCCAGTTCGCTCGAACATCTTGCGACCGATCATGTCGACAGCTACGTGCTGCACGGACCCGCCTCCAACTATGACTGGACCGATGCCGACGCCGAAGTCTGGGAGGCCATGCGCAAAGAGCGCGACGCCGGCCGCACTCGTCTGCTCGGCGTGAGCAATGTGTCTTTGCAGCACCTGCAGCAGATGGCTTCCACGCACCCTGAACTTCCCGCGTTTGTGCAAAACCGCTGTTATGCCCGGCTGGGATGGGATCGCGCCGTGCGCCAATTCTGCCGCGAACATAAAATTGTCTATCAGGGATTCTCGCTGCTGACCGCGAATCAGGAGGTCGTGCATGATCCTCTGATCGCCAATCTGGCCGCAAGCGCCAACGTCACGCCAGCCCAAATCGTGTTCAGTTTTGCGCGCAGCATCGGGATTCTGCCTCTGACCGGCACCTCGAACGCGTGGCACATGAAACAGGATCTGGCGAGCCGCGACTTGACGCTGCCCCCGGAAGCAATTCAAGCGATCGAATCTCTGTCGAGTTAAGACAACTCGTGCCTTTCTGGCTGTCTCACGCTAAGACGAAGGTAATGGTAATAGTTTTGTAATGTGATCTGAGATCACGGCGAAGAGTTTCTACCGAGCATTATCCTTCCAGTAAACAGCCATGAAAATCAATGTAGTGGAACCTCATCCCAAGGGAAGTAACGCGCGCATACTGCTGAGTTCTGTTTTCGGACCTTATGCGCAAGACGACGAATTCGGCAGCCGGTCCATCAATCCGATGGAGCTCTATCACAACCAGGTGACCCGCGCGCAGGGCAGCTTTTCGCTGCGCATGTTCCATCGGTCGTGGGGGATCATGATGATTCAGGAAAATATTTCGGCGCCGTGCAGCGTGCTGGATTTTCCCACTCGCGAAACTTTTGCGCGCGAATTGACCGCGAACAAATACGACATCGTTGGCATCTCGTCGATCATCGTCAATGTGGGCAAGGTGCGGGAGATGTGCCGTCTGGTGCGAGAGCTATCGCCGGATTCGGTGATTGTGGTGGGTGGACACGTCGCGGCGATTCCGGGCCTTGAGAACATGATTGATGCCGACCACATCGTACGCGGCGAAGGCATCTCGTGGATGCGGCGGTACCTGGGAGAGGACGAGCACGCACCCATCCGTCATCCCAATATTATTTCCGGGATCGATACTCGCATCATGGGAATTCGCCTGCCGAATCGCAAAGGCGGCACGGCCGCGACGATCATCCCGTCGGTGGGCTGCCCCATGGGTTGCAACTTCTGCACCACGTCTTCTTTTTTTGGCGGCAAAGGGAAGTTTGTCAACTTCTATGAGACCGGCGATGAACTGTTTGCGATCATGTGCCGGATCGAATCGGAGCTCAAAGTACAGTCGTTTTTTGTGATGGACGAAAACTTCCTGCTGCACCGGACGCGAGCTATGCGCTTGCTCGAGCTCATGAAGCTTGGCGGCAAGAGCTGGGAGCTTTCTGTTTTTGCTTCGGCCAACGCGATCAGAAAATACACCATGCTGGAACTGGTGGAGCTCGGCGTTTCCTGGGTGTGGATGGGCTTGGAATCTCCGCGGGCCGGCTACAGCAAGTTGCAGGGCAACAATGTCACGCAACTTACGCGCGAGCTGCGCGAACACGGAATTCGGGTGCAGGGCTCAACCATCGTCGGACTGGAGCACCATACGCCCGACAACATCGTCGAGGAAATTGAAGCAGCGATTGCGCACCAGACCGATTTTCACCAGTTCATGCTCTACACGCCGGTTCCGGGTACGCCGCTTTATCAGGAAATGAGTGAGCAGGGACGCCTGCTGACGGACATGGACCCCGCCGACATTCATGGCCAGTTCAAGTTCAACTTCCGGCATGCAGCCATCTCGCGCGACGATTCGAAGCGCTTCCTCGATTGGGCTTTCTGGCGCGATTTTGAGAGCAATGGTCCCAGCCTTTATCGCATGTGCCGGACGGTACTGAATGGCTGGCAGCGTTATAAGGACTACCCCGACCCCCGCGTTCGCGAGCGTTTTGCGCGCGAGGCGAAGAAGCTGAACAGCGCTTACAATGCGGCCCTCTGGGTCATGGAGCGGGAATTCAGGAAAGTCAATCGCAGCGTAAGTGAGCAGATTCACAAGCTGCGCCGCGAAGTTGAAAAAGAGTTTCCGCTGGTCGCCCGCCTCACTGCGTCGTCGCTCGGGCCGTTGCTGTGGTGGACCACGCGCCGCGAAGAACGTCGCTTGGCGAAAGGGCGTACCTACGAGCCGCCTACCTTTCTCGAGCGCCGCAATTGGGCGGCGGTTTCGTAACCGCTCAACGAGCTACGCCCGAGTTCCGTCGGCAGCGAGTCGTTCGACGCGGCCGAAAAGCTTGAGGAAAAACTCGATTGCGCGGCGGAGTCCCTCCCTCAGCGGCTAAAGCCGCACTCAAAACAATGCCCTTACCGCAGCGCTAAAGCGCTGCGCCACCCAAAATCAAGCGCAAGATCGACTTTTTCCGCGAGCTGTGAAGCCGTGTCCATTCCAAGCAAGGTCAAAACTCAAGTCTGATTTGACCATTGTTAACGGATTCTTAATTTTGCCACCAGCCCATAAGTAATCTTTCCCGTGGAGTTGGAAAGGTGTTAGCTTTTTGCAGCGGCGATACAGGAGTGTATGCAGACTAACGAATACGATTTGGTGGTGATCGGCAGTGGTCCGGCGGGGCAGAAGGGCGCGATTTGTGCGGCGAAGATGCGCAAGAAAGTTGCGATCATCGACCGGCGCCTGACCATTGGGGGAGTTTGCGTCCATACCGGAACGATTCCGAGCAAGGTGCTGCGCGAGGCCGTGCTCTACCTGAGCGGTTTGCGGCAGCGGTCGTTCTACGGGCGCGGTTATGTGGTGAAAGACCGCATCATGATGTCGGACCTGGTGCTGCGTTCGAACGCGGTAATGACGCGGGAAGTGGACGTGATCAAGGCGCAGCTACGCCGCAATTATGTGACCGCGCTCGAAGGCGACGCCCACTTTGCCGATGCGCACACGGTTGAGATCGTGACCGAGGATGGCGTGCAACAGGTTCGCGGAGAGAAGATCCTGATCGCATGTGGCACCCGGCCGGCGCACATCGAGGGCATTCCGGTGGATGGCAAGCGCATTTTCGATTCGGATCAGGTGAATTGCCTGGAAGAGATTCCGCGCGAGTTGATCGTGGTGGGCGCGGGGATTATCGGTCTGGAATATGCGTCGATGTTTACGGCGCTGGGGGTGAAAGTCACGCTCCTCGACCAGCGACCCACGCTGCTTGATTTTGTAGATCGCGAGATCATCGAAAGCCTGTGTTTCCAGTTGCGGCAACTGGGAGCGGTTTTCCGCCTGGGCGAAAAAGTAGTGTCGGTGGGCTTCGATGATGAGCGCGACAAGGTCTTCGCCACGCTCGAGAGCGGCAAGAAGGTTCGGGGGCAGGCACTGCTGTACACGATTGGGCGGAAAGCCAACAGCGACAAGCTGAACATCACAGCCGCGGGATTGACCGCCGACGCACGCGGCAAAATGGCCGTAAACGAAAATTTTCAGACCGCAGTGCCGCACATTTATGCGGCGGGAGATGTGATTGGATTTCCGGCGCTGGCCAGCACTTCGATGGAACAAGGGCGGCTGGCGGGTTGTCATATGTTCGGCAAGCCGAGCACGATGTTGCCGAATCTGATTCCGTACGGCATTTATACGATTCCGGAAATTTCCATGGTCGGAGCAACCGAAGAGGAATTGACGCGCAAGAAGACTCCCTACGAGAGCGGGCTGGCGCGCTACTCCGAACTGGCGAAGGGGCAAATGCTGGGCGACGATCAGGGGCTGCTGAAGATTCTGTTTGATCCCGATTCGCTGAAGTTGCTGGGCGTACACATTATTGGGGATCGGGCGGCGGAGATCGTGCACATCGGGCAAGCGGTGCTGGCCATGGGTGCGACGATCGAATATTTTCGGGATACGGTATTCAACTATCCGACGCTGGCGGAAGCTTATAAAGTGGCCGCGCTAGACGGCCTGAACAAGCTCTGAGTTCGTGTAGTGGCGGGGCTTTGTGTTGCCTAGCGGGGCCAAACTCCTTTACCACACAGACTACTTACTCCCTTGCCTCGCCTGATACCAGCGGCGCACGGCGACTACTGACCAGATGGCCTCGACTACTCCAAAGGGCCACGCGCCTTGCAGAAATCCATACGCAGAACCGAGCGCGCAGGATGCGGCGAACGCCAGGATGAACCACGGGCTGCGGCTTTCCAAGGCGTAGGTGACCAGCATTGCGGTCACCGCGAATAGTCCAAATAGGGTCAGCATACTCATTGTGCTGCGTCCTCCGCGCGCGCGCCACTTCAGCGGTGAATCATCCTACCAATTCTTGAGTGTTCAAATTTGCGGTAACCTCAAATTTTCCGCTTTGGCGGCGCGTTCGCGGGCGAGGCCGCCCGCGCCACACAGGCTATGCCGGAGTCTTCGACAACTCGGGAAGCGTCGCTCGGCGAGATTGCTTTCGTGTTTCTGAAGCTGGGGACGATTGCGTTTGGCGGACCGGCGGCCCATCTGGCGATGATGGAAGAAGAATTCGTGCGCCGGCGGCAGTGGATGACGCGGGCAGAATTCCTGGACCGGCTGGCGACGGCGAATCTGATTCCGGGGCCAAGTTCGACCGAAGTCGCGATTTTTGTGGGACAGCTAAAGCGCGGCTGGCGCGGCCTGATTGTGGCAGGTTGCTGCTTTATTATTCCAGCGGCCCTGATTGTGTCGGTGATTGCCTGGGCGTATGTGCGCTTTGGTTCGCTACCGAAAGCCGAAGGCGTACTCTACGCGATCAAGCCGGCGGTGGTTGCAATCGTGATCCAGGCGCTGTGGAAGTTGGGGCGAACGGGCGTCCGGAGCGCGCTGCTGGCGGTGATTGCCGTGCTCGCCGTGGTGCTCGGTCTATTGGGGGTCAGTCCAGTGATGGTGCTGCTATCTGCCGGATTGGTATCGGCGGCGGCTCTGGCGATGAAGAACCGGCTGCTGAGTGCGGGTGGGTTTCCAAAAATAGTTGGACTTCAGAAAGTTGGCGCGTTTCCAAAGGTTGTTGCCGGGGCAATGGCAGTTGCGGCTACAGGCGCGGCGTTTCCAGCCGAGCTCTTGCGGTTGTTTTTGTCGTTTCTGAAAATTGGGTCGGTGGTTTTCGGCAGCGGATATGTCTTGCTGGCATTTCTGCAATCCGAGTTTGTGGAGCACTTGCACTGGCTGACCGAGAAGCAGTTGATCGACGCCGTCGCGGTGGGACAATTTACACCTGGTCCGCTGTTCACGACGGCAACGTTTATCGGATATGTAGTTGCGGGTTGGGCGGGAGCGGTCGTGGCGACGGTGGGAATTTTCTTGCCGGGCTTCGTGCTGGTCGCGGTCAGCGGGCCGTGGATTCCGCGGCTGCGAAAATCTCCCGTGGTGGCGGCAGCGCTCGATGGTGTGGTCGCAGGTTCGCTCGCATTGATGGCGGTGGTGACGTGGCAATTGGGGAAGGCGTCGATAGTGGACCGAACCACGCTGGCTGTTTTTGCCGTGAGCCTGATCGTACTGCTCCGGTTTCGAGTGAACGCGGCTTGGTTGGTGGCGGCGGCCGCAGTCGTGGGCTGGGTAATGCGATAAGTGCGGAATTAAGATTCGAGAATAGCCATGAATGAGACGCGAATTCGGACAGCCGAGCGTCGGGATCTGGCGCGCATCACCGAGATTTACAACTATTACGTTTTAAATACTCCCGTGACGTTTGATGTTGAGCCTTACACGGTGGAGGGGCGCGAGGCCTGGTTCGCGCAGTTCAGCGCGACGGGGCGGCATCGGCTGATTGTCGCCGAAGAAAATGGAATCGTGATGGGCTACGCGGGCACCACGCGGTTTCGTCCGAAGGCGGCGTATGAAACCACGGTCGAGACGACGGTTTATTGCGCGCCCGAAGCAATTGGGAATGGTCTGGGAAAGCGTTTGTATGCGGAGTTATTTGCGGTTTTGAGGGATGAAGACATTCATCGATTTGTTGCGGTTTATGTGTTGCCGAACCCCGCCACTGAGGCTCTGCATCGAAGATTTGGGTTCCGAGTGGTGGGCGTATTGAGCGAAAATGGGCGGAAATTTGGCAAGTATTGGGATGTTTGCTGGGTGGAGCGGGTAGCGTGAGGATGGCCGCGAAGATGGGCCCGCGGTTATTCTTCGTCGTTTGTGAAGGAGAGGTTAAAATAGGGGATTCCGGCTGGTTACTTAGCCAGACTGTGATCGCAGCCGGTCATTGAGTCGTGGAACCTGTCAGCAATCTCGAAGGGCAGTCGACGGCGCCCGGGGCATCGGTGGCCGATGTGCCTTCGCCTCGGCGCGCTGCTCCGGGCATTTCTCCGTCGCCGGTCCCCGAGCCGCTTCGGTCGCGGCCTTCGTCGCCGGTTTACTGGCGGGTGGAAGGAAGCTTGCTCGAGCTGACCACCGTCCGTCCCATCGCCTTTTTTACCTGGAACAGCCAGACCTATATCGCGCGAGCAGTACGCCGCAGCCTGGTGCTCTTGATGGCCCTGTTGCGTCCCTTTTTGTATGCGGCGAACCGCGTGGCCGCGACTCGAATCGTGCACGCCGTGTTGCGCGGAGTTACCCGCGACCGCCTCGATCTGCTGGGCGAAGAAGAATTCGAATACAAGCTGAAACCGCTGCTGAAAGAAGAAGGGGTGCGGCACCTGAAGGCGTTACAGGCGACCGGCGTCGATGTCGTCCTGGTGAGCCAGGGGTTGGACCACGTGATGCGGCCGCTGGCGCGCCATCTGGGCGTTCGGTGGATTATTGCAAACCGTCTCGACTTCCGCGATGGAGTAGCGACGGGTCGGCTGCTGAGTCCGGTGATCCGCCCGCGCGGATTGTTTGCGCGCATTCGCGAAGCTGGGCCGGACGGGCAGCAGAGTCCAGCGCGCTGGGTGCGGGCGCTGGGATTGCGCGGTCCCAAGGCCCTGGCGTCGGCGATTGTGCCGGCCGTGCGGGTGGAGACACCGCGGGTTCGTCCGATTGTATATTTCGACGAAAAGCGGTATCCGGCGCGGTTTTCGGTGAGAAAGGCGCTGGGTGGAAAGCATGTGATGCTGATCGGCGTCACCGGATTTATCGGCAAAGTGTGGTTGGCAAATACCCTTATGGATTTGCCGGAGATTGGGAAACTTTATTTATTGATCCGGGAGCAAAAGTCGAATCCGGCGCACAAGCGCTTCGAGAGAATGATTGAAGCATCCCCCGTTTTCGATCCTTTGTTCGAGAAATATGGCAACCGGTTGGGTGCATTGCTGGCGGAGAAAATTGAGGTAGTAGAGGGCGATGTTTCGCAGCCGGGCCTGGGACTGGACCCTGAAACCTCGGCGCGGTTGAGCAACCAACTCGATCTCATCATCAATAGCTCGGGATTGACGGATTTCAATCCCGATTTGCGCGACGCCCTGGCGGTGAATGTGGATTCGACGGTCCACCTGATCGATTTCATTCGCGGGTCCGATCACGCCGCGCTGCTGCATCTTTCCACCTGCTATGTCGCGGGACAGCGCGACGGGCGCGTGAGTGAACGGCTGCATCCGAATTACACGCCGCTGCACCTGAAGGACTTTGACGCGGAAAAAGAGTGGCATCGCCTGCATGAACTGGTGGAGTCGGCGGAAGCGCGCGTCGAAGGGCCGGAAGTTACCGAGGAACTGAAGCAGCAGGCGTTGGGGAAGGAACACGCGGCGAAAGGCCTGAGCGGTCAGGCCTTGGAAAATCAGATCCGCAAGAACAAAGTTCGCTGGCTGAAAAAATATCTTACCGAAGAAGCCACCCGACGCGCGCAAGAGTTGGGTTGGCCCAATACTTACACCTTTACCAAGAGCCTGGCGGAATCGCTGATCGCAAGACATATCTCGAAAGATGGCGCTGGGTTGCCGGTTGCGATTGTGCGTCCGGCCATTGTCGAGACTTCGGTATCGAAGCCATTTCGCGGATGGAATGAGGGCATCAATACTTCGGCGTCGCTCTCGTATCTGCTGGGAACGGCGTTCCGGCAACTGCCTTCGAACGAACACAAGCGGCTCGACATTATTCCCGTGGACGCGGTGTGCGCCGGCATGACGCTGATTGGCGCGGCGCTGGTTGAGCGGCGACACGAGCCGCTCTATCAACTGGCCACGTCGGTCACCAATCCCTGCGACATGGGGCGGTCGATCGAGTTGACGAGCCTTGGCCATCGGCGTCATTATCGCGCGCAGGAAGGCCTGGAGTATTGGCTGCGCTTGCGGATGGATGCGATTCCGGTTTCAAAAGAACGCTATAACCGCATGTCGGCGCCGGCGCAGAAAATGATTATCAAGTCGATTCAGCGCGTCATGTCCCCGCTACCCTCGGCGATGACCAAGCCGCTGGCGAAAACCGAACGCAACCTCGAGCGCGTGGAAAAATTGGTGGGCTTGTTCGAGCCGTTTATTCTGCACAACGAGCATGACTTTGTTGCCGACAACGTAGAGAAGCTGTCACAAGCACTGACGCCCGAAGAAAAAGAAGTTTTTGGTTACGATACGGCGGGGCTCGATTGGTGGGAGTATTGGATCGACATTCACATTCCGGCATTGCGGCGATGGACCTATCCGCTGATTGAAGGGCGGCCGCTGGAAGCGCGTGCGCCGCGCGTGTTGCAGATGCCGGCCTCGCCGGCGCCAACTCCAGTTCCAATGACTGAAAATGGCGATGAGGTGAAGACGGGGACGAACGGAGCAACGTGGCGATATTCCTGACCGGTGGAACCGGCTACATCGGCGCGCATGTTGCCGCGAATCTGCTCGACCAGCATGACGCGACCTTGAATCTGCTGGTGCGGGGCCGTGATCGGCGGGAAGCCGAGTTGCGGCTTTGGCAGGCTTTGCAGCTGCATTTACCTTTCCCCAAGTTCTACGACTACCTGCAGGCGAAGATAAGAATTTTTCGCGGCGATCTCACCTCGCCACACTTTGGGCTGGAAGCCGGCGATTACGACCGGCTCGTGCACACCACAGATTCGGTAATCCATTGCGCGGCTTCGCTGAATCGGAAGTCGGAAAAGAGTTGTTTGAATGTGAATCTGCGCGGAACGCTCGAAGTTGTGCAACTGGCGCGGCAATCGCAGTATTATCACGGGTTGCGACGCTTTTCGAATGTGAGCACCGTGGCCGTGGCAGGGAAGCGCAGCCACGAGGTGGTTTTGGAAGACCGCGCGATTGAGTGGGAACGCTCCGATTACGATCCGTATGCGCGCACCAAGAAATTCTGCGAGCACATGGTGCGAGAGTTGCTCCCAGATGTTCCGCTGACGATTTTTCGCCCTAGCATCGTGCTCGGGGACAGCCGGTATCCGCAGACGACGCAGTTCGACATGGTGCGGGCGTTCGTGTTTCTGGCGGGCTTGCCGGTGCTGCCGTTTCGTCCGCATGACAAAATTGACATTGTGAATGTGGATTTCGTGGCGGATGCGATTTCGGCGTTGCACATGAAGGCTGAGCCCGAACACGATACGTATCATCTTTCGTCGGGCAACGGCTCTCAGACATTTCAGGAATTGACGCGAGCGCTGGCGGCTGAACAGAACAAGCGCGGGCCGGTGTTTCTGCCGATACTGGAAAAGCCGTTCGCGTCCATCGTCAATACGCTGGCCAATCGCAAAGGACCGACGGGGCACGGCGCGGCGCTGATGAAGGTCTTCCTACCCTATTTGACGTGGAATACGGTCTTCGACAACACGCGAGTCACGACGGAGATGGGACGCAAGCCGGCGCCATTTTCGCAATACAGTTTTCCGCTGCTCCGGTTCAGCCGCGAGCATAATTTTGCATATCCCTATCAAGCCTGGCCGGAGAGCACAAAAGCAGGAGGGTCTGCCGCATGATGGACTTCTTTCTGGAAGCTTGGGTCTCGAGCATCATCGAGGGCAAGAAAATTCAGTGGATGATGGGCAAGCGCGAACCGTGGCAGCGGGGAGACAAATTAAAGCTGCTGTTTGCGGGCTACAACGGCACGCGCAATACTGGGTCGGATGTGCGCGTGGAAGAAATGCTGCGACAGGTGCGGCGAATTCTTGGACCGGAGAACGTCGACCTCAGCATGATGACGTTTAATTTCGACCGTTCGCGCGGATATTTCGCAGGCACCTCGCAAGTGCGCCTTCCGGATATTTTCCCTCCCTTTCTGGCGAACGAAGTGCCGAAACATCACGGCGTGGTGGCGTGCGAAGGTTCGATGTTCAAATCGAAATTTGCAAATGCCCTGGCAACAATGATGATCGGCTCGCTCGGCATTGCGGCGGCGGAGAACAAGCTGTCGATCGGGTACGGCGCCGAGGCGGGACACATGGATCCGATGGTGGCGAAAATGTGCGGACGCTTTTGCAGGAATTCGCTGGTGATTACCCGTAATGAGGAGTCGCGGAAAATTCTGCGCGAGCTTGGCGTGCCCACCGAATTGGGCACCGACACGGCGTGGACCTTCGAGCCGCTGGGCGCCGAGTATGGACAGAAGGCGCTGCGCGACGTGGGTTGGGACGGGAAGACTCCGGTGTTGGTGGTGTGTCCGATCAATCCGTTTGAGTGGCCGGTGAAGGCGTCGGTGGCAAAAGCCGCGCTGCATAGCTTGGCCGGTGCGTACAAAGAGAGCCATTACCGCGGGCCCTATTTTCATAACGCAGGGCCAGAAGCGGACCGCGCTTACGAGCATTATTTGAGTTCGATTGCAAATGCGGTAGCCGCGTTTCGCCAGAAGAAAAATGTGTTTGTGATCATGGCGGCGACCGAGCGCATGGATGCGCGGCCTTGCCGCCGCATCTCGGAGAAGCTCGGCGGAGTTCCGATATTGACCTCGGACGACTACAACATGTATCAGTTGGTTAGCATTTTGCGCGCTTGCCGCATGATGGTGTCTTCGCGCTATCACGGGATTGTGACTTCGATGCCCGCGCTGGTGGCGTCGGCGGGGATCACCATGGATGAGCGCATCCGAAATCTAATGAACGAGCGCGGGCATCAGGAATTGCTGATGAACGTGGACGATCCGGATTTGGAAGCGCGGACTCTGGCAGCGCTCGAAATTCTGGATCGCGAGGGAGAACGGATCGCCGACGGAATCGCGCGGACCACGGTGAGGAATTTAAAGTTGATGGCGCGCATGGGCGTGTACTTTGAAGAAGAAGTGCAGCGCCGGTATCCCGAGTTTCCCACCCGGCGCGGAGAATGGAGCTGGGAGGATTATCTGCCGCCGTTGAGCGAGGAGTTGAAGGAACTGGTGGCGGCGTACGGCTAACTGCATCGTCGATATCATCACTTCATCACTGACGGATCTAAAGCCAAGCATGTCATTTCTTGACCAAATCTTCGCGAGCCTGGAGCGGAGCGGCGACGCGGTCGTGCTGCAGGAACTGCGCGATGGGCGGGCGGTTCCTCTGACCGCGCGGCAGTTGCTGGCTCAGGTGCTGATGGCGCGGGCATATCTGCGGCGGCTGCGGCTCAAGAAGGGCGATCGTTGCGCGCTGCTGGCGCATAACTCGATGCATTGGGTGGCGATGGATCTGGCCGTCATGGCGGAAGGTTTGACGGTGGTGCCGCTGTACGCGCGGCAGGCACCGTCCGAACTGGTCGCGATGATGAAGGACTGCTGGCCTTCGGTCATGGCCTGCGGCGAGCAGTCGCTGGCCGATGCGATCGTTGCGGCATGGCCCGATGCGCCGCCGCATTTCTGTTTCGAAAACGTTTTTGCGGCGGCACGCGAACCGGTGGAGAATCCCGTTCCGGCGGTCGCCGAAGAAAATGTTGTGACCATCATCTACACCTCGGGCACATCCGGCGAGGCCAAGGGCGTGATGTTAAACGCGGGCAACATCGGTCACATGCTGGGCTGCACTTCCGGGCGACTGGATCAGCTGATGAAGAAGCGCCCAGGAGCGGACGCCGTGTTCCATTACCTGCCGCTTTGTTTTGCGGGATCGTGGATCATGATGCTGACCTGCCTGCTGCGCGGCAGCAAGTTGACCTTGAACACGGACCTGACGAAGATTGCCGCCGAAATGAGGCAGTCCGCACCGGATTATTTTCTCAATGTTCCTGCGCTTCTCGAACGCATGCGCAAAGCCGTCGACGAGCAGCTTTGGAAGACCGGCGGTTTTCCCTTGAAGGTGTACACCAAGGCTAAGGGTGCGTGGGTGCGGCGGCAAGAAGGCAAAGCCCGCGCCGGGGACGGTATCTGGCTCGGTCTGGCGAATCGGCTTGTCTTTCCTACCATTCGTAAAAAAATGATTGGCGGTAAATTACGCGCTCTGATCTGTGGTTCGGCGCCGCTGAGTGTGGAGACACAACTTTTTTTTATGATGCTCGGTATTCCGGTGTTGCAAGTGTACGGACTCACCGAGACGACGGCGATCTGCACCATGGACGATCCCGATGGCCCGGTCATCGCCGGACGCACGGGACCGGCGATTGCAGGCGTGGAGATGAAGATCGCCGAAAACGAGGAGATTGTAGTGCGCGGACCGAATATTTTTCCCGGATACTGGAATCGCGCGGAGGAAACCGCAAAAGTGTTACGCGATGGTTGGTTTCATACCGGCGACCAGGGCGAAGTGGATGCGGCCGAAAATTGGAAAATTGTCGGCCGCATCAAGAACCTGATCATTCTTGGGTCGGGGCATAACATTGCGCCCGAGCCGATTGAGGATAAGATTTTGCGTGAATTGCCGGATGCGATTCAGGTGGTGCTGGTGGGCAACGGTCGCGGATATCTGGCGGCGCTGATTACAGGTAAAGTGAGCGCCGAGAAAACGCAGGCTGCGCTGGACCGGGTGAATCCTGAACTTCCGCATTACAAACAGGTGCGGGCGTTTTACCTTGTCGAAGAGCAATTCACCATCGAAAGCGGATTGCTGACGGCGAACGGCAAGCTGAAGCGCGACGTGATTGCCGAACGCTTTCGAAAGGAAATTGACGCGATGTACGAAGCTTCGAAAAGTCAGGCCGCAGAGAACCAGGCGGCAACGACGGCATGAACGAATTCAAAGGGCAGACGCTTTCGTGGCAACTGGTGAATGGCGCGATTGAGCTTGCCTTGCATCGCGATCCTTGCAATGAAATTGGGTCGCTCACACTGGAGGAATTGGAGAAATTTGCGCAGGCTTTGCCTGGGCTGGGGAATGAAGCGCAGGCGTTGATTATCCATTCGACGTTGAAGGCCGGCTTTTCGGCGGGCGCGGATTTGCGCGAGTTGTTTCAACGCGGACAGGAGATGGAAAAAGCCGCAGCCTTGCGCGGGGTGCGGGACTTTCTGCAGCGAATTCACGGGGTGATGAACGCGCTTGATGCGGCGCCGTTGACGACGATCGCAGCCGTACACGGAGTGACGTTCGGCGGCGGGTTTGAGCTCGCGCTGGTTTGCGACATTATGATTGCGGACCGCATGGCGCGATTTTGCTTTCCGGAACTGCGGCTGGGACTGATTCCAGGGTTCGGCGGGATTCCTCGTCTGAAGCGGGATTTGGGTAATGCAGTGGTGCGCGATCTACTGCTTACGGGCCGCAGTTTCAATGTAATGAAAGCGCAGCAGGTTGGCCTCGTGAGCCAGATTGCCGCCGAAGGCGAGGCGCTGCGAGTGGCGCGCGCCACGGCCAGCCAGGTCGGAAAATTCGATCGGCATACGGCGGCGGCAGCGAAGGCTTTTGTGAAGCCGATTCCCTACGACGAGTTGAAGCGGGAGATAGATATTTTCTGCGAGCTTTATTCGCGTCCAGCTGTCGCGGAAGGACTGCGCAAGTTTGTCGCGAACCAGGGTGTGCAACCGTACTTGCCGTGAATTTGTAATTGGCGATTGGTAACTTGTAATTCTAAGGACGCACGCTTATGTCAGCGCCTACGATCGATCACACGCTCGACGAAATTCTGAATCTCGCAGCTTCCCATTTCAAGGTGCCGCGGGAGAAGCTCACGCCCGATGACGATTTTTTTAAAACCCTGGGCATTGACAGTCTCCAGGCGCTCGATTTGCTGACCAGGCTCGAGCACCACTTTCGCATTGAACTGCCGGACTATGAACTGCAGGGCGTATCGGATTTTCGGACGCTGGCAAATCGGATTCAGGCGCGACTGTAGAA
>JBEKED010000004.1:0-31077 GCA_050014035.1 Terriglobales bacterium
AGCACTGCCCGGTGAATTCTCGTTTTCTTCCAGCGACACCTGCGTCGCTACCCAGGGTGAAGACAACGCCTGGATTGCGACCGGCGGCGCTTCCATAGCCCGCATTCTCGCCACCACTGACGGCGGCGACACCTGGAACGCATACGATACGCCGCTGTACAGTTCCGACAGCGCCGGTGCTTTCACGGTCGATTTCCGCAACCCCCTCAACGGCATCGTGGGCGGTGGCGATCTCGACCCCAGCGACCCCGATAACGCCCGAACCGCATCCTCGTCCGACGGCGGTCAAACCTGGACCTTCACCAACCCGCCTCCAGTCACTGGAGCGATCTTCGGACTCAGCTACGTGCGCGAGCTCGGCAAGTCCTGCAATAAAACGTGCCAGGCGCTTCTGACCTACGTAGTGATCACCGCCGACACAGGAGGAGCCGCATGGACGCCCGACGAAGGCACCACTTGGTATGTGCTCCCCGGCGTCACCGGTGAATGGGCCGTAGCCTTTGCCAGCCCAGATGCAGGATGGCTAGTAGGAGCAGGAGGCACAATCCTCAAGATCAGCTTTTAGTAGCCTTATTTGGACCGGTGGGCGGAGGGTCGCGGGTGCCCCATCCTTGCGCGTTTTGTGCGCAAGGGTGGGATTCCACGGCAGCGTCCATCCAGGGATTTTGCCTTTGATGTTGATTTCGATTTTGCCTTTGATGTTGATTTCGATTTTGCCTTTGATTTTGATTTCGATTTTGCTTTTGATTTTGATTTCGATTTTGCTTTTTGCCTTTGCTTTTGGGTGGCGCAGCGGTTCACCGCTGCGATAGCTAGCCTGCTTTTGAACTACGGCTTTAGCCGCTGCGGTCAACCTTCTCGCAGCCAAGCGACTTTTCTGCAAGCCTCCATTCGCGCCGTGATTTTCGCCTGCGGCAAGGTATCTTTCGTCACTTCCCCCCGCCCCGCCCGAGTCATAGGATGGTTGAAAGCTGATAAAAACGCGCACGGAACCACAAGTAATGAGCGCGGGAGCACCCATGAAAACAAACTATTCGCTGCCACTGCTGCTGATATTAATTGCGACCTCGGCGTCAGCCACCAGCAAGTACGTCTCCGACGAATACGGTTTCGCTGCGTCCTTTCCCACCGAAGTCGTCCATTCACAGATTTCACCAGACGTGTCTCTCTTCGACGCCAGCGCTCCGGGTAATGCATGGGAAGTGCAAGTGAAAGTGACCAGGAATGTCACCATGCCACAGCAGCTCACCAGAGACTTCATGGATTCGAAGCTCGCGGAAGTCATCAAAAGCGGAGGTATGGCCCAGACCGGTGACAGTTCATACACCACATTTCAGGGCCATCCCGCTCTTGTGGCAACCGCGATCTTCATCGTCAGCAACAGCAACACGCAGAACGTCTCCTATGCGGTCGTCGTCGACATAAAACTCATCTTCGTCAAGAGCCAGAATCTGATCAAAGGCCAGAATCGGATTTACCTGGTCGATGGCATGGCGATCCAAGGCAGGGATCGCGCAGGCATCCAGACCTTCCTGGATTCGTTCGAACTGAAGTAAGGAATAGCTCCAGATCGCCGCCCAAACTATCTTCCGTCACTTCCATAAGCCCCTGCCCCGGGGATATTCTGTCAGAAGCATCGCCCGACGCCGGAGCGCACCCTGATCAGCAAAACGATTCCCGACCATGCCCCATCCACAACCGCGCCGCGGTTTGCGCTGTCGCAGGTCTGGGCGCGATTCCTGCTCGCCATCGTCGGACTTGCCCTGGCCTTTGCCACCGCCCTTTTCTCCACCGTAGCCCGCGAGTCAGGCAGCGTTTCGGGAACCGTCATCCTCGCCTCGGCCGCTTTATTGCTCGCCACCTTCGTCGGCCTGACCACCGTGCCCTACCTGGCGCGCCGCGTGGTCGCCAGCCGTGTGCGCGAAGCCATGGACTACGACGTCACCCGCGCCGGCATGATCTACATCCTGATCAGCGTCGTCATCGCCATCGCGGCCATCAACACCGGAAACAATCTGCTCTACGTTGTCGTCGCCGCCCTGCTCTCTGCCATTCTGGTTTCCGGCATCGCCTCCGCGCTCGTGCTCCGCAGTCTCGCGCTCGATGTCCACTTGCCCGAACACGTTTTCGCCGGACGCCCCATGCTGGCGCGCCTCCTTCTCCGCAATGCCAGTTCGTGGCTGCCCTCTTTTTCCATTCGCGTGGTTCCCGCCAAACGAAAAAAAAATAAAGACCACTGGCGTTGGGAAGCCTCCACCTTCGACTGGCCTCGCAACCGTGCGCCTGAGAAGCAGTGGCTTCATCTGCCCGATCGCCGCCTGCGCCGCGTGCGCGACGAATTAGAAAAGCCACTCCTGCAAGAGTCCGTTTACTTTCCTTTTCTCGCCCCCGGCCAGGAACTCCGCGCCGACCTCGAAATGACCTTCCCCGCCCGCGGCCGCTACGCGGAAAAGAACTTTGGTCTCGCCACTCGCTTCCCTTTCGCCTTTCTCATGAAAACCCGCCGTATGAACCTGCCTCGCGAGCTGATCGTGTATCCCGCCGTTGAGTCCACGGAACAATTCTTCGAGGTTCTCCCCATGGTCACCGGCGAATTCGAAACCTTTATCCGGGGCCGCGGCAACGATCTCTACCTCATCCGCGAGTACATGCCCGACGATTCCGCCCGCCATGTCGACTGGAAAGCCACGGCCCGCACCGGCGCCCTCAAAGTGCGCGAGTTCAGCCGCGAAGACGAGCGCAAGCTCCGCATCGTATTCGACAATCCCGCTCCCGGAGTCCTCCAGCCGGCCGTTTATGAGCAAGCCGTAAACCTCGCCGCCTCTCTAGCATGGCACTTCGATCACGAAGATGTAGAAGTCTCTTTCGTTGCGCCCGGCTTGGAGCCCACCGAAGATGTCTTCGCTTTCCTGCGCTACCTGGCGCTGGTCGAGCCCCAGGAAGCGACTCCCATCTTCAGTCGTCTCCGCGACAGTGAAGATTACAACCTGATTGTCACCGCCCGCGACCGAGCCGGAATTCCTGCTGCTTTAGCGGCCCGATCCTACGTCATAAGCAGCTCTCAGTTCTCAGTTCCCGTTGTCTCAGCGGGGTCGCGCAAGATCCCAAGCTTTTCCTGAGAACCATGACCTAAGACCTGACACCTGAGACCTGACACCTGACACCTGCTTTTGTATTTTTCTTCTTCCCCCCAAGCCCGTTTCGACATATACTCCACCGGGTCCAGACAGGAGGTGCAAATGTTGATCTCTGATCTGCTCAAGAATCAAGTGCTCATCACCGCTGAACTCCACCAGACCGTGCTCGAAGTTGCAGCTCTCATGGTGGAGCACAACATCGGCGCTGTTCCGGTTCTCCAGGATGGCGCGCTCGTCGGCATTTTCTCCGAGCGCGACATCATGACCCGGGTCGTGGCTGGGGGCAAGGATCCCGCCCACACTCCGGTCAGCCAGGTCATGACCGACGATCCTCTGACCATCGCTCCCAACGATGCCCTGGAAACCTGCATGACCCTCATGAAGCGCCATGGCTTCCGCCATCTGCCCGTCTGCGCCGGCCGTGAAGTCAAGGGGGTCATTTCCTTGCGCGACATCCTGCTCCACAACCTCGACGAAAAAGACGATGAAGTGCGCATGATGCGCGCCTACCTGCATTCCACCCCGGACGCAGGGTAGGCCCTGCCCATCCCCGGCCAGAGGGTAATGGTTACTAAGGTTACCTAAGTAGGTTGACCCCGTAGGGTCATCTGCTTGAGGATGTGGGAGGGCAGAGGCGCGGCGTTTGCCTCCTCCCACAGCCTTCCCATGACTTGGCACGGACAATCCGTTTCCCTGTATTTGTGGTGCGCTCAACCGATCCTGCAATCGGTCGTGGCCGCCATCTTCTGGCGACGTAAATTGAACAAGCGGTTTCCCGTGTTCTTCACTTTTCTTCTGACCCAGGTCGTGATTTTTTCCGTTACCTTTCCACTCTGGTTCGCCGGCTATCCGCCCAAGATTTACTTTATTTTTTTCTGGCTGGGCGACGCCATCAATGTATTTCTGGGCTTCAAGGTTATTCATGAGATCTTTCTCGACGTGTTTCGCCCCTACCACACCTTGAAAGACCTCGGTACTCTCCTGTTCCGCTGGGCAGGCGTCGTGTTGCTCCTCGTGTCTATCGTGGTCGCTTTCTCAAATTCTTTGGACCAAACTCCTCTGATTCACGCCGTTACTACCTTGCAGCGCTCGGTCCGCATCGTCCAGCTTGGGTTGATTCTTTTCTTGCTCCTGTTTTCGCGCTATCTCGGAGTCTCTCGCAAGCAGATCAGTTTTGGCGTCTCTCTCGGCTTTGGGCTTTTTGCCAGTGTGGATCTGATGATGTATGCCTTGCATTCGGGAGGATTCGTCGGCCAGAGCCAACTCAACCTGATCAACATGGCCACTTACATCGCTGCCATTTTCATCTGGCTCAGTTACTCCCTCGCGCGCCCAGACGTGCGCGTGGAGCCGAACCACTTGCAGACGCAACGTTGGGAACAGGGCTTGGCCGATCTCCAACGTCCCCTGCCTTCCGATTCCCTGATTCCCATGTTCGAGAATATGGTGGAGCGCGCCTTTTCGCGAAACTCGAATCTGGAAAACGCGGAAGATCCTCTTCCACCTCCGACCCCGCCTCCAAACCCGCCTCGCGCCAACTCCGCGGCAGCCGGTTCCAAGAACCGGCCTTAGTTCTCATCTCTCCTCAAAACCACCAACCCGCAAAAACCTTGTCAAGAGGATTTTTTGCTGCTTCGCCAGTCGTTTTCCCCACTGTTTCAATCCATCCGTTCCTTTGAACCATTACTTTAGTAATACCCGCATAAATACAGTTCATCGGTGCCTGCCGAACTGCCCCAGAATCTTCGGCAACCAGGTTCGCTTCCCGCCTGCTCAGAACTTTCCGTGTAACCTCCCAATTAATCAGAACTTTGCAGCACTGTGTATAATGCCCCACGCCGGTGGACTGGCAGTCTGACGCCAGCTATCCGGCAGGACCCTAAGGAGAAAGAAAACCATGAAACGTTCACTCAGGGCGCTACTGCTGATGGTAGGTCTAGTGGGCACATTCGCGTATGCCGCCGTCCCGAAAGTTCCAACTCACGACGGACCGGCTCCGCTTTGCGACCCCTGGTCTCAGAACTGCACCCTCCCCCCTGCGTAAAGACAGACTTTTTTCGCTGCGGGCAAACGAGTACGATGATTTGACCATTTGCGTCACATAGAGCAATTTTACGGGCTGACCTTCGTGGTCAGCCTCTTTTTTTATTTCGCCTCTTTTTTCTCCGCGCTCTCCGGTTCCGTCTTCGCGCCCGCCGCCGACGGCTTCTCTCCCGCGTCTTTCGCGTCCTTTGCCGGAGTCTCCGCTTCGTCGCCGCCGCTGTTGAAATACTGCACGATGATCGAAACCCGCCGGTTCGACGGGTCCAGCGGATCTTTCACCATCCGCAGCCGCTGGTCCGCAAATCCGCGCACTTGTGAAACCTGATCGCCACGCAATCCCGACTCCTGCATCAGTCGCCGCGCCGCGTTCGCCCGGTCGGTCGACAGTTCCCAGTTGCTGTAGCTGTTCCCGCCCGCAAAAGGTTTGGCGTCGGTGTGTCCCTCCACCGAGATGTGATTGGGAATTTTCCCCAGTTCCGCCGCCAGCAGCGTCAGCAGCTCCCGTCCACTCTTGTTCAGCGACGCACTCCCGCTGTCGAAGAATGTTCCGCCCGCCGATTCCAGCAATTCAATCCGCAGCCCTTCCGAGGTCACCGTCATCTCGATATTTTTTTTCAGCTTCTCGAGGTCGGTGATGCTCTGGATGCTTTGTTGCAGCTCTTCTTTGAGCTGCGCCATGTTCTCCTTGGTTACCTTGAATTCCTCGCCCGCTCCGGCCATGCTCGTGCCCGACTCGTT
The DNA here is from genome assembly GCA_050014035.1 of Terriglobales bacterium. Taxonomy (GTDB): domain Bacteria; phylum Acidobacteriota; class Terriglobia; order Terriglobales; family Acidobacteriaceae; genus Acidiflorens. The sequence goes on from JBEKED010000004.1 coordinate 5,919, forward strand.
CGATCCTTTCAGACTGCTTCCGGTCAGCTTCCCCGTTCCACTCGGATCCTTGAAGTACCCGCTGATCGCCACCTGAATCGGCTTGCTCGTGTTCATCAGCCACAGCACAATGAACAGTGCCATCATGGCGGTGACAAAATCGGCATAGGCAACTTTCCAGGCGCCCCCGTGATGCCCGCCATGGCCGCCCTTTTTCTTAATGACGATGATCGGAGGTGTTGGCATAGCGCTTTATCCCGCCGCAGCCCCATCCGCCGCAGCCCCATCCGCTGCCGCCCCAGCCTCTGGCGCCGCCACCGCATCGCCCTTGGCCCCGCGGCAAGCCGCTTCCACCGCTGCAAATGTAGGACGCACATGCCCCGGCACCGTCCGCCGTCCAATCTCCACCGCCATGATCGGAGCCACCCCTTTTAGAAACGCAATCATGGTCACTCGCAGCACCATCAGAAATGCGTGTTCCTCATCCGCCGTCTTCCCCATGCGCGCCGCCAGCGGCCCCACCAGCCCATAACACAGCAGAATCCCCAGAAAAGTTCCCACCAGCGCTGCCGCTACTTTTTTTCCGATTTCTTCCGGAGGTCCGCCCAGAGCCCCCATCGTGATCACCACCCCCAGCACCGCCGCCACAATGCCCAACCCCGGCAGCGAGTCCGCCATCGTGCTCAACCCTGATACCGGCTCGCTGGCCTCGTGATGATGCACCTCCATATCCGCGTCCAGCATCTGATCCAGATCGAATACTTCCACTCCGCCGCTCACCGCCATGCGCATCGTGTCGCAAACAAATGCCACCGCATGGTGATTCGCCACAAAATCCTTGTACTTCGAAAACAGTGGGCTCTTATCCGGTTCCTCGATGTCGGTCTCCAGTGCCACCAGCCCTTCTTTGCGCGCCTTCTGCAGCAGTTCATACATCATCTTCAGCGATTCCACGTAGCGCGGCATAGTGTACTTCGATGACCCGAATACCCCAATCACCCCGCTCATCATCTGCTTCAACGTGTGCAACGGATTCGAAATCAGCACCGTGCCCGCCGCCGCCCCGGCAATAATGATCAGCTCCGCCGGCTGCACCAGCACCTTCATGTTGCCGTGCTCCATCAGGTAGCCCGCCAGAATGGAGCCAAAAACCACCACGATCCCAATAATCGAAAACATGGATCATCTTCCTCGCTGGTGTCCAGAATTGTTGGCCGCGCCCGCTGCCGCCGCCTTCGCCGCACCCGCGGAGTGCGAAGGCTTCAATGCCCGCAGCACGGTTTCCAGATCCGTGCCCGCGCTGGCCACGGTGTAGCTCGCCTCCGCCGCAATCGCAAACCGGTCCCCCCACCACGAAACTTCCGAATGGCTCAGCAGGTCGCACAAGCTTTCCGCCGTCGTCGCCACCAACACCGGACTCGCCGATGGCAGCACCGCCAGGAATTCGTTCTCTCCCCAGCATCCCAGAAAGTACTCCGTATTCAGACTGTGTCGTAACGTCCGCGCCGCCGTGCGCAGAAAGGGAACCACGGACTGCGGACCATGTTTCACGCGAAATTCCTCCAGCCCCAGCAAAGTGATCCGCAGCAGCCCGAACCCGACTTTCGATTCTTCCATGCCCACCATGCATTCCTTCAATAAAGCCTCCGTCAGCCGCCGCGATGGAATTCTCGTGGTCGCGTCCATACATCCATACATCGCCGGTCCCGGCGCCTCCTCGCGGTAAGCAAAATCTTCTTCGAACAGAACCGTCACGCCCGCGATCGCTCCCCCGTCCTCCGCCATCGGCAGCGTCCGTGCCGTCACCGGCACCCGGTGCCCATTTTCGTGCAGAAAGAATGCGCTGCATACCTGCGGTCGTCGCTCCGTGAGCGTCACCGTCACCGGACGTTGCTCGCCGCTAAAGCTGTTGCCCTGTCGGTCGCAGGCCTGCACCACATCTTCCAGTGCATGTCCCACCACGTCGTGCGCCAGATACCCGGTAATGTGTTCCGCCCCATGGTTCCAGAATCGGATGCGCCGTTCCAAATCCACGATATAAATCCCTACCGGCAAGTCTTCCACCAAATGCCGAAACAGCTTCGGGTTTTCCAGCAGGTTAGAAAGCATAGCGAAGCATGCCGCCTTCTACTTTCATCGGCATTCATGCCCAGAACTTCAGAGCTGGCTTTTTGATTGGGTCAAGGCTTTACAGCTTGTGGAAAGAAGATTCTTGTGTGTGGCTGTTCCTTCGTGTGACTTCGTGACCTTGGTGGTGGAGGTTTGATCAAATTGAGCCACTACCCATCGCTCTTAGCGATGGCATAACTCACTTAAAATTGAGATACCCCCGACGGAACTCGATGGATTTTGGTCTTGCTTTTGGGTGGCGCAGCCGTTTACCGCTGCGATAAACGCCCTATTCAGTGCCGGCTTCAGCCGCTGAGGGAACGAGGCGGTGTGTAACCGAGTTTTTCAGCAAACTGTCCAGCCGCTACTGCGGCAGTCCAATCCGCCGCATCAAATCCGCATACCGCGGATCGGAACGCATCGAGTCCAATGCCGGAAACCGCAAGCACAGAATCAGGTCCGGGTCTCCGTCCGAGAATCCCTTTTCCAAATACTCGAACGCCTTATTCGCATCCCCCGCCAGTGCGAAACTAACCGCGACGTCAGCCGGAGCCCCTCTTTTACTCTCGAGCGCCAGCATGAGCCTGCTGTACCCTTGCGCATCAGGACTGAACGAGCCCGGCATCTCATAAAGTTTTTGCAATTCCGTCACCGCCTCCGCAAACCGCCCCATCGTAGCCAGCAGCTCCGACATATAAAGATGGTTCCCGAGAAAACCCGGATCCAGCTCCCGCACCTTCTGGAATTGCGCCAGCGATTCTGGATACCGGCGCGCCATCATCAGCGTCACCGCGTAATTCATGTTCACAATCGGAGAAAGCGGATCGAGCGACAACGCGGTACGGTATTCACCCAGCGCCTGATCGATGCGCTTCAGAGGACACAGTACGCCAAAAGCGTAAAAATAGTGCGCGTTGGAGTTATTGGGATTCAACTCGAGTGCCCGCCGGAATTCCGCCTCCGCCTCGCTCCACTTCCACGCCATCACCAGCGCCATCGCCCGCGCTGCATGTGCCTCAGAGAGGTTGTCATCCAGTTCCAGCGCCTTCCGCGTAGCCGCGTCCGCCAGCAGTCGCGCCTGGTCGGTGCCAATGCCAATGCTGTAACTGGGAGCGACAATGTAAGTATCCGCCAGCCCGGTGTAGGCCAGCGCATAGGAGGGATCGGCCGCAATTGCCTGCTGGAACAAACCAATGCTCTTCTTCAGCCCGTCCTGCGTGCGCCCGTACCAGGCCTGTCTCCCTTCCAGATAAAGCCGGTAGGCTTCAGGGTTCGTGGTCGCGGCCCGGCCCATCCGCTGTTGCTCGCCCCCGCTCAGGTGAATGCGCAGGCTGCTCGAAATGTCGCGCGTAATGTCGCTTTGCACTTCCGTGACGTCGGCCATGGTGCGCTCGTAATGCGAGCCCCAAAGCTCCGCCCCATCCGCGGTACTCACCAGATCGGCCTGCACGCCCACATGGTCGCCGTGTTGTGTGACCCGCCCCATCAGAAGCGCGCCCACCTGCAGCGCCTGCCCAATCTTCTGCGGATCGTCCTCTTTGCCCTTGTAGCGGAAGACCGTGCTGCGCGCCATCACCTTGAGGTCGGGCAATTGTGAGAGTGTGCCGATCAGGCTTTCGGTCAAGCCATCGCTAAGGTACTCATTGTTGGGATCGGCCGTAGCATTAACAAAGGGCAGCACCGCGATCGACGTAATCTTGCGCGCGTCGGTTCTTCCGCGCAGAAAATACAAGGCTGCGGCCGCAATCGCGACCAGCAAAACCGCCGCCAATCCGCCCACCAGAATCTTGCGCGAGCGCGCCGGCGCCACGACCGCCGAAACCGAAGTAGCCGAAGTAGAAGAGGAGACAGACGCCGCCGCCGCCACGCCAACCCCGCTCCCGGACGGAGGCCCCGAAGAAGAGCTCGACGACCGCCCCGAATCGACGTCGCGTTTCAGCCGCGCCAGATCGGTTCGCAGATCGGCCGCACTCTGATAGCGCAGGTTACGATCCTTCTCCAGCGCCTTGTCGATGATCCGTTCCAACTCCGTCGGCATATCCGGATTCAGCCGCAAAGCCGGGGTTGGAGCCGCATCCAGAATGGCCTTAAATATCTCCGGCGAGCTCCCGCCACGAAACGGCAGCGTACCGGTTGCCATCTCATAAAGCACGGCCCCAAAAGAAAACAGATCGCTGCGAGCATCGAGTTCCTTCGCGCGAGCCTGCTCCGGCGACATGTAGGCGACCGTGCCCAGCGTCGAACCCGGGCTCGTCAAATGCTGCTCATCGGCGGCCGTCATCGTGTTCGCCGATGCCATTTGGCTGGAAGAACCGCCGCTGGATGCAATCTTCGCCAGCCCAAAATCCAAAATCTTGGCGTGGCCCCGCTTGGTGACAAAGATGTTGGCAGGCTTGATGTCGCGGTGGACGATCCCTTGCGAATGCGCCGCGTCCAACCCATCGGCAATCTCAATTGCCAGCGCGAGCACAGTCTCGTTATCCAGCGGCCGTCCCGCAATGCGATGTTTCAGCGTGGCGCCGTCCAGAAACTCCATGGCAATGAACGACTGCTCACCATGGCGGCCGATTTCGTAAATCGTGCAAATATTAGGATGATTCAGAGCCGACGCCGCCCGCGCCTCCCGCCGAAATCGCTCCAAAGACTGCGGGTCCCGTGACAATTCATCCGGCAAAAATTTAAGGGCAACAAAGCGCCCCAGTTCCGTGTCCTCCGCCTTGTAGACCACGCCCATGCCGCCGCCCCCAAGCTTCTCGACGATGCGGTAGTGCGAAATAGTCTGGTCAATCACGAAACAGTGCCCCCGTTTTCCAGTCGCTACATCTTACGGAGGAGGCAGTGGCCAGTCAATGAACGCAAGCCTGGGGACGGCCAGGTGCCGGGTGCGCCACTTCTCGCGCTCTTCGAGAAGTGGCCTTCCGAGCCCGCCGACACCGTTGGATTCCGCCGCACCCTCCGTGTCCGACAGTTCCAGTCATCACGAAACCTGAAACGCATCAATCGGGTTTCTTTCCGTAAATGAACAAAAGGCGAACAACGGGCAAACTACATGAAGAAGCCCCGTATTATCAATAGCGTGCATGTACATACACAAATACATGCACAAAGTGTTTCACGTGAAACATATCTCCATTTTGCATCCCCCGCTCGCTCAAGCCGCCGGACGCGCCTTCGCCCCCAGCGCCCGCCCCAGTTCCCCAACCTCGAACACCGGTGGCTGGCAGGCAAACTCCGAGCACACCACCGCAAACGATCTTCCTCCCCCCAGCGCCGGAAGATTCGGGATCGTCGCCGCCAATGCCGGCGGCAGGTTCGGCGCCACCGCCTTATCCGCGTCCAAGCGCAGCACCGCCGTACTCAACCCCAGCGGACGCACCGCCGCCCGATATAGCTCCGCCGCCACTTCATCGCGCCCGACCACCACCACCTGCGCGTGCGGCTGGAGGAACCGAATCACCGCCAGCCCATAAGTCGCCGCAAAAATCCCATGCTGCCCCGCGACCCCGGCGTAGACCTCGAGCGTCCGCTCCGCCTTCTCGCGATAGGATGCATCGCCCGCGTACCCATGCACGCGCAGCAGGGCAATCGCCGCGGCCGAGTTTCCCGCCGGAGTCGGCGAATCCTGAAACGGCTTCCGCCGCGCGCCTAAAATGCCGAGCGCGGTTTGTTCTCCCGAGGCGACGCGCGTATCAAAGAATCCGCCTTCCACCGCATCGAAGAACCCCGCCACCATGGCGTCCGCAATCGACCGCGCGAAACGAAAGTAGCTCAAGTCTGCCGTTGCCTCGTAAGCGTCAAGACAGGCAATCACCGCGAAAGCATAGTCATCCAACACGCCCGCAATCTCCCGCCGCTCCGCCCGACTCTCCGAAGAGGCCTCGGAGTATGCAATCACATGCCGCATCCCTCGCTCCGCGTGCCATCCTTCGGAAAGCAGCCGGTCGAGCGAGCGCAGAGCAAAATGCCGCGCCTCCGCCAGATCCAGCACCTTGGCCGCCTCCAGATAAGCCGAGATGCACATCGCGTTCCAGCCCGTGTAAATTGTCTTGTCCACGTACGGCGTCGGACGCAGCAGCCGCGCTGCATACATCTTCTTCTGAGCCGCCGCCAGCAACGCGTGTGCCCGCTCTTCTGGAATCTTTAACTGCCGCGCAATCTCCTCGACCGGACTCCTAGCTGAAGAGGAAACATGCAGCACATTCTTCGCCCGATTGTGATGCATGTCTCCGACTTCATGGATGTCGTAGTAGAGCTCCGCCACCGCCGCCTCATCGTCGGTCAGCGCCGCTTTTGTTTCCCCCAGCGTCCAGGTGAAATAGTCGCCGTCGTCGTCCATTGAGTAATCGGCATCCTGTGAAGCGTAGAAGCCGCCATGGGCGCGGTCACTCAGCCATTCATCCATCCAGCGAATAATGTCGCGCGCCACGGCGGCAAAGAATAAATCTTGAGTAACCTGATAAGCGTGCACGTAATTCTTCAGCAGCTCCGAGTTGTCGTAGCACATCTTCTCGAAGTGCGGCACAATCCAGCGTTCATCCACGGAGTAGCGATGGAACCCTCCCGCCAATTGGTCATAGACGCCGCCCCGCGCCATCTTCTCCAGGGTACGGACAAAAATTGTGTGCAGCTCTTCGTCGCTCTCTTGCGTGCGAACATATTGATCCATCACCAGGTCGAGCGCGGCCGGATGGGGAAACTTGGGAGCGTTTCCAAAGCCGCCATTGACTGCGTCAAACATCTGCCGCGCCGATTCCAAAATTGCGTCGATCACCGCGGCGGATACCTTACCTCCGCCGGCGGACGATGATTCCGCGCGCGAGATTGCGCTCTCGACCATCCGCGCCTGCTCCAGTACCTCGCCGTGCTTCTCACGATAGGCCGCAGCAATCGACAGCAGCACGCGCTTAAAACTAGGGCGCCCGTAAGCATCGTTCGGAGGAAAGTAAGTCCCGCCATAAAACGGCTTGCCATCCGGAGTACGAAACGCCGTAAGCGGCCAACCGCCCTGTCCCGTAAGCGAAGCCACGGCAATCTGGTAGCGGCTGTCAATATCCGGGCGCTCGTCGCGATCCACTTTCACGGCGATGAAATGCTCGTTGACGATGGTCGCCACTTCCGGATCGTCATACGATTCGCGATCCATCACATGGCACCAGTGACACCAGACCGCGCCAATATCTAGGAGCACAGGCTTGTCCGCGGCACGAGCGGCGGCAAAAGCCTCCTCCCCAAATTCATGCCACTGAATCGGCTGATGCATGGCCGAGCGCAAATAGGAGGAAGAAGCGCGAGCAAGGGAGTTATGGGGAGTGTCAGTCATCCGGCTAGTTTAGCGCGGAAGCAGGGCGGTTGGTCATCTCGCCGTCAACTGCCGGACTCCTTACATCCGTGCTAAAAGACCAAGCCGGTGGTTACTTTCCGCGACGCCCGCGTCCACGTTGAGCGTCGCATACAGATCCCGCGCTTCTTCCCACAGCGCCCTCGCAGTTGCGGCTTCGCCGGCATCGGTCTTCAGAATTGCCAGCCCGCGTATTGCGTTGGCCAAATCGAGCGGCGACGCCGCGCCTGAAGAGCCTGCTGCACAAGTGTTTCAGATGTTGACATACAAGAAATCCTCCGAGGTTAAAAGAGAAAAGCCAACAGCTAAGAGCTAACAGCTGAGTTTTTTCGCCATGGCACAATAAATTTCCACCGCCTCCACCAGTTGCGCTTTCTCCACAAACTCGTGCTCGGTGTGGGCCACGTGAATCGAGCCCGGTCCGAGCAGGAGCGGTTCTCCCCAATTGGTGAGCGAGGGAATATCGGTCCCGAAGGACGCAATCATGGTCGGCAATCCATCCAGGGTGCGCAGCCGCAGGAATGGGGTCTCGCGCAGGAAGCGAACCTCGGCGAGTTCGCCGACGACCGCCGTGATCTCGCGGCGCAGTTCGTCCACCGGCCCCACCAAGCGATAGAAAAGATCGGCCTTGGCGCAGTCGGCAATCACGTTCGGCGCGCGCCCGCCCTGAATGGTGCCAACGTTCTTCGTGCAAGGCCCAATCTCAGCATCTTCGGGAAGCTTCATCGCGTGCAAGCGGTGCAGCGCTTCCACCAACTTGTCGATCGCCGATTCGCCCAGCTCCGGATAGGCCGAGTGCGCCATCTTCCCGTGCGCTACCAGTTCTAACTGCAGTGCGCCCTTACTGGCCAACGCCAGCTTGTTTTCGGTGGGCTCGCCATTAATCATGAAGCGCGCGCCGATGGGATGCTGGTTGGCCAACTTCGCGCCGATGGAGTCCCGCTCTTCGCCCACTAGAAACAGCAGCCCGGCGAAAATACCTGCCCCGCGCAGCTTTTCCACTGCCAGAATCTCGGCCGCAATAATTCCCTTGGCATCGCAGGCTCCGCGTCCGTAAATGCGTCCCTCGTCTTCGGACGAGGTGATGAACGGCGGCACCGTATCCATGTGAGTGGAAAAAACAATCTCTGGATGAGCATGTCCGGGCCAGGTGGCCAGCACATTCGCGCGGCTGCCCTCGACTGGCATTTTTCGGGCTTCGAAGCCGCGACGCAGCAACTCGTCGTAAAGAAAATCTCCGACGGCACCTTCATTCGCAGTGATGGATTCGATATCGATCAGCCGTCGGGTAAGGGCGAACAGGTCCATGCAGCAAAAGAGTAACAGTCACTGGTCGCTGGTCGCTAGTCGCTGGCAGGCAGAGTCTTTTCAGGACGGACCGGCGAGACGCCCGTCGCCCCACAGGCGACTGTTGTACTCTGTTACGTGCCGCCTGAAACCGCCAGCATTCGCTCGCTCTTCCTCGCCGGCCCGGCGGGACGCCTGGAAGCTCTGCTGAATGCCGGATCGTCCAGCGCGACGCACGCCGCTGTCGTCTGCCATCCGCATCCGCTTTACGGTGGAACGCTCCACAACAAAGTCGTCTTCCACACCATGAAAGCGCTCAACAGCTTCGGATTCCCGGTGCTCCGCTTCAATTTCCGGGGCACGGGCCTGAGTGAAGGCGAACATGCCAACGGTATCGGCGAAGTCGAAGATGTGCGCGCCGCGCTCAATTGGCTCGAAAACGAATTTCCGCTGCCGGTAATTTTCGCCGGCTTTTCATTCGGCGCTGCCGTCGGATTGCGCGCTGGCTGCGCCGACGAGCGAGTCCGCGCGCTCATCGGGCTCGGGCTGCCCGTCCTTTCGGTCGAAGGCCAAACCGAACGCCCTGTCTTTGATTATGAATACCTGCGCACGTGCGCCAAGCCGAAACTTTTCGTGAGCGGATCGCGCGATCAGTTTGGTCCTCCCGGCAAACTCGAAGCGCTCGTCGATACCTTCGCCGATCCCAAGAAGCTGGTTCGCATCGAGGCCGGAGACCACTTTTTCGAAGGCCGCTTGCGCGAACTGCGCGATGTGATTGAAGCGTGGGTGAGAGAGACGATAAATTTGTAATTTGCGATTTGTGATTGAAAAGCAAAGCGAAATCACAAATTACAAATCGCCAATTACAAATTACAGATTACAAATTGTTCTTGCTCTTCGTTTTCCTCGACAGTGTCTGAAGATCTTCCCGGGTCAGGTCGCGGTCGCCAACTTTTCGAAACTGCTCGAAACTCGCCTCTATCAATGCGCCCAGTTCCGCGAACAGCGACTCCTCGGCCTTCTTGAAATTCCAGCACGTTTTACCCTGCATACGCTTCTTCAGTTCAGGAGAAATCCCGTGCAGCAAATCCGGAAACATGTACACCGGGAAAAGATGAAATGACACGTAGCTCTTGGTGGTAATGGAGGCAAACATCAGCGGCTTTCCCTGATAGCGAAGCGATTTCGATTCGCTCATGTAATCGCCGGGGTTGTCCTTGATTACTCGCAATTTCGTGTCGTAGGGTTTCAGAATTTTTCGCAGGCCCTGAAAGGCGGCTTCGAATTCCTGCTTCTTGTTGGAGGCTTTAGTCTTTGCGGGCATGGCGGACGATTATATTGCGGGTTCTACCTTCGTTCAACCGCCGAGGGGTCAGCCGAGGTAGCGGAGGGCGTCGACGATGCCGAGGTTGGAGGCACGGTAGGAAGGAATAACGCCGCTGACAATCCCTACAAATGCCGCGACCGCCATTGCGACGGCCGCAGTGGCGATGGTCATGTGCATCGAAACCGGCAAGCCGATGCCGGGACGGGCCATGAAGAGAATGGCTACGCTGGCGAGAGCGACGCCGAGCAGCCCTCCAATTAGTGCGATGGCGATGGATTCGCTCAACAGTAGTTTCAGAATGCTCTCGCGGGTGAAGCCGAGAGTGCGGAGAACGGCGACTTCGCGCGTGCGTTCGCGAATCGACATGGCCATGGTGTTGGCGCAGACGAGAAGCGTGGTGAAGACGACCGCTCCGCAGATGGCGAGGATGAAGCTCTTCACACTGCCTAGCGTGGCGATGAAGTCGAGTTTGAAAGCCTGTTCGCTTTCACTTTTGGTCGGAGTGGGCGAGGAGTGGAACATGTCGTCAATCGCGCGGGCGACCACGGGCATGCTTTGCGGCTTATCTACACGAACCATATAAAAACCGGCGGTGTCTTTGAACCCGTCCACGGACTCTTCGAGATACTTGGTGTGGAAGAAGAAGCCGCTGGTGGGTGGATCAATGGTGTAAAGGCCGCGCAGGGTGAGGTCGAGGTCGGCGGGAAAAATCGAACCCTGGAGATGGATGTGGTCGCCGATCTTCCAGTGGAGCCGGTTGGCAAGTACGACATCGGCGACACAGCCGGCGCGGTCTTTTTTCCAGGCGGCGAGCTGGTCGGCGGGCATGATCTTGTCGGCGGCGACTTCGAAATATTCGTCGGGATCGGTGGCGAACTGGGCGAAGTAGTGCGCGGGTTTGTCGTCAATGTAGGTGCCGCCGAACCAAGTCATGGGCGCGACGTGGACGACGCCGGGAATGGCGCGAATCTTGTCGCGATAATAGATGGGAAGAAAATTGGCGAGCGAGACCTTATGACGAGTGACGATGCGCAGGGCGGAATCGGGTGCTCCCTTGTCGATGTAGAAGCTGCGCCAGACGCAGAGCATGATGCAGAGCAGGAGGAGAGAAAAGGCGATGCTGGCAACCGTCAGCAGACTGCGCCGCTTGTTGCGAAATGCGGACTTGGCGACGAAGCCGGTGAGGGTCATGGGGACAACAATATTTTACAACGTGAGTTTAGGCGGAGGCGGGGCTTGCCCCTGCTTGCTCTGCGCCGCGCGCGAGACGCAGCTAGCCGCGCCTCTACCGGGAGGTCAGATGCCCGCGTCTGGTTTAGTTATTGTGGATTGGGCGCCAGCCTCCTGGATTCGGGAATCGGGCGGTGGCCTTCGTCGTCGTAGTAGACCTTGCGCGCGTAATCGGACTTGGCGTTGGGCACGGGCTTGTCGTTTTTCGAACTGTAGGTGGGCTGGTTCTGATCGAGCGGGAGCGGCGCTTTGGTGGTGTAAATGGCTTCGTTCAGCAAGCCTTTGGAAGGACCTTTGGCAATGGCGAAAACTCCGAAGGGATTGCTGTTGACGTAGGAAACTCCAACGTAGTCGGCCACCATGTAGCCGTTGTCGGATAATGGCAGCCAGGTGACTTTCATGGGGCCGTCAATTTTCTCGCCGGCGGTCCAGGTCGAGCCTCCATTCTGCGAACTGGTGAAGCCCACATATAACTCACAGGTTGATACGGTGCAGTTGGCGACGGGGTAGTAGTAATAAACGACGGTCAAATGAGCGTTCGCGCCGGAAGTAGTCGGGTCGGCTCCAATACCGGCGATGAAGTGATCGACGGTGCTGGTGACGGCGTCGATTGGAATGCGGGCGGGAGCTGTCCAGGTCTTGCCGTTGGCGGATGTGCTGAGGACGATGTCGTTCGAACTGCAACCGCTGCGAAAACGGCAATCGCCCCACACCACGTAGATGTTGCCCGCGCCGTCGATGGTTGCGGAGGGCAAATCCGGGTCGCGAAAATCTCCGGCGACTTCGTGTTCAGTAATATCGGCAACGTTGACGCTGGCGTTCCAACTCTGGCCGCCATTGGTGGAGGTGAAGGCGGCGACTCCGGAGTAGCCTTCGAAGGGAACGATCACGGTTCCGTTGGCCTGCACCAGCGGTTCGCCGCCGAGTCCACCGGCATGGTTGGCGGAGGACTGACCGGGGCTCCAGGTTTGTCCGCCGTCGCTCGAAGTACTCATGAGTACGTCGCCGGTGCCGTAGGCCTGATCCCATTCGGTGTAGCAGTTCCCATAGTAAGCACTGCTGGTGGTGTTATCGCAGACGCTCCAGTTCTTGTCGTCGAGGTGGGTAGTGTCGATGGCGATGGGATCTCCCCAAGTGAGGCCGTCGGTGGAACGGCTCACGGCGACGTCGCCGATGTATTGGCCCCCGTTTCCCAACCCAACCAGCGGCAGGGTTGAAATGAGCCACTCGCCGTGTTTCGCGTCATAGGCGACGGAGGGATCGGCGGCCGCGCCGTAGCTGCCACCTTCGTAGTTAACGGTGAGTCCGGGCAGATAGCCGTTGGTCCAGGTCTTGCCAGCATCGGTGGAGGTCGCAAAGCCCACGTCGGCGCTACCCCAGCCGACGCTGCCGGGTCGGCGAGCGACGTGAAACGCGCTCACAATGATCGAGCCCCAGGCGAACGAGGATGGCTCGACTTCGGTCTTATGAACACTATCGGAATTGGTGAAGGTATCGGTGCTGAGCTTGAGCGGCTTTGGCTTGGCCAGCGGTTCTTGCGCGGCCAGCGGCGCCGCCAGGCAAAAGATGCCCAGGAATGACAGCAGAACTGCCCATGTGTATTGGGTGTGGGACGAAGCGCGTGAGTGAGGCATCCGACGTGTCCTTTTTAATGCGAGATTGAAATGCGGCTGAAGTGTGGAATTTTGCGGTCCACGGAGCGGGAATGTGGCGCCGCTCACGCAGCCAAAACTATAGCGCGTAGTAGCAGCGCTGTCGAGATGAAGCGTTTTGCAATGTGCGGCGTTCGCGTCGGGCTAGCGAGGCGACGCACCATACCCAGCTAACCTCAAACTCCACCACCAAGGTCACGAAGGCACACGAAGGAAAAGACCTGGAAATACTGATTGAAGTGATAATTTACTAATTAAGGATCGCGCTCCGCAGCTGTTGCTTCGCCTGACTGGATGCCGCAGAGTGGCCCACAACTTACAAGTCGGGCGCGCACCTGCCGCCCGCCGTCAATCGCGCAAGGAGAAAGCATGGAAAAGCGCAAACTGGGAAAAAGCAACTTGGAAGTCTCCGCTCTAGGACTCGGCTGCATGGGCATGAGCTTCTCTTACGGAGAGCCGAAAGATAAACAGGAGATGATTTCTCTTCTGCGCACCGCCGTCGATCGGGGCATCACCTTCTTCGATACGGCTGAGGTGTATGGGCCGTTCACCAATGAAGCACTCGTGGGTGAAGCGCTCTCGCCTATTCGCGACCGGGTGGTGATTGCCACCAAGTTCGGGTTCGATCTGAGTGGCAGCGATCGTCCTGGCAACGATCATCGGCCGGGAGCGCCAAAAGTGAATAGTCGCCCCGAGCACATCAAGCAGGCCGTCGAAGGGTCGCTCCAGCGGTTGAAGGTGGATGCTATCGATCTGCTGTATCAGCATCGGGTTGACCCGAACGTGCCTATAGAAGATGTTGCGGGTACGGTGAAGGAACTGATTCAAGCCGGGAAGGTGAAGCACTTCGGGCTTTCCGAGGCGGGCGCAAAGACGATTCGCCGGGCGCATGCGGTTCAGCCTGTGACTGCGCTCCAAAGCGAATACTCGCTGTGGTGGAGGACGCCTGAAACGGAAGTGTTGCCGACTCTCGAGGAACTTGGAATTGGTTTGGTTCCGTATAGTCCGCTGGGGAGGGGCTTCCTCACCGGAAAGATGGACGAGAATACGAAGTTTGGCAGCTCCGATTTTCGCAGTAAGCTGCCTCGGTACCAGCCCGAGGCTCTGAAGGCGAACCAGGCGGTTGTCGATCTGCTCGGCAGGATCGCCAAGCAGAAGGGGGCGACTCTGGCTCAGATCGCGCTGGCTTGGCTGCTGGCACAGAAGCCGTGGATTGTTCCGATCCCGGGCACGACCAAATTGTCTCGCCTCGACGAGAACATCGGCTCGGTCGCAATCCAACTTACGTCGGATGACTTGCGCGAAATCAACAACGCCGCCGAGAAAATCACCGTGCAGGGCGAGCGTTATCCGGAACAGCTGCAGCGCATGACAGGTCTGTGATCGTCGCACCAACTCGGCGGCTCCCGAAAGTGATGTTCACCAACCACTCTAGAAATCTCGCCATCCAGGCTGCGCTCTGCATTTGTAAACAAATTGTCAAATTGATGTCACTTTCTTCCCCAAAGTGTGCCATTAACCCGATATCAGGCTAGAGTTTAGGGGTATGATTCAGGGCAATTACGGTGCGGGGGTGGTTGTGACCAAGAGCGTATCTTCAGCGACGACGACGATGATGGACGCGGTTCCGGCCACTTCCGAGCGCATCCTGGTGATCGAGGATGATCGGGCGGTGCAAAAAGCGCTCAAGCGATTATTTGAAGCTGAGGGCTTCGCGGTCGATATTGCGGGAAATGGCGCAGCCGGTTTAGAAATGTTTCGGGCAGCGGCGCCGTCTGTGCTCGTCCTGGACCTAAGTTTGCCGGGAACGCCGGGCCAGGACGTGTGCCGCGAAATCAGCCAGGCCGCGCCCTCGCTTCCGATTATCATTCTTAGCGCCAAGACGGAAGTCATGGACAAAGTCCTGCTGCTGGAGTTGGGAGCGCATGACTACGTGACCAAGCCCTTCAGTCCGCGAGAGCTTCTGGCGCGCGTGCGGACGGCGATGCGGCGCTCAACGCGAACTCCGCTCACCGAAACTTTCAAGTTCGGCGATGTGAAAATTGACTTCACGAAAATGGAATTGTGGCGCGACGGCGCCCCGGTGCAGCTGACTTCGCAGGAATTCAAAGTGCTGAAGTTCATGATCCAGAACGCGGAGCGAGTGCTATCGCGGGAGGAATTGCTAAACCACGTTTGGGGGTATAGGAATTATCCCAGCACGCGGACCGTGGATAATCACATTCTCCGGTTGCGGCAGAAGCTGGAAAAAGATCCGGCCAATCCCTTACACTTTCGCACCGTGCACAGTTCGGGTTACAAGTTTGTGCCGTAATGGAGCGAGCTTCCACAGCCATCCCGCGGTCCAAGTGCGGTTCGTATCAGGGCATGCCTTTAGGCATGCCACAAGTGCCGTGCCATGAGAGCGCCCTCGGGCGGCTGCAGCTTGAAGTTGCGTTACGGTCTTCTAAGCCCCTGAAGGGGGTTTTTGCTCGGATGCGCGGCGGCATCGCTGAAGCGATGTCCTGATACGAATCAGAATTGCGTAGCGGGAGAACTCGAGGGAGACCATGGGCGGAATTCGGTTGCGGACCAAGTTCCTGCTCTCCATGATCGTGGTTTCGGCGGCGCTGACGTTTACCACGCTGCTGGTGGTCCGGCGCACTGTGCAGCAGGAGGTCCGCCTCGGAATCCAACGCGACCTCGAAAATTCCGTTTCCGCGTTCCGCAACTTTCAGAAGCAACGGGAAGTCACACTTGAGCGCTCGGCGGCCCTGCTCGCCGACCTTCCGAACGTGCGGGCGCTGATGACCACGCACGATCCGGCTACCATCCAGGACGCATCGCGCGATTTGTGGCAGCTCGCGGGCAGCGATTTGCTGCTGCTCGCCGATGCTTCCGGCAAAGTGATGGCGCTGCAGGCCACGCCTGCGGAAATCACCGTCCATGAGGGGCAGGATTTTTTCCCGCAAGTGGTATCGCGCGCCGAGACGCGGCACTGGTGGTACGTGGAAGGGCATCTCTATGAGGTTTTCCTTCAGGATATTTACTTTGGGCCAGAAAGCGGCCATCAGGTTTTGGGATATCTGCTGCTCGGTTACGAGATTGACGACCGTGTTGCCCGCGACCTGAGCCGCGTGGCCGCGAGCGAGGTCGCGTTCCGCTACGGCGACGGGATTGTGCGCAGCACTCTGCAGCCTGCCCAGGAATCGGAGTTGCTGCGAGTACCGTCACGAACGGCGGCAGGTGGTCCGCCGCAAGGCGATCAGATCTGGTTGGGCGGCGAACGGTTTCTGGCGACTTCGGTAGACTTGCCCACTCCCGGTTCTCCTGCGATGAATTTGTGGGTGTTGAAGTCGTTCGATCAGGCAACCGCATTCCTGAGCAGCCTGAACGAGTTGCTGCTGGCGCTCGGCTTGACTGCGGTGTTGGCGGGGAGCCTGCTGGTTTTTCTGATCTCGCACACCTTTACGCGGCCACTTGAGAATCTGGTAGCGGGCGTGCGCGCCCTGGAACTGGGCGATTACGCCTACCCGTTGCAAGTGCATGGTGGAGACGAAGTCGCTGAGGTCACCGGAACCTTTGACCGGATGCGAAAGAACCTGCAGAAAACTCACCGCGAGTTGCTGGATGCAGAACGACTGGCGACGATTGGACGGATGGCGAGTTCGATTTCGCACGATCTGCGCCATTCGCTAGCCGCCGTGATGGCCAATGCGGAATTTCTTTGCGAGAGCAATCTGACGCCAAGCCAGCGCGAAGATCTTTACGCCGAGATTCGGATAGCGGTCAACCAGATGACGGACCTGATTGAGTCGCTGCTGGAATTCTCGCGCACCCGCGAGTCGCTGCGTCCCACGTATGGCGACGTGCGCTCAGCGGTGGATCGGGCCGTGCAAGGGGTGAAGGCGCATCCGGAATTCCAGCGCATACGAATCCGCATTTCCGCCGAAGGGCTAACGGAGGGTTGGTTCGATTTCAAGAAGCTGGAGCGCGCCTTGCTCAACTTGCTGTTGAACGCGTGCGAGGTGGTGCCCGCCGAATCCGGAAAAATCGATATCGACCTGAAACGCAAGGGCGAGAGTTTGGAAATTCGCATAGAAGATAACGGCCCCGGAATCGCGGAGGCGGTGCGCGATCGGCTTTTCGAACCGTTTGTGAGCTACGGCAAGGAAAATGGCACTGGCATGGGATTAACGGTGGTGCAGAAAATTGTGCAGGATCACGGTGGCGACGTCGCGGTGGAGAGGACTTCAACTTCGGGAACCACATTTCGCCTGAACATTCCTCTGAATCCGTCAGCGGAGAATGCTCTGGCTGCCCGTCATGCCAGCTAGATCTGGTCTTATAGATGGTTTTTGGTAGGCGCAGCTTTAGCCGTTTGCTGAAAAATCAAAGCTCTCAACCAACGGCAAGGGCACGGCTTGTAGCCGTGCCGTCCCGAGCCAGTAAAAATGAGGGCTTTAGCCCCTGAGGGCTCTGGCAGGCTGTTAGGAACCAGACGAAGTACACGCCGAAATTCAAATGAAGTGTGGAGAGACGCAGGAGGCGGCATGACTAGGAGCAAGATGCGCGGTTTCGAATGGTTGCGACGGGGGATGTTGGTGAGCCTGGTAGTTTCGGCTGCACTCAGCGCAGCGCAGGAGCATATGCAGCCACCTGCCGCGGAATCGTCACAGGACGCGGTGAGCGCCTCGGTCCACGAGCTGCAAGAGCAGGTGCGCGAACTGCAGGCCGCGGTTGCCGGAATGCGCTCCGATTGGCAGCGCGCGCGCGCCGAGACGACCGAATTGCGCCGCGAGCTCCAGGAAATCCGCGCCACAACGGTGCCGCCGAATGCGGTGTTGAGGAACACGGTGGTGAAGGCGGAAACAGGCAACTCCGAGGGAGCTGCGGAAACCTTACAGAACGGGACGCAAGAGCAAACCGCACAAGAGCTAAGCGAAATTCAGAAAGACGATCAGAAAAAGAGTGATCATGCGGCCAGCCTGGAAGAGGAATACCAGTTGCTGAGCGGAAAGGTAGACGATCAGTATCAGACGAAAGTGGAAAGCGCCTCGAAGTATCGGGTGCGGCTCTCGGGCATTGTTCTGATGAATCTGGTGAGCAATCAGGGTGTTGTGGATAGCATTGATCTCCCCACTCTCGCGTATGGGAACGCGCCGGGCGGTTCCGGAGGAAGTTTTGGTGCGACGCTGCGGCAATCAGAGATCGGGTTCGAGGCCTTCGGGCCCACCGTCGCGGGTGCGAGGACGACGGCGGATCTGCAACTCGATCTGGCGGGAGGATTCCCGCCGGTTCCGAACGGAATCAATTCCGGACTCATGCGCCTGCGAACCGCCACCATGCGTATGGATTGGACAAACACTTCGGTGGTGGTGGGGCAAGATGCGATTTTCTTTTCGCCAGGTTCGCCGACCTCGTTCGCCATGCTGGCGATTCCGGCACTCTCCAATGGGGGGAATTTGTGGGGCTGGGTGCCGCAGATACGAGTGGAACATAGGGTTGAGCTCGGCGACGAGTCGAGCCTCCTGTTTCAGGCAGGGATTCTCGATCCGGTCACCGGAGAAGCACCGGGCACATTGCCGGGTGCAGAATCGGGCACGAGTTATTACCGGCAGCCTGGGCCAGGGGAAGCATCTCGCCAACCTGCCTATGGCGCACGGATGGCATGGACGCGGAATGTTTTCGGACAGCCTCTTCGGGTGGGCGCCGGAGGGTATTACGGCCGGCAGGATTATGGCTTTGGCCGCAATGTTGATGGTTGGGCCGCAATGACGGATATCGAACTGCCGCTCGGTCATCAGCTTTCCTTGAGCGGTAAGTTTTATCGCGGAAGAGCGGTTGGCGGACTGTATGGCGGATTCGGACAAAGCGTGTTGTTCAACGGCGACCCGACGTACGCCAGCACCGAAGTGCGAGCGTTGAACTCGATTGGCGGATGGACGCAACTGAAATACCGGCCCAGGAACAAGTGGGAGTTCAACGCCGCCTTCGGAATGGAAAATCCGTTTGCCAGCGACCTGCGATACTTCCCATACCCAGTTTCTTACGGGGATCCGTCACTGGCGAGAAATTTGGCAAGCTTTGTGAACATGATTTACCGTCCTCGGTCAGACCTGTTGTTTTCCGCCGAGTATCGGCACCTGACGACGTATTCGATTACCGACGGCGGCAGCAACGCAGGGCACCTCAATCTGATGATGGGAGTTCTTTTTTGAGGGCGATGGACTCCGCGCGACAAGATGCGTGGCAAGAACCGCGAGAGTGAGCGATGTGAAGTTAGCGACCTGATGTAGACAAGCTGAAGTGAGCGAGATTGAAGTGGACGAGCAACGATGAGGCATAATAGGATCTTCTTCTGGACCTCGATCGGGATGTTGTGGATCGGCGCCGCCGGATTGCGCGCGCAGACCACGACGCAGGTTACGACTGCGACCGTGCGCGGGCGCGTCGAGGTTATAGGCGACGCCAGTAAGAGGCGGCACGGCACGATCCCGGAGACGGTGGTGTGGCTCACGCCAGTAACCGCCACGGGCGAAGCGGTGGTGACAACAGATGCGCCGGCCAATCCAGCACAAACGCCGCGCCTGGTGCAGAAGAACAAGAGCTTCGAGCCGCACATCTTAGTTATTCCGGCGGGGTCGATGGTCGAGTTTCCCAATCACGATCCTTTCTTCCACAACGTGTTTTCACTTTTCGAAGGCAAGCGGTTTGATCTCGGACTGTACGAAGCCGGTACCTCGCGAATGGTGCGCTTCGATCGGCCCGGGATCAGCTACATTTTCTGCAACATTCACCCCCAGATGAGCGCGGTGATCATTACTCTTACAACGCCGCTGTACGCCATTTCCAATGCAGGCGGGCAAATCTCGCTGACTGACATTCCTTATGGGCGCTACAACTTGCACGTCTGGAGCGAGGGCATGGGTCCGGAAAATACGCCGCCATCTACGCGCGAGATCACGATTGCCGAGAATTCCTCATCGCTGGGAGTGATTCGAGTTCCACCGGCGAAAGGCCAAGGCATGGCGCATAAGAACAAGTATGGACGCGAGTACGATGAGCCTACGCCCAACAGCTCGGTTTATGAACAGCAACGCTAGGTGCGCAAAGGCCGCCTGCTCGCGGGCGGCCTTCGCGATTTATATTTCTCTACTGATTCACTTCGAGGATTTGTCTACTTCAAGTCGATCACACCAAACGTTCCTGCCAAATTGTTCGATGGACCGGCGGTGAAGAAGAGTTGGTTTGTCCGACCGTTGCTCGACGAGCCTCCGCCAAACTCGAGTCCCCACAGTTGGTCGATGACGATGTCCTTCCCGTTTGTGTCTCTGACCGTGCCTACATACTGGCCGGTTTCGAGGTTGAAGGCGTTGATGGTTCCGCTGTTCGTATTGTTCGAGACCAGCAGCGCGTTGCTGAGCTTGCCGAAATTCTTGGGCGCGACGGCGAGACCCCAGGGCTGATTCAAGGGTTTGCCCTGCGCCAGGGTTTTCACGAAGGTTCCATCTTCTTCGAAGATGTCGATGTATCCGCCGGGAGCTTCATCGGCCTGGGCAAATGCTACGTAGACTGATCCGTTGATATCCTGAATGCCGAACGGCGCGTATCCCGGGGGCAAGGACGTATCGGTAAACGAATTAACCAGGTTGAAGGTTCCGTCGTACACATCGACCATGTTGTTGGCTAAGTCGGCGGCGTACAGAAGATTTCCCGAAGGCCGGTTGGTGATGGCGAGACCGGTGAATTGCGATTTCGACGCCGAGTTATTCACCGCGATGATCGCGTCGTTGAAATTGCTGCCCGGCGCCCATCCGCTGATGGTTCCATCTAATGTCGCGAACAGGAAAAACGTGCTGTTTCCTCCCAACTGAAAATCCGGAGACCCGTTGAAGACGATTCCCGTGGGTTGGCCCGTTCCTGAGCCGGATGCCGAGGGAATCTCGACCTCTAATCCTTGCTTTACACCTGTGCCGTTGTATAGTGTCGACCAGCCTGAGCCTTGATCGCTGATCCAAAAGGCTCCGCCGGGGCCGTACGCGAGTCCCCATGCGTTTACCAGCAGGGGGTCGATGTGCTTGGCCATTTTTACCTGATTCGAAACCAAATTTGTAAGTGAATACTGCGCCAGGGCTGTCGTCGAAACCAGCATTACCGCGAGGCCGAGGCAAATTGTGAAAGCAATCTTGCGACGCTGCATAGAACCCTCCTTGGATTGTGCGAACCGGAGTAAAAAGCAAGTAAGTCGCCAGAGCGCACGGCGCTTGACTTACTTTCTTCGTCTCCAGCTTGCAATCGAATGCTAGTTCCGCAGCGTCTGATGGGTTGTCACGGTGGTGTCATGTGTTTGCACAATTCTTGTCGGGGCGGATCTTGTCGAGACTGACCATGGACTCGGAGGAAGCTAGGGCGCGGGAGGACCTTGGCTTGTTGTGATGGCGATTCTCCTGGGACTTCTTCCGATTCTCACGAGTGAGGTTCGAGCACGCGAGTTGTGCGGCATAGAGCAGGACTCCAGCCTTTTTCGGGTCGAGGCGGCGGTTAAGCAAATGATCGCAGATCCTACTGAGTGCGCGCTGGATCGAACTGGCGTCTTCGAGGAGGGGCAGAAAGAACGACGGGGGCGGAAACTGGGCGGAGCGTCTGCCATTGTGATGGTAGCAAAACGACTGATTGCGAAGGGCGGGAGACACGCATTGCGATCCATCCTTTTTTATGTGTTGGCAAGATGGGACTGTATAAGTGGATTGCTCCTTGGGGCGCTGTCAGCTCTTTGGCTCTCGGTAGTGTTTGCGCTCTTAATTTGGTACCCCTCTCTCATTTAGTCTTTTGAAGTCAAAGACTTAGAGGCAAAATCTTGGGATTAAGGGACTTATATGGATAATCTTCAGGAATAAGGAGTTAGCGCTCCGAATCACCGTTCCGCCCGATAAGCGGGTCAACTTTTCAAAGAACGGCGAAATAGTAATTTCGCGAGCTGTCGGTCCGTCTCTGGAGACGGGCACACTTCTCGATTATGCACTCTTGGGGAATCTTCGCACCCGGTTACGGTGCGTGTCTGTGATGGCGGTACAAGAAGAATGTGATGAAAAAAGCGGGTCGTGAAGCCGTGGAGACCCGGGTCCTTCCTGCCGTTCATGCAATTTTTTCTGGAGAAGTTGTGAGTATCTGAGCGCTGTTGAAAGCCGATGCTCCCACCGACGGAGTCGAATGTAGGGGTCCTTCGACTCCGCGGAACGACTCGCTTCGCGAATCGTTCTGCTACGCTCAGGATGACAATTTGGAATTGATTTACGACGTCTCCACCGACGCCGCTCCAATCTCGGGCGTTGCTTCCGCCCGTGTACGCAGGCGATACCAGAACACGATCGCTATCAGCGAGAACATAAAGATGATGGTCGAGATAGCGTTGATTTCTGGAGTAATGCCGCGCCGCAACCGTCCCCAAATTTCTAGCGGAAGCGTGTTGTCGCGGCCGATCAGGAAAAAGCTTACCGCGATTTCGTCCATGGACAGGGTGAAGATCAGTAAAGCAGCTCCGATGATTGAGAGTTTGAGATTAGGGACGGTGATGCGCCAGAAGGTTTGCCAGTAAGTCGCTCCTAAGTCTAGCGAAGCCTCTTCCTGTGCGCGGTTTAGTTTTTGCAAGCCGGCAAAGATTTCAGTAGTGGCTACGGAGATTAGTGCGGTGCCGTGTCCCAGGATTATGGTTAGCAGGCTTAGTTTTACGTCTCCTACTCGGAATAGCATTAGCAGCGAAAGGCCGGTGATAATTCCGGGGAGGATCAGCGGCAACAAGACCAAACGGCGGAACAGGGCTTTGCCGGGAAATTGGGCGCGGTCTAGCGCTAACGCAGCCGGGATTCCGAAGACTAGAGCTATGAACATCGCGGCTACGGCCACTAGCAGGCTGTTTAGGACTGAATCCCAGATAGGCGCGTCGTTGAATAAGATGCGATACCAGTTCAGGGTTAGATCACGCGGAGGGAAGCCTCCTACACCTTGTCCGTTAAAGGAATAGAGGATGAGGACGGCTATGGGGAGATAGAGAAAGGCGAATACGAGTAGGGCGTGAATCGTCAATCCGCGCGGAGCTTGAGGTGCAGCGTGTTTCATCGAGCCGCACCTGGGAAAGTCAGAGCAAAGCCAAACGACCATAGAGTAAATCGTTGTGGAATCCCACCCTGGCGCAAAGGGCGCGCAAGGATGGGGCATCCGGCTCTTGTGTAGCAGCGCGCGGTCACTGGAAACTCCACTTCTTCTCCAATCGCTCCGACAGGAAGATCAAGGCTAGCACCAGCGCTAACATGCAGAGCGAGATGGCGGCTCCTAACGGCCAGTTATACGCGGCTCCGAAGAGGCTTACTACTATGTTGGAGATCATGATGCCGCTCGGACCTCCTAGTAAGAGCGGGGCTAGAAAATCTCCAAGACTTAGGACGAAAGCGAAAGTTGCTCCGGCTAAAACTCCGGGGATCGAGAGGGGGAAGATTACTCGCCAGAAAGTTTGCTGGGGCGTAGCTCCTAGATCGTGTGAGGCTTCAACCAGATTGCGCGGGATGTGTTCTAACGATGCGTAGATCGGCAAGAATGTGAAGGGCGTATAGATGTGCGTTAAGGTAAGGACGACGGCGAACGGGCTGTAGAGCAGGAAATCCAGCGGATGACTGGTGAGGTGCACATATTGGAGGAGCGTGTTCAGGACGCCGTCAGTACCTAGAATTGTTTTCCAGGCGTAGGCGCGCACCAAGTAACTTACCCATAGGGGAATAATTACCAGTTGATAATACAGATCTTTCTTGCTGCCGGCGTGGAACGAGAGAAAGTAGGCTAATGGATAGCCGAGAAGCATGGAGAAGAACGTTACTCGCGCGGCAATCCACATGGAACGGAGCAAGGTTTGCCAGTAGACGGGCTTGGATAGGAGTTCTTGATAGTTGTTCAGATTCCAGGAATGAACTATGACGCCTGATTCGGAGACCGACCAGAAGCTGTAGCAAAACATCAGCAGGTAGGGGACTAACAGAAACACGGCAACCCATGCCAGGGGCGGGACGGTGATGGCGGTGCGGTAGGCTCGGGAGAACATCAGGTCTGGTCCTCGTTACTGGAGTTGGAACTGGAGTTGGAGTTAGAGCTGAGGCTGGTGGGGCGGACTGAGATGGCGTCGGCAGCGGAGAATTCGAACTCCAGCGGAGCGTCGGAATTGGGCAAATCGCGGCTGGCGGTGCGGATGGTCAGGATCAGTCCGGCATTAGATTCGACGCGCAGAAGGTCGGTGGCTCCGTGGAAAGCTTGATCGCGAAGGTTCGCGCGAAAACGAACCATGGTGCTTTTCTCCGGAGAATTAACAGGTGATTGCCCGGCGATCGCTGGGCGAATGCATTCTGGACGCAACGAGAACAAGGCGTTGCCATCGGGCAGGGAAGTGGGCCAGTGGAGCGCGCCGCAACTGGCTGTTCCCTGGCGAATGGTGGCTTGCAATAGATTGGTGTGTCCGATGAATTGCGCGGTGTATGAGGTCGCGGGGCGATTGTAAATTTCGCGCGGGCTGGCGACCTGCTCCAGTTCTCCGGAGCGCAGCAGGGCGATGCGGTCGGACATCACCATCGCTTCTTCCTGGTCGTGGGTAACGAAGATGAAGGTGATGCCTACTTCGCGCTGCAAGGCTTTGAGTTCAACTTGCATCTGGCGGCGCAGGTTGGCGTCGAGCGCGGAGAGCGGCTCGTCTAGCAGCAACAGGCGCGGGCGATTGACCAGGGCGCGGGCGAGCGCGATGCGTTGCTGCTGTCCGCCGCTGATTTTTGAGGGCTTCGCCTTGGCGTAGGCCGACATCTTGACCTTCGCCAATGCTTCGGCCACGCGCGACTGGATTTCCGCGGCGGGGCGTTTGGCGATGGTTAAGCCGTAGCCTACGTTTTGTTCCACGGTCATGTGCGGGAAGAGCGCATAGTTCTGGAAGACAGTGTTGACGCGGCGGAGATAGGGAGGCTCGGTGTCGAGGCGCTCGCCTTGCATCCAGACTTCTCCTGAGGTGGGATGCTCGAAGCCGGCTAGAATTCTGAGCAGAGTCGTTTTGCCGGAACCGCTCTCGCCCAGGATGGTCAGAAATTCGCCTTCAGCGATATCCAGAGAGATGTCGCGGAGGACGATGTTTTTGCCGAAATGCTTGGCTATGGAGCGGATGGAGAGCAGGGATGCGGCGCCTGGCTTGGCGGTGGCTGCTACTACTTCGGTTTCTGACGTGGTTGCCAT
>JBEKED010000005.1:0-30994 GCA_050014035.1 Terriglobales bacterium
GTAATTCATTCTCCAGTTTTGCTTTACCGAGCAAGAAAGCCAGTGGTGACCGCAAGTCGTCCAGCTTTCGGAACGCCGTCTTCCTGACTTGCCGTTCCGCCGGCTGGTAAAACCACACAACCCGGCCGTCGCTGACAAACAGCTTCTCCTTTGGAGAACGATATTCCCACCGCATCTTGCGCGGCTTTTTCAGCCATAAAGTGCCTGATTCCACCCGCTCCGGTCCATCGCCGCGATAGATTTCGGTGAAGTCCGATTCCAGGCTGCGCAGATGGTTGTAGTGGTCATCGACGGCGCGGGCAAGTTGGTGGATATCGTTGTTGCGAGCTTGGTCCTGAGCTGGCACCGGCTTCTGAGCTTCGAGCGGGATGGCAATAGCGACCGGCAACAGCCAGCCGAGCAGCAGGCATCCAGTGAAGCAGCGATTCAACTTTGATTTTCCCCTTCTCAATTTTACCGCGATGCGTTTCCGCCCGCATTAAGTGGACGACTTAAATGGGCGACTTAAATGGGAACGAATGTCAAAGGGCTGGGCGTCGCAATTCGACTTTTTCCGCAGCCCCATACAGCTTGCGGAAAACTCGATTCTGGTCTTGGTTTTGGGTGGCGCAGCGGTTTACCGCTGCGATAAACGCATTATTTTCAGCGCCGGCTTTAGCCGCTGAGGGACCGGCGCGGCGTGCAACCGAGTTTTTCCGCAAGCTGTGAGTTTCCTCACTGTTTCAAGTAGCGAAGCGCAACACATCCTGATTTAAAAATCTTCGACTCAACCAGCTTCAATTGCAATTTCTCGGGCAGGCTGACGCCCTCCATCAATCGTCTGCCTTCTCCAGCAATGATTGGCATGACGACAAAACGATATTCGTCCACCAGACCAAGCTCTATAAGTTGTGAAGGAATATCAACGCCGCCGACCAGAATATCTTTGCCTGGTTCTCGCTTCAATTTAAGTATTTCATCGTGTAGGTTCGTACGAACAATTCTCGTATTTTCATCTTCAGCGCGGTCTAACGATCGTGAAAAAACAATCTTCTTCTTGGAGACAAAGGTTTGAGCAAATTCGATATCCGCTTTTGTCTCGGACCGGCTTTTTGCGATATCAGGCCAATAAGGAACCATCAATTGATAGGTTTTACGCCCAAAGACGAGCAGGTCAACGTCTCGCACGAGGTGCGTAGAATATTCGAACAGGTCTTCAGCGGGATTGAATTTGGTATGGTCGCAGCAGCCATCCAGGGTAAGGTTGATTGCGTAGATTACATTTCGCATTGGATTGTCTTAACCCTTCTTATTTTAAAATTGAATTGCCCCTTTAGAAGCCGAGTAGTGCAAAGCGAGTCGGCAGCCTGAAAAGCCGCGCCGCCCGCCTATTTCCGCTGTTCGAGCTTCACTGACGCCGTCACCGGCTGGCCATCACGCAGCACTTTGACCTCGACCACATCCCCCACTTTGCTGCGGCGCAGGGCGTCGGTGAAGTCGTAGAGGTTCTTGATCGGCTTGTCGCCGAACTGGATCAGGATATCCCCCGCCTTCAGCCCCGCCTTCGCAGCCGGCGATCCTGGCTTCACATCGGAGAACTTCACGCCAGTTTCCACCTGCCCGAAATCGGGGATCGAACCAAAGTAGGGCCCGTAACCACCCCCGCCGCCCAAAGCGCCCGGATGCTTGTCTTCTTCGACCACAACAAACGAAGGACGCGTGTCCGCATCCGCCAGCAACTCGGCGGTGGTCCCCACTACGCCGAGCAGTCGCGTAGCGGCCACTGGATCGATTTTGTCCCATGTATCCGAGGGCTTGTGATAATCGGAGTGCAAGCCAGAGAAGAAAAATAGCACCGGAATTTTTTTGGTCACGAACGAGGTGTGGTCGCTTGAGGAATATCCACCCGGCGAGTACTCGATCTTAAATCCGGAATTCGCCTGCGCCTCCTCGACCACCGCTTTCAGAGTCGAACCCGTGCCGACGCCCCCGATGTAGACTTTGTCATTCTTGATGCGGCCGATCATGTCCATGTTCAACATGGCGACGGCTTTGTCGAGCGGACGCGTCGGATGGTTCACCCAGGCGGACGAACCGAGCAACCCCAGCTCTTCACCAGCGAAAGACATGAACAGGATCCCGCGCCGCAACTGGCCTTTCTGCGGCGCGAGCAGCCGCGCCAACTCCAGCACTCCGGCCGTACCGGATGCGTTGTCATCCGCTCCGGGATGAATCTGCCCAATCTGCGACGGCGCAAGCGAATCGATGTTGCCGCGTCCGAGGTGATCGTAGTGCGCGCCGATGATCACGTATTCGTCCGTCTTCCCCGGCAGATACGCCAGCACATTGTTCACCGTCGCGCGCGTGGTTCGGATGCTGACCGTCAGCGCCGCACTCTGATTTTCGGGCAACGCAAACGATGCGGGTTTGGAGGAATCGTCGATCTGCTTCTGCAACTCCCCCAGTGATTTGCCCGACGCTTTGACCCAGTCCTCCGCAACCGCGTTCTTCGCTTGCAGAAAAATGATGCCCGCATCTTCCGGCCCGTTCACGCTGCCGAACCTCGTTAGCAGATCTTCTTCCCCATCTCCGAGCTTGCCGTTTACCAGCACCAGCGCCTTCGCGCCGTGATTGCGAGCGTTGATGGCCTTGGTCACCAACTGGGAATGCTGCGTCATACCCTGATTGCCGCCCTTCACCGCAAACGACGGAGGCTCATAGCGCAGCACCACGACAATCTTGTCCTTGACGTCGATGCCGGCGTAATCGTCGTATTGAAACTCTTCCGCCGTAACCCCGTAGCCGGCGAACACCATGGCGCCGTGCGCCGATCCCGATGCGGAAAAACTGAACGGAACAAAATCCTGCTTGGCTTTCAATTCGCGCTTGTGGTCGCCGGTAAGCACCGCAAAGGAGTTCTTGCCTTTCAACTGCGCGCCCGTGATGACCGTGAACGGTTGCAGGTATGAGTCCGTGCCTGCCGGTTCCAGGCCCAGGCTCTTGTACCTCTTCTCGATCAAGTGCTCGGCCCGAGTGATACCCTTCGTGCCCGCGCCGCGTCCCTCCATCGCCGGTGCGCTGAGTGCTTTGATGTCATCGAGGTAACGCTGCGGATCAGCGGGAGGAATCGCGGGCGCCGCCGCCAGCGCAACATCCGCGCAGGCCAGCAGAGCAAGGACAAGAGCAAGGACAACCGCGATTTTCTTCATCGCGGCTGCGGCTTTAGCTGCGGCGCTACGCTTCGCTTTGCTACGGGACGTTGGGCGGCGAAAGTGAGTTACTTCTGAGGTCTGCATGGTCCCGCAAATCGTAGGTCGCCCTAGGACGAGTGTCAACCGCTAGCGCAGAAAGTCGATCTTGCGCTTGATTTTGGGTGGCGCAGCGCTTCAGCGCTGCGGTAAGTGCACTTTAGAGTGCGGCTTTACAGTCTCCTGAAAATCTCGTTTTTTGGGTCTGCTTTTGGGTGGCGCAGCGGTTTACCGCTGCGATAAACGCCCAATTTTCAGTGCGGCTTTAGCCGCTGAGGTAACGCTTTCTGCTTGGGACCTAGTTTCTCCGCAGCCGCTGTCAACTCGCAGTCACTCCGCAACCGTTCCTCCCTCCGCCGCCAGGCGATCCTCAGGAGTGTTCACATTAAAGAAGCTCTGCTCGGAAAAACCGGCCGCTGCCAGTTCGCGCTCCCCAATCACGTGCACACGCACGCTCGAAAACGCCGCATCGATCTTGTTCTTCCCTGCCCGCAGAGCCTGCTCGGCCACGGCGGAAAACTCGCGCCGATAGATCGCACAGAGCGGCTGCAATCCCCGGCTGGTGCGGGGTATGGTGACCACGGCATGGCCAGCATTATCTTCCGCCGCGGCCACATCGAAGAGAAAGGCGAGAAGCTCGCTCGAAACGAAGGGCATGTCGACAGCAAGCATCAGGTTCAGCTCTGCCAACGAATGCACAAGCGCGGCATGAACGCCGCCAAGCGGGCCACACCCGGGGAAAATATCGGCAATAACCGATCCAGCTTTCGCAAACTTGGCTGGATCGCCGACAATCGCAACCCTGCCGCAAGCCGCGCCCATAACGCCGAGCGCCCGATCGAGCAGCGTTTGACCGCGAAAATCCAGAAACGCCTTATCTACAGTCGGCCCCATGCGCGAACTCTTGCCTCCGGCGAGCAGGAAACCCATGCGCGACAATTCAGTTGCCATAGGGAAAAGCATAAGCGGAATGCTCGATGCACGAAAGTAACCTGTTCAGATTGGCCCCGCTGTTGGAAGATGGAGGTGTCCGATCGGTAAGGAGTTCCACTCGTCATCATGCCGCAAAAACTCATGGATGTTCTTATGCTGGGACGTTGCTCGCACGAGTTTTCCTGGCCGCGCCGAGCGGCCAACGGGGAGTATTACCAGGTCTGTCTGGTGTGCGCAACCGCTTACCAGTACGACTGGAAGACCATGCGTCGCGGCAACCGCGTCGACGAACCGGCGGCCGAGACCACAACCGTGCGACGGCGCTCCGGGCAAAAGAAGCCCACTTGGATGCCGCGGGCACGACGACTGCGCTCGAGCATTCCTTTGCGCTATCGCGGGAAAAATCTCAGCACATGGTATCCGGGCACAATTAAGAACATCAGCCAGTCGGGCGTAATGTTTCATGGGCCGCAGCAACTGCCGGCGAACGCGCTGGTGGAACTGATCTTCGAAATGCCCGAAGAAATCTCCGGGCAAAAAAACAGCAATGTGCTCTGCCAGGGAAGGCTGATTCGCACCAAGGACGCGGTCGACAACGCCGAAGACGCCTTCGGGCTCGCGGCCTCGATTCTCGATTACAAATTCTTGCACAAAGATTGAGCTGCTCTCGGCAACACCAAAAAGCAAAAACTTAACCACAGTATCCACAGACGTTCACAGGGCAAGGCGGTTGCTCCCAGGCCTCTGCTGCTGCTAGAGTCTCTCTGGAGAACGCAAGCGCTCTTGCCCGCGTGTTCCCACACCCCCGGCCGCTCGTTGGGACGGGCTGCGTCCGAAAGCATGTCTGGAATTGGCCCTAATCTGAAGAGTTGGATCTCCCGAAACCGCCATTCCGCGCTGGTGCAATACTCCGGCGCGGCGCTTGCCGTATGGGTGGCGCTCAGCTTGTGGACTTTTTCTCCCATGTTGCACCGCCATCTTTTTGTGCTGCTACTGGCCGCGGTGCTTTTCACCGCGCGCTTCTTAGGCTTTGGCCCCGCGGTTTTCTGCACGCTTCTCTCCGGCGCCTGCATGGATTTTTTTGAGTTCCCGCCGTACTTCAGTTTCAGCATCCACCGCGGAGCGGACGTGGAACGGTTGCTGGTTTTCCTCGCCACTTCCGCCTTTGCCGGAAGCATGGCCCGCCAGAAAACCCTGGCGGAGTCGCGCGCCGATCGCACCACCCGCGAGATGGCAGCCATCGTCGAATATTCCTGTGACGCGATTTACAGCTCCCGTCCCGATGGCACCATCACCAGTTGGAATCGCGCCGCCGAACTTCTCTACGGCTACACCGCCGAGGAGGCCGTGGGCTCGCCGATGGCTCAACTCGCGCCACCCGAGCGCCAGGACGAAACGGAACGCAACCGCGAACTGCTCAACCGCGGCGAAGACGTAGCTCCGTATCGAACCGAGCGCATGCGCAAAGACGGCACCCGCTGCCCGGTGCTGCTCTCCGTGTCGCCGCTGCGCAACGCACGCGGCGAAATCGTAGGCGCGTGCGCCATTGCCCGCGATATCTCGGCTGAAAAACAATCCGAAGAAGCCATCCGCCGCAGCGAAAAGCTCGCCACCGCAGGACGCCTCGCCGCTTCCATCGCGCACGAGATCAATAACCCGCTCGAGGCCATCATCAACCTGCTGTATCTCGCGCGCCACGACTCCAGGCACGCCGTCGAGTATCTAACCCAAGCCGAGCAAGAGGTAGGACGCGTCGCGCGCTTGGCGCAGCAAACTTTGGGGTTCGTTCGCGACACCAGTTCTCCCGGATCGATGGATCCTGCCGCCATCACGGACGAGATTCTGCAACTGTATTCGCGCAAACTAGAAGGCCGGCAAATCCGCGTAACGCGACGTTACCGCGATCGCTGCCGGGTCAGCGGATATTCAGGCGAGCTACGCCAATTGCTGGCGAATCTTCTGTTGAACGCAGTCGAGGCCATGCCGACTGGCGGTTCTCTACACGTCCGCGTGGCTGCTGGACGCAACTGGTCCGATGGTAGCGACGGAGTCCGCATTACAGTGGCCGATAACGGCAGCGGCATTCCCCGCAAGCATCTGCGCCAGATCTTCGAACCGTTCTTCACGACGAAAAAAGATACAGGCACCGGGCTGGGGTTGTGGGTCTCGCACGGCATCGTGCAGAAGCACGGCGGCTCAATTCGGGTGCGCAGCCGCGCCGATGGCCGCAACCCGGGGCGCTCAACCGGAACCGTGTTCTCAATCTTCATCCCGCTGCGCCAAGAAATCAGCCGGGTAGCGTGAGTCGCTTTCTTCCTTGCTCACAACAACTTGCACCCCGCAGAAGTACCATGACTTTCGTACTTAGAAGCGCCCACCCGCGCCAGCTTATAATCATTTAAATCCAAGCAGAATGGGCACTTAGGCCCGCTGTAATCTGTTGACGCGGAACCTTTTTACGTGGAACCTTTTCTCGCACCGGCGATGTTCGGTCTAGGGCTGTGCTTTGGCAGCTTCCTGAACGTGTGCATTTACCGGTTGCCGCTCGGCATATCGGTCGTAACGCCGCGCTCCGCCTGCCCCCACTGCGGAGATCTCATTCCGCTTTACCACAACATTCCCGTCCTGAGCTGGCTGATTCTCCGCGGAAAATGCCGCTCCTGCAAGACTCCAATCTCGCCGCGCTACCTCGCGATCGAACTGCTCACCGGCCTGCTTTTTCTCGGCTGCTTCACACATTTTGGTTTGACGCTCAGCATGCTGAAATGCACCGTCCTCGGCTATCTGCTGCTGGGCTTGATCTTCACCGATGCCGAAACTAAGCTTCTTCCCGACGCCCTGACGCTCACCGGATTAGCCCTGGGCATCGTGTTCAGCCTGGTGGTTCCGGTGAATGACTTGGCTTCGCGCATCATGCCCGGCCTCGTATCGCCCGCCATGCGCGGCGCGATTTCGTGGCAATGGTGGTCGCTCGCCGATTCGCTGCTGGGAGCGGCAGTCGGTGCTTCGTTCCTCTACGGCGCGGCGGCAATCTATCTGCGCGCCCGCGGCGTCGAAGGCATGGGTTTCGGCGACGTCAAGCTGATGGCCATGATCGGAGCCTTCCTCGGAACCAGGCTCACCGTCTTAACCATCTTTGCCGCATCATTGGCGGGCTCGCTCTTTGGACTGAGTACAGTTCTAGCCGTGTGGATGAAGCGCACCCGCCGCAATCAGGCCCGCGCCGCTGCATCGAGCGCCCACGTTTCTTCGCGCCCTTCCGCAGAAGATGCGCGCCGCCGCGCCTGGCAATCCGCGCGCCTTGCCCTCCGCTATTACGAAATGCCCTTCGGTGTGTTTCTCGGGAGTATGGGAATTTTGTCCTTCCTCTTCGGAAACCGCCTTCTGCACTGGTATTGGAGGGCGCGGTGAAGCTGCTCGTCAATCCTATGCTGTTGCGCATGGCGTTGCTACTATTGGTTGCCGCCGCAGCCTTTGGATTGGGCTTGTTCGTGATGCGGCGCCTGCGCAAAAGCCTCGCGCAAGAATCCGAATCGGTGAGTCACTCTCCATTGGCGGCCGAAGGAATGCCGGTCCACGCCTATCACGCCGTCATTCAGCAACTGAAGCAACAAAAACACGAGCTCACCGCGCAGCAACTCGCGGAACGCAGAAAAGCCAAGGCCTCCGACACGCTGAGCTCGACCATCCTCGCGAATCTTTCTTGCGGCGTGCTGTTTTTGAATAGCAACGGCCTGGTGCGGCAAACCAATGCCGCGGCGCGCAAGCTACTGGGGTTCGCCTCGCCAGTGGGACTGCATTTCTCCGACCTTTTTCGCTCGGCCACGCTGCGCCCGGAAAAAGACGGTTCACTTTCGGGAGCCAGCGTCGAGCAAGCTCTCGCTCCCGCTCTGGCAGGGACATCGGCGGTCCGCGGGCTGGTGCTGAACTACTTCGCGCGCGAAGGAGAAAATCGCGTGCTTGAACTCACGGCCTCTCCAGTGCTGGCGGAAGATGCGAGTCTGATGGGCACGACGCTGGTGCTCACCGACAAGACCGATATCGAGCGCATCCGGCACGATCAGCGACTGCATCAGGAGTTATCGTCGGAACTGGCGCTCGGACTGCGCCAATCGCTGACCACCATCGCGGGCTACGCGCAGCAACTCTCGCACAGCCGCGACCCGGAACTGGCCCAGCAACTGGCCGACGACATCGCCCACGAAGCCGCACAATTGGACCGCACGATTGGCAGTTTTCTGGGAGGCGCGCGGGCGGCAAGCACAAGTTCTTGATATTAGAAACAACACGCCGCGATCAGAATCGCGGCTGGCGAAAGGACGATCACATGAAGCACATAAAATGCATGGCCATTGTCACTCTGCTCCTCTTGGCGGTCAGCGGAGCCGGCGCTCAGTCACTCGGGGATTACGCGCGCACCGTCCGCAAGAACAAACCCGACGCGAATTCGGCCAGCCGCCACTACGACAACGATAATCTGCCGACCGGCGAAACTTTGAACGTGATCGGTCCGCCGCCGCCGGCAGAGGCCAAAGCAGGAGAAGCGAATTCCGCCGACGCCACCAAAGCCTCCACCGATTCCGGAGCAGCCGCGGCGGACAGGCAGAAAGCAGCGGACGAAAAGCAGAAGGTCGCCGATGAGTGGAAAAAGAAGCTCGACAACCAGAAGCAGAAAGTCGATTCCCTCAACCACGAGATCGATCTTGACCAGCGTGAAATGCGCCTGCGCGCGGCCGCGGCCTACACCGATCCCAACATCGCCGTGCGCGACGTTAACTGGAATAAGGACGACGCGCATTTCAAGAACGAGATCGACCAAAAGCAGAAGGCGCTCGACGCCGCCCGGCAGGAACTCAACGATCTACAGGAACAGGCGCACAAGGCCGGCGTTCCCGAGGAAGACAAGGACACCAGCAAGGACAAGGACAAAGACAACAGCTCGGAAAAGGATCAGAACAAAAACAAATAGCCGAGCGACGGGCGTCTCGCGAGCCTACCCTGAGCTGCGCCGTAAGGTCAGCCGGGCGCAGACGCCCGGCTCTCCACCAACAAGCCCCAAACCTTAAGCGTTCCCTATCCGCTCCCGAATCTGCCGCGCGTGATGCCGCCCGTGCACCCAGTGAAATTTGCGCCACTGCGCGGCCGTGAACGGTCCCAGAACTACATGATCCATAATTTTCGCCCCGGCACCGAATCTGCGCTCGCAAACGTCCAGACCTGAGGCCATCGCATGCAGTTCGGGCAGTATGGCTTGCCGCACTTCTTCCACAGGCATGCCGCGCGGCACAACGCGCTCCGGCGCCTTGCGGCCACTGGGAAAATAGCCGATATTGACCACCAGCAGAGTGCCCAACCGCTGCTGCAATGTGGATCGCGTGGAGAGCGGAGCGCCCAGTTCCAGGCATTTTTCCACCCCGCGGGTTGTGCCCTTATAGCTTAGGAAGAGATGCTCCAGGATCTGCGTCGCATTCCATTTTCCCGGCGGAGCCTGCGCCCAGACGTTCGGGTTCGCGTCCCGTATTGCATCTTCGAGTTCCTGGCACAAACGTTCCAGACAGGAATCCATGGCGTGGGTTGAGTACAATGATCCGCGAACCAAAACCTGACCGGGAAACTGCCAACACAAATGATAACGAAAAAACTGGTACTGGTAGTAGATATGGCCGTTGCAATTCTAGCAGCAGCTCTGATGGTCGGTTGCTCCTCGCAACCCAGCCAACCCGCGGCGGCCGAGAAGCCGCAGCCGAAACCGCCCGAACAAATCACGGGCAGCGGCGCGTTCTACAAGTGCTACATCTCGGCCCGCGGATGGGCAGCGGATGCGCAACCGTATCGCGTCGAGTCAGAGCCAACCAATGATTCCAAGGGCCGCGATGGCAAAGCGGCCGAGTGGCGCGCCTCATTCGCATCGCCGTCGCAGCACGCGACTCGTCCGTATACCTGGGCGCTCGGCGATGTTTCGCACAGCGTTGAGGACAACTACAGTCCGACGAATTCCAGCACCCAGATTTTCAACGTTCAGTTTCTTAAAGTGGATACCGACAAGGCCTTCACCATTGCGCAGCAGCATGGCGGAGACAAACTGCTGGAAAAAGAACCCGACACTCCCGTTTTCTATGTGCTCGACTGGAACCGCCAGACCAACGAACTGCTGTGGCATGTCATCTACGGAGCGGATC
Organism: Terriglobales bacterium; assembly: GCA_050014035.1. Classification (GTDB taxonomy): domain Bacteria; phylum Acidobacteriota; class Terriglobia; order Terriglobales; family Acidobacteriaceae; genus Acidiflorens. The sequence goes on from JBEKED010000005.1 coordinate 10,340, forward strand.
GCGAGACCGCCAAACTGCGCGTAGCCGTGAACGCAGCCACGGGAGACTTCTCGCGGGTGGAAAAGTAATTTCCTCACGTCTTTGAATCGCTGATACCCAGGTCAGCGCCCAAAGAACAAAGAACGAAGAACGGGCGCGAACCTGGGCACCAGCCCACTTTACTGCTTGTCGTAAATCGACACCGATTTCACCGGCTTTCCGTTCGCGTCCGTGCCTTTTGAGGTCAGCGTCACCATCTTTCCATCGTGAGAAACCGTCGCCGTGCTGCTGCCTACAACTTTGTCTCCCTTTTTCAAGGTGGCTGTAGTCTCGTGCGAGTTCACCTGCTTGATGGCAATATGGTCCGCGCCATAAGGCATGCCGGCTCCGGTCACTTCGGCATCCTTGCCGTCGTACTTGGAGGTGAAGCTGAAACTGAAGGCGGTGCCGTCGGCGCCTACGCCCTCGAACTTGTAGGTCACGGCGTCGCCATCCGCCGACACCGTGCGCGTCAGGCTTTTTGGCGCCTGCCCCGCCGCGTACTTCGACTTCTCCAGGTTTAACTTCCATGTGCCAACAAAGGCTTTGCTGTCGGCGAACATCGAACCGGCCAGGGCCAAACACACTACCGCGACCGCGAAAATCGAGGATCTACGCTTCATTAATTAATTCTCCTTTTTGAGACTAGAGGTGAGATGGAATTTTTGAAAAGGCAACCCCTGCCTTATCGCAGCGCAAGCCTATCCTCATCGGCCACATGAGTCAAGCAAGGGCTGGCGCAAGCTGTTGCGCGGCTTACTGCCCCTTGCCTAGACGGTTGAGCGACGCGTGCGCTTCCTTGGCTAAAGGGCCGTCCGGCAGGATCTTCAGGTATTGCTCGTAGTATTTTCTGGCTTCGGTTTTATCGCCCAGCTTGTCCTGGCAAACAGCGAGGCGGAAACTGGCCACGGCGTCGTTGTCTTTGTAATAGAGAGCGTCTTTGTAGCGCTCGAGCGCGGCTTTGTAGTTTTTACGCTTGAAGTAGAAATCACCGACCTCAACATCCTTCATCGCTTTCAAGGGGTTCCAGGGATGGAACTCCTGGATGCCGGAATTGTCGGGGGCGAGGGGGATGTCGAGATTCTCCAGCGCGGCCTTGCTGGAAGGATGGTTCTTGGCATCGTCTTTGGGCGGGCTGAGGTCGATTCTAGTGGCGTGGCTGGAGCTTTCGTCGGCGTCGCGGTCGCGCAGTGCGGTCTTGTCTTTACCTTGATCTTGGGCGGTCTTATCTTTGTTTTGGTCTTGGGCAGTCTTATCCGGAGCTGTCTTGTCCGGCGAATCCTGAGCTAGCGAAATTGCCGCCAGCAACGACAGTAAGACGATTAGGAACGCGATGCGCACGTTTTCATTGTATCGTCTCAGAGCGGCTCTGGAACAGACTGGACGCGCAGCCGATTGCAGCCAACCGATTGCAGCCAAAAAAATCAGGCCGTCCACATTTGCTGGGACGGCCTGTTTTGGCAAATCCTCCGGGGAGGAGGGAAACTTGCTTAACAACGATCTCTTAACAACGATCTCTTACATCGACGGCGGATTTGCGCTCGCCGTCGGTGTCGGCTGCGTGTTGCTCGGCGCCTGGTCTCCAGTATTGGTCATCAGCCGGATATCGACGCGGCGGTTCTTGGCGCGCCCGTCGGCAGTTTTGTTTGAGTCTACCGGCTTATCCTTGCCCAGGCCAATCAGGTAAATCCTGTAGGCCGGAACGCCCTTCTCCGCGGCCAGGTACTGAATTACCGCATCGGCACGACGCTGGCTCAGTTCGTAATTGTAATCCGCGCTGCCAATAGAGTCAGTCGCGCCCTCCACGGTAATGATGTAGCCCTTCGTGGTGGCAACACTCGCGGCAAGCTGGTCGATGGCTTCACGGGCTTCCTTGGTCAGATTGTCCTTGTTGAATCCGAAGTGCACCGCCGTCTCGACCACAGGCCGATAGTTGTCGAGGTTGACGACGGCGTGCGTCAGAGTATCCACCCGCTGAGAGGCGGTGTTCGCCGACATCTGCGCCTTATCGGCTTCGCTACCCGCAGCCAAAGCCTTTTGATCGGCGGCGGCGGCACGGGTCTGCACATCCTGAATGCCGGCCTGGGCGCGACGATCGACGTCCTTGATGTCTTTGGAATTCTGCGCGGTCATGTCGTCGAGTTCATTAGTCTTGTTAATCAGCGGCGTGGTTTGCTGACGCACATAATTCTTGGTTGAACATCCGACCGATGCGACCAGTGTCGCCGCCAGCATCAGGGTCAATTGCAGCGAAGTACGATTCATAGAATCAAAGGCTCCTTGGCCAAATTATTGCTTTCGTATAAAGTCTATTTTCCGATCCCGCAAAATCCGCGAATCGGACCCGCTCTCTGCTAAAGCACGGGGGATGCCATTTCAAGTTTCCAATGAAAAGCAACAAGTCGTTAAATATCAATACGTTGACAGCGAGGCGCGCAATCATGCACAGGCCGAAGCCACGCATTCGCGCCATAAACCATAGAAATTTTATACGGTTGGCTTTCTGATGATGATTATAGGCGCGGACAACCCGGTTGCAATAGAGCTTAACCAGATTCAGGATCGAAGTATCAGGTATCAGGTGTCAGGTGCCAGGTCTCAGGTGTCAGGAAAAACAAAATCAACTTCATTTCGGCGTCACCCTTTTCGGTAGTGGCGTAGTTTGATTTTGTTTTGAAAGGGCACGGAGTCACAGGCTGCGGAAAAACTCACCTTTCTGCTTTTGTTTTGAAACGGTGCGGCTCGGCCGCACCGTAACCTGAAAAACTCGATTTTGACCTTGCTTTTGGGTGGCGCAGCGGTTTACCGCTGCGATAAGCCGATGATTTTGACTGCGGCTTTAGCCGCTGAGGGACGACACCTGCTCCTACATCACTGGCGGAACCGTGATGCCCATCGCCGCCAGCACGCGAATCAGTTCGCGACGCGCCACAGCTGCGGTTGCCAGCAGAAACTTCTTTCGACCTTCATCGGCTTCGCTCAGGATGGGATAGCGATGATAGAAAGTGTTAAAAAGCTGCGCCAGTTGGAAACTGTGCTTGGCGAGATAAGCCGGTTCAGTCGTCGCAATACACTGGCTGACAACATAAGAAGTTTTCGCGGCGGCCAGCCATAGCTCCCAGATATCGTTGGCGTTTTCGCCGGCGAGGTACTGGGCGAAATCCCCGGTAGAGATGCGCGTCGCCGCGTCTCGACAGAAACTGTCCGCGTCCATTCCGCCTTTGCGAAAAATGTTAGATGCGCGCACCACGGCATACTGCGCGTACGGACCGGTGTCCCCCTCAAAACTCAGCGCGTCTTTAAAATCGAAAGCGATCACCGAGGGCTTTGTGAACTTCAGCATGAAGTAGCGCAGCGCCCCGATAGCGATCTGCGTAGCAATCGCCGCGCGTTCAGCTCCATTTAGTTCAGGATGACGCGCATCGACTTCCAGTCGCGCCGACGTGATGAGCGCATCCAGCAGATCGTCCGCCTTCACGCCAAAACCTTTGCGGCCGGAGACCTCGATCCACGGCCGCGCCTTATCTTCGTCGCTCAGTTGATAGCCGAGTTCGGCGGCGCAGCGCGGCGTGAGTGCAACCATCTCATAGGAAAAATGCGTATACCGATCGGCGGCTTCGTCATGGCCCAGTCCGCGCAGAGCTTCGATCACCGTGTTTTGCGCTTCGGACTGGCGCGCATCGATGACGTTGTAAATCTCAGCCACGTCTCCAAAATGCGGATGCTCTCGCCCGCCCTCGGTGGTTGAGATCCAGCAGTCGTGCTGATTGGGATAGCGATAAAATTTGCGATACCCAAAATCGCGGCCCAGCAGGCCGAACTTCCACATATGGTAGGCGATGTCTTTGCCGACGTAGCCGACCGTGCCATTAGAACGGACAATGACTTTCTGGTCTTCTTCGGCAATACTCTGTTCGGCAGCGCTTTCCTCGCCGACGTTTTCCCCTGTGCTCTTTTCCCCCGTGTCCTCTGTGTTCTCTGTGGTTAAAGCTTTTGACGTTCCCGCCCGCCGCATCACCCAGCAGCCCGCGTTCTTGCCTTCCGTCTCATAAGTAAGCACGCCTGCTTCCTTGAGTTTGGTAAACGCTGCATCCCAGAAATGAAGATGGAGAATCTCGCTTTCACGCGGCAGGAAGTCGTACTCAATATCGAGCCGGTCCATGGTTTCAAGATGGCGCCGAAGCACACTAGTCGAAATCAAGTCGGCAATCGCAGCCGTCTCGTTATTCCCTTCTTCAATCGAGCGCAGCACTGAAGCTCGCGCCTGCAAATTTCCCTTATCTTCCGCATACCATTCGGAGACGCGGGCATAAAGATCCCAACACACGTAATCAAATCGAGGCGCGGCGGCGAGCGCCTCAATCTGAGCGCGCGACTTCTGCTCGATATGCAGGAACCCCACGACCACGTCGGCCACCTGCACGCCGGTGTTGTCAATATAGTTCTGTACGTCGACTTCCCTGCCGGCAAAGCGCAGCAGGCGGACGAATGTATCGCCAAGAATGGCGTTGCGCAGGTGTCCGATATGCGCGGCTTTGTTGGGATTGATACTGGAATGCTCGACCAGCACCTCGCCTGGCGGAATCTCCGCAACGGGAGACTGATCGCTGAGCACAGCCGTAGCCAGTTCGGCGCGGCGCACGCGCACATTGATATACCCGCCACCCGCCACCTCGAATTTTTCAAAGCCAGGGATCGCGCCAATCCCGGCGACAATCTCTTCGGCAATCTTGCGCGGAGCTTTGCGCAGTTTGCGCGCCAGTTCGAAAGCGATGGGCAGGGCGTATTCGCCAAACTCGATTTTTGGCGGCTGCTCGACGACGATGTTGGCGATTTCCAGGCCGTAAGTGCGGCGCAGAACCTCGCGCAGGTGTTCGACCAGTCGCCGTTCTAGATATCGATACAAAGATGCCCCTCTAACTGATTCAAGAAACAGTGATTCTAACAAACTCGCGAGCGGCAGCGGGTTTGACGGAGGTGCGGGTGGCACCTATGATGAAAATTCGACAGGGAAGGTGCTCTGGCTCTTGGCCTCTGGCTTTTAGCATTTAGCCTTTAGCTTTTAGCTAAGAGCCAGGAGCTAATAGCCAAAAGCGGTTCTAATCATGCGCATAGCCTACCTCGACTGTTTCTCCGGCATCAGCGGCGACATGTTTCTCGGCGCGCTGCTCGACGCAGGAGTGTCGGCGCAGCTTTTGCACGACACGGTCACAGCGCTGAATATAGATGCGAAGCTGGAAATTTCTCGCGTGCTGCGGGGAGGAATCTCCGGGACCAAAATTGACGTCTACAGCAACGGAGAAAAAGATCTGCCGCGGGAAGCTTTCTGGAAGCAGCAGCAAAATCATGCGGACACCCCTCATGATCACGCTCACAGCAACGGTCGCGGCCTGAGCGAAATTCGCAGGATCATCGACCACGCAGCGATCAGCAGCACCGCGAAGGCAACTGCAATTCGCATCTTCGAGGCGCTAGGCCAAGCCGAAGCCGAGATTCACAACACAACCGTCGACCAGGTCCACTTTCACGAAGTAGGAGCCGCAGATGCGCTGGTGGATATTGTTTGCGCCGCCGTGGGAGCGGAATCTCTGGGCATCGAAGAATGGGTATGTTCGCCGCTGAACGTGGGCGGGGGAACCGTCCAATGCGCCCACGGAACGCTGCCCGTACCGGCGCCGGCAACGCTCCGCTTGCTGAAAGACGCGCCGATATATTCCTCCGGGCCGCAAGTCGAATTGGTAACGCCGACCGGCGCGGCGATCGTGAAGACGCTGAGCAGCCGCTTTGCCGCGTTTCCGGCGATGAAGATCGAGAAGGCAGGATACGGCGCGGGCACGCGAGAATTCGCCGAGTACCCGAACCTGCTGCGTCTGACGATTGGAGAAACTGGACTCGCAGAAGCCAGGGGTGCATCGCTAATATCGAACCAGAGCCCCGCGGATGAGAGAATAACGATTGAGAAAATCACGGTGCTCGAAGCGAATCTCGATGACCTGAGCCCGCAGGTACTGGCCTATGCCATGGAGCGCTTGCTGGCCGAGGGAGCGCTTGATGTGTTCAGCGTCCCGGTACAGATGAAAAAAAGCCGTCCCGGCGCGCTGCTCACGGTGCTGGCAAAGATGGAAGATGCGAATCGCCTGAGCAAAGTGATGTTTGCCGAGACCACGACGCTCGGCGTGCGCCGCCGCGATGAACAGCGCCAGACCCTCTCGCGCCGCTGGGAGTCGGTGGTTACAACGTGGGGTCCGGTGCGCATCAAGATCGCTAATATGAATGGCAGCGTTTCCAATTACGCGCCGGAATACGAAGACTGCCGGAAGCTAGCCGAGACGCAAAATGTGCCGCTCCGCACAGTAATGCAGGAGGCGATCCAGCAGTATCTACAAGGCGAACGAAAACAGTGAAGCTTCTTCTGCGGACTGCTAATTTAATCAGGAGGATCGATACCGTGAAAACTCCAAGCTCGATTGCACTATGCCTAACCCTTGTCGCGCTGGCGCCGCTTCTCGTCTTCGCGGGTTCAACTCCGTCGGTGGGCAGCGCGGCTCCCGAATTCACGCTCAATTCGCAGGAGGGCGCGCCCGTCAGCTTGAAGGACTATCGCGGCAAGTGGGTGGTTTTGTACTTCTATCCCAAGGACTTCACCAGTGGCTGCACCATCGAGGCGCATAATTTTCAGCGCGACCTCGCGCAGTATCAGCAGAGAAACGCCGTCATCCTCGGAGTCAGCGTCGATGGCGCCGACTCGCACAAGCAGTTCTGCGCCAAGGAAGGGCTGAACTTCAAGTTGCTGGCCGATACCGACCACAAAGTCTCCAGCGCCTACGACTCGGTGATGAACTTCGGACTGATCAAGGTCGCGGCCCGGCACACTTTCATCATCAATCCCGAGGGCAAGATTGTGAAAGAATATTTGGATGTGAAGCCCAATGAGCACAGCGCCGAAGTGTTGGCCGCGCTGGCGGAACTGCAGAAATAATTCAGGAGAATTCATGACCGCGCTCACTTCGCTAAGAGATCTTTTGCAACGGGTGCCAGGCCGCCTCGAAAAGCTTTCCGAGGATACGGTCGAGAGCAAGCCAACCCCGTCAACCTGGTCTCCGAAGGAGGAACTGGGACATCTGCTCGATTCCGCCGCTAACAATCATCAGCGAATCGTTCGCGCGCAATTAGAAGATAAACTCGCCCTGCCCGGATACGACCAGAATCGCTGGGTGGCAGTGAATGCGTACCAGCGTCGCGATTGGAAAGAGCTGATCGAGGTGTGGCAGGCGCTGAACCGGCAATTACTGGCGGCAGCCGAATCGGTGCCCGAAGCCGCCTGGTCGCATACGCTGACCGTTGCCGGTTCTGAACCGCTGACACTCCGGTTCGTGTTCGAGGATTACGTCGCGCACATGTTGCACCACCTGCAACACCTCGGAATCGCAACCGACGACCTCACGTCAAATGCAGCCTAAGCGCGAAGATTAAGATAGAGTTTTCTTTAGAGTCTTCCTTGCCCAGGACAGGAATGAGCAAAACGTTTTACATCACGACTCCCATCTACTACGTCAACGCGCGTCCGCATATCGGAACCGCCTACACTACCATCGCCTGCGATACCATTGCGCGCCGCCATCGCATGTTGGGCCATGACACCTGGTTCCTCACCGGCACCGATGAGCATGGACAAAAAATCGCGCGCGCCGCCCAGGCCGCGGGCAAGACCCCGCAGCAATTCACCGACGAAGTCTCCGCCGAGTTCCGCTCCCTCTGGCAGCGCATGGGGCTGACCAACGACGATTTCATCCGCACCACGTCCGACCGCCACAAGCAAGGCGTACAGGCCTTGTGGCGCGTCCTGCGCGACAACGGATTCATCTACAAGGGCACTTATACCGGCCAGTACTGCGTCTCCTGCGAACTCTACGTGGATGGCGCCGAAGCGGGTGCCCTCTGCCCTACCTGCGGTCACGTTACGGAAACCGTCAGCGAAGAAAACTACTACTTCAAGCTCTCGGCCTTTCAGGATCAACTCCTGAACCTCTACACCGCGCAGCCCGATTTCATTCGTCCCGAAACGCGCCGCAATGAAGTGCTGGCCTTCGTGCGCGGCGGCCTGCGCGATCTATCCATCAGCCGTTCGACATTCTCTTGGGGCATCCCCGTGCCCGACGACCCGAAGCACGTGGTGTACGTGTGGCTCGACGCGCTCGCCAACTACATTACCGCGCTCGGTTACGGATCGAGCGACACGAGTAAATATGACAAGTACTGGCCCGCCGACGTGCACATGATCGGCAAAGAGATTGTGCGCTTCCATTGCGTCTACTGGCCCGCGTTTCTGATGGCCGCGGGATTGCCTTTGCCCAAGAGCATCACGGCCCACGGATGGCTGCTGTTTGAAGAAAGTAAAATGTCGAAGTCGCGTGGCAACATTGTGCGCGCCGACACCATTGTCGACGTGCTCGGCACCGATGCCCTCCGCTATTTTTTGTTGCGCGAAGTCGTCTTCGGGCAGGATGGATCGTTCAGTTTCGATGCGCTGGTGCAACGCTACAACTCCGATCTGGCGAATGGGCTCGGCAATCTCGCCAGCCGCACGCTGACCATGATCACGCGCTATTTCAAAGGCGAAGTGCCGTACCCGTCGAACGCCGCGCACACCCCGGCCGATGCCGCGATTGCGGATATCGCAAGCAAAGCGATCGCCGACTACGGCACACTCTTCGACCAATTTCAGTTCTCGCGTGCGCTTGAAACCGCGTGGGGACTGGTCGGCGCGGTTGACAAATACATCGTGGAAAATGAACCGTGGTCCCTGGGCGAGAAAAAAGACAAAGACGAGGAGAGCCGCGCGCGCCTGGCCACCGTGCTCTACACCAGCGCCGAAGCTCTGCGCATCGTGACCGCGCTCGCGCATCCAGTGATTCCCGACGCGACCGCAAAGATCTGGGCGCAAATGGGCCTCAGCGACATCCAGAAATTCGATCTTGCGCAATTGCAATGGGGACAGTTGCAACTCGGCACAAAGCTGGGCGAGGTGCAAGCTGTGTTCCCGCGAGCCGACAAGTCGGCAATAGAGAGGATGCAGAAGATGGAAGAACCAGGCGCCAGTGTGAGCACGGGCAGTGTGGTGACGCGCAGTCAAGCGACGGACGTCTCGCCCGTCCCGCCGAGCGAAGCGAGGCAGCCGGCCGTAGCGCCGGGTACGCAGACGGCGCCAGCCAAGCCCGCAGCCGCAATTCCCGACGGCAAGATCAGCATCGACGACTTCGCGAAAGTAGAATTGCGAGTAGCGCAGGTGAAAACTGCCGAGCGTGTAAAAGGCGCCGACAAACTGCTGCGCCTCGAAGTCGATCTGGGAACCGAAGTTCGCCAACTGGTCGCGGGAATCGCGGAGGCTTATGAGCCGGAGACGTTGATCGGACGCAAAGTCGTCATCGTGGCAAACCTAGCGCCCCGCAAGCTGCGCGGGCTGGAATCGAACGGCATGATCGTCGCCGCATCGCCGGAAGGCGGCAAGCCGGTACTGGCGACCTTTCTGGAAGATGTGCCCGTAGGCACAAGACTGAAATAGAAAAGGTGCAAGGTTTCAAGGTTTCACTTAGTGGCTCAATTTGACGCGCCCTTAAGACCCCGAACCACGAAGCCCACAAAGTACCACGAAGTTCTTTGTTCTCCGGCTTTTCCTTCGTGGACCTTCGTGCCCTTTGTGGTAGACGCCTTGGCAATATGCGCCACTACAAAGTTTCAAAACTTAAAGGTTCGAGACTGAAGGCGATTTCTCATCGTCACGACTAACCACTGATGTTCATCGACTCTCACGCCCACCTCGAAGGCAAACGCTACGACGTTGATCGCGAGCAGGTTTTGGCGCGTGCGAAGCAAAACGGCATCGAGGCTTACCTCGCCATCGGCAACGGCGATGGTCCCGACACGGCGAACTGCGGCATTCAGTTGGCGGAAAAATACGATGCCAAGCCAGAGTTCCCGCGAATCTGGGCCAGCCTGGGAATTCATCCGCACGAAGCGAGCCTTGCGAACCAAGCCGCCGATGCCCAAATGCTCGAATGGGCGCGGCATCCCAAGGTTATCGCCTGGGGAGAAATTGGCCTCGACTATTTTTACGACCACTCTCCGCGCGAAGTACAGAAAGCCGTTTTCTTGCGGCAGATGGAGTTAGCAAAAACCACAAGGTTGCCCATCATCATTCACTGCCGTCCCTCCGACAACAGCGCGAATGCCTGGGACGATTGTCTAAGCATGATCGCCGAACACTGGCGTCCCAGCGGATTAGGCGGCATTCTGCACTGCTTCACCGGAAGCGTCGAGCACGCGCGGCGGGCGCTCGACATGGGCTTCATGATTTCTTTCGCCGGCAACATCACTTTCCCCAAGGCGCAGTCGATTCGCGACGCGGCGCAAATGGTTCCGCTCGAGCGCATGCTGATGGAAACCGATTCGCCCTATCTGGCGCCGATTCCGCATCGCGGAAAACGCAACGAACCGGCATTTGTCAGGGAGGTGGCCCGCCAGATCGGCGAACTGCGCGGCTTGACGCCGGAAGAAATCGGCTCGCAAACCACCCAGAACTTCTATCAATTCTTTCGACTCTCCCGCGCGGATGCTTCGGTTTAGCTTCTCCATCTCACGAACTTTGTCATCCCGAACGGAGTGAGGGATATGCAGTTCGCGGCAAGCTGCAGATCATTGAAGGGCCCGCCTGCTCCGACTCCCGCCTTCGCAGAGAGTGCCTCTTCTGTTACCCTCATGAGTACGCGTTTTGGGGTAGTCATCCATAGGAGGTGCCGGGTCTCGGGGAGCCCGTCTTTGCCTTGCTTGACACCTGAGACCTGACACCCGAAACCTGGATTGATCTCTCATGCCCGATAACAGTTTCGATATCGTCAGCAAAATCGACCTGGCGGAAGTGAACAACGCCATCCAGCAGGCGATGAAGGAAGTGAGCACGCGTTTCGACTTGAAGGACTCAAAGTCGAGGATCGAGATGGAAGGCGCCGACGCGATCCTGCTGCACTCCGCCGATGAATTCAAGATCAAGGCGGTCAACGACGTCTTCCAGCAAAAACTGGTCAAGCGCGGCGTCCCGCTGAAAGGCCTAACCTACGCAGCGCTGGAGCCAGCCGCCGGCAGCATCGTAAAGCAGAAGATCACCCTGCAGCAGGGAATCCCAATTGAAAAGGCGCGGGAGATTGTGAAGCTGGTGAAAAATTCCAAGAAAAAGGCGCAAGCCTCGATCCAGGGCGACGTAGTACGCATCAGCGGCAAGGATCGCGATACCCTGCAGGAAATTATCGCCCTGGTCAAGCAGCAGGATTTTGGCATCGATTTGCAGTTCACGAATTACCGGAGCAATTGAGGAAGGTTTTAACCGCAGAGAACGCAGAGGCCGCGGAGAAACACTTGTAATAAAAACATTTAGAAACGAATTTCTCAGCGAGCTCTGCGATCTCGGCGCTTCACGATTGTTTACAAGGATCGGATCAACGTTGACCACGACCACGTCCAGTAACGGAAAAGAAATCTTCGATCTGCTGCACGATGACATTGCCGCGATCGAAGAACAATTCGGACGCGACACGGTCTCGAAAGTAGCCGCGATCACCGAGATCGGTGAATACCTGCGCGCCGGCGGCGGCAAGCGCATCCGCCCCGCATTGTTGCTGCTGTCGGCCAAACTGCTCGGTTACAAAGGCAAGGGCGCCGTCAAGCTGGCCACCGTCGTGGAAATCATTCACACCGCAACGCTCGTGCACGACGACATTATTGACGAGGCCCAGATCCGCCGCGGCCGTCCAGCCGCCAACACGCAGTGGGGCAACTCGATGTGCGTGCTGGCCGGGGATTGGCTTTACATGCAGGCCTTCAACATCGCGGTGCAGGAGCGTAATTTCCGCATCCTCGACGTGCTCGTCGAACTGACGCAGCAAATGGTCGAAGGCGAACTGCTGCAAATGGAAAAGCTGGGCAAGCTGATCTCGCTGCAGGAGCATCTCGATCTCATCTATCGCAAAACCGCGTGCCTGTTCTCGGTATCGATGCGAGTCGGCGGCATCCTCGGGAGCGCCACCGAGCAGCAAGAGCAACGCCTCGGCCAGTATGGACGCGACCTCGGCTTAGCTTTCCAAATCGTGGACGATGTGCTAGACCTCACGGCGTCGGAAAGCGTTCTCGGCAAGCCCGTGGCCAGCGACCTGCGCGAAGGCAAAGCCACCATGGCCGTGATTCACGCGTTGGAGCGCTGCACCGCCGCCGAGCGCCGCCAGATCGAAACCATCCTCCACGACCGCGCCTTCAACGGGGTCACGCACGCCGATATCCTGACCATCCTCAGACGCTATGGTTCTCTGGAGTTCGCCTCCAAAGAGGCCGCCCGCTACGCCGAATCGGCACGCAACGCTATCTGCACGTTTCCCGACTCGGAAATCAAGCGCGCGCTGTTGTGGGCCCCCGAGTTCGTAGTGGCGCGGGAGAAATAGCCGCCTGCGCCGCTTCCCTCTTCCCTGTGTTCTTTCTGCGCGCGGGTAACCCTTGAGAGCACCCCTTCCAGCAGCGGCGTGGCGCGATTGAGTTGCCGCGCCCGGATCATCAGATGCCAAACGCGCTCGAATTTCTTCCACCCTGAAGCATAGAAAAAGTGTTTGGCCTGATGCTTCAGCGTGCCGTGATGCAGCGAGGCGCGCGCGATGGAACTCCACCGATAAAACTCGCGATACGCCCAATCGTATCCCGCCTTCAATGCCTCGCGCTTCAGTCGCGCCGGACGATACACGACATGCCGCGTGTCATAAAGATTCCAATCGTTCGTCAACATACGTCCTTCACGCACCATGCGGGCGTGGAGTTGCGTTCCCGGATACGGCGTTTGAATATGAAAAGTCGCGGTGGTAATGCCGTGCTCGATAGCCCAGCCGACCGTGCGTGCAAACACGTCTTCCTCGTCGTCGTCCATGCCAAAAACAAAGCTGCCGTTGATCATGATGCCAAGCGAATGCAGGCGGCCGGCAACGGCTCTGTAATCGCGGCCCAGGTTTTGCCGCTTATTGCTGCGCTTAAGATTCTCCGGTGTAAGCGTCTCAAAACCGACGAAGATGCTGCGCAGCCCGGCTTCCGCAGCGCGCTCGATCAAGTCGCCGCGCAAAATCGAATCCACGGTCGCAGCGCCCTGAAATAGCCGTCCCATGCCTTTCATGCCCTCAAAGAGCGCCTGCGCAAAACGCCGGTCGCCAAGCAGATGGTCGTCGAGAAAATAGAGATGCCGCCCCGGCAAGCGATCGATCTCAGCCAGAGCATCGTCGACCCGCTGCGTGTAAAACCCTCGACCACCCTGAAAGAATGCGTCTTTGTAACAGAAGTCGCAATGCTGCGGACATCCGCGCGTCACCACGATGGAATTCGGCACCAGATAATAGTTGTGCCGGATGAGATCGCGCCGCACCGGCGGAATACGTTCCAGCGTCCGCCCCGCAGTCGAGATGTAAACGCGCTCCGCATTCCCCGCGCGAAACTCCTCCAGAAATTTGGGGAACGTCTGTTCTCCCGGTCCCAGGAAAATAGCGTCGGCATGAAGCGCGGCCTCCTCGGGAAGCGACGTCACATGCAAGCCTCCGAGACAAACGAACGCCCCTCGGCTGCGGTAGTGGTCCGCAAGCTTATACGCGCGGTAAGCATTCGTGATGTATACCTGAATCACTACCAGATCGGGTGCGTCGTCGATGGTCAGCGGTTCCACATGCTCGTCGACGATCACCGCGCGGTCATCGGGAGACAAATAAGCCGCGAGCGTGGCCAAGCCCAGCGGCGGAAACAACGAATATTTAATCGGCCTCCAATAGGGACTCGTCGCCTCAGTCAAGGCGGGCAGAATGAACTTGACGCTAAGCGGACGCGAACCTGGAGCGATCATCGAACGGTCTCCACCGCAGCCGCGCTGGCTGCCGGAACTCCGCCAAAGCGGCGTTCGCGCCGGTTGAATTCTCGAAGCGCGGCATCCAAATCGGTAGCGTCAAAGTCCGGCCACATCCGATCGGTAAACAGAAGTTCGGCATAGGCCAACTCCCACAGCAGGAAGTCCGAAAGACGCTTCTCACCTCCGGTGCGAATCAGCAAATCAACTTCCCCGCTCTCGGCGGTCAGCGCTCGGGCAAGTTCGCGTCCCAGCAAATCAACCGAGGGCGGCAGATCGCGGAAATGCGCGGAGCTTACGCCAGCGGCGGCGCGCGTAATGGCATCGCGCGAGGAGTAGTCCACGGCAAGGCGCAAATGAAGGCGACGGCCTGCGGCGGTTGCGTCTTCTGCTTGGGCAATCTCGCGCACCACCAGACTCGGCAGACGATCGCGCCGCCCGATGAACTCCAGGCGCGCTCCATGCTGCCGCAGTCTTTTCGTCTCCAAGCGCAAGTAAGCCCGCAGCAGACAGAAAATGCTTTCCACCTCTTCGGCCTGACGCCGCCAGTTGTCGGAGGAAAACGCGTACAACGTCAGCCGCCCGATGCCGAGAGCTGGCGCCCGATCGACCACCGAGCGCACGGCGGCCACTCCGGCACGATGCCCCGCAACCCGCGGCAACCCGCGTCGTGTGGCCCACCGCCCGTTGCCATCCATGATGATGGCGACATGCAATCCGTTTTGAATATTACTTTGCATTGCAAAGTTACCTCGCAAAAAATTTTAGGCCCGCGATGTTGCCAGCCCGTGCACCAGGCCGACTGCGGGCCTTTCTTCGGTTCCCCTCGCCGCATCCCGAACCACTTGCTCGAGCGTGGAGAGATATTCGAGGTAGCGCGCTCGGCCCGAAGCCGTGATTCGGCACATTGTCTGCGGGCGGTTGCGGTCATGCTTCTTCACGATTTCAACCATCTTGCCTTTTTCCAGCACGCGCAGGTGACGGTTCAAATTCCCGTCCGTAAGAGAACATAGCTGTTTCAGATCCCCGAAGGCTAATCCTTTCGGATTCGTAATCAGTGATGTCAGCACGCTAAGTCGCGCGCGCTCGTGAATCACGCGATCCAAACCTCCATACGCGAAGCGCCCTTCCCCTGCGGGAGGCTTAGTTTTCGTCATTGTCCCTATCCTCCTTCGCGTTCAAGAACAGAATCGCCGCGACCAGCAACTGCCCGACCGCGTACGGAATGCCCATGGCCCACGGAGAAAGCGCACGGCTGTCTCCGAGCGCGATGCACGTCAGACCCGTCAGCAAGTACCAGGCGCCCGCTCCGGCTACCGCACGCGGCAGAAAACGGCACGACGAAAATACGCCCAGGCTGAAAATAATCTGCCACAGTCCGGGAAGCATCCAGAACACCCCCGGAACATATCGCGCGATGGCCAGTGTAATCAGCGCGCCCGCGCCAGCCGACGGCAGAAATTGCTCCACCGCCATGCGGATCATCTCATCGGCCATGCCCGAATGAATGCGACGGGTGCGCGTGTACATTTGCATCCCGATCAAGCCAGCCGATAAGGCTGCAGTCACAATCCAAATGCCCAAATACACTGCCATACGACTCGCGGGTTCGGGCACCCAGAGCGCCTGCGCCCCGGCGGCCGCCACGGCCAGCGCGGCGGTACTGGCAAGAGTGGCCGGACCGTAACCGCGAAACTGCGTACTGTGGGCCACCTGCCTGCGAATACTGCCGATGTCGCCCAACGCCTTATTCAGATCATTCATCGGCTTTTCACTTTGCATTGCAAAGTAACCTATTTGGGGACGCTTGTCAACTGCGTCTCGAGCATTCGCAGGGCGATTGCTATACTGAGGGAGCCCTTTTCGCAATCCGCAAAGAACATGCACGACTTGCTGACATCGATTTCGCATCATGGCTACTTGTTTCTGGCGATGGTGTGCTTCGCCGAGGCGATCGGTCTTCCAGTGCCCGCCGCGCTCGCACTGCTGACTGCTGGCGCGGTTGCCGCCTACGGAGATCTCCATTTCTATCTCGTGTTTGGCGTTGGCCTGTTGTCGATGATCGCTGGCGACGTCCTTCTCTATTTCACGGGCCGAGTCAGCGGATGGGCTTTGCTTGGGTTTCTCTGCCGCCTTTCTGCCAATCCCGAAACCTGCATTCTGCGCTCGGCGGAATATTTTTACCGCCGCGGCAAGCAGACGCTGCTGTTTGCCAAGTTTATTCCCGGCATCAACACCATGTCTCCGCCGCTCGCTGGCAGCATGAAGATGCGCCCGGCCGATTTTCTGCAATTCGACTCCATCGGAGCCGCTCTCTACGTCGGTGCCTACTCGTTCGCCGGATACCTCTTCAGCGACGCCCTGCGCGCCATCACCCGCGGCCTGCGCTCCGCCGGTTTTGCCGCGGAAGTCGTCTTCGGTGTCGGACTGGGCGCCTATATCGTCTATCGCATCTGGCTTTACCGCAAGTACCGTCTGCTCGACGTCATTCCCCGCGTCCAGGCCGAGGAGTTGGCAAAAAGATTAACCTCCGATGCCGCTCACAATATGCTGATCGCCGACGTGCGCAGCCACGGCTACTACGATGCCGACTCCGAGCGCATCGCCGGTTCCATCCGCATCGAACCCAATAACCTCGTCGAAGAGGTCAAGCATCTCCCCAAGGATCGCGAGATTTATCTCTACTGTACTTGAGCGCGCGAAGCCACGAGCGCCCGGGTGGCGCGCCAACTACAGGATCTGGGATTCAAGGTCTACGTCATCGCCGGTGGTCTGCGCGCCTGGCGCAAAGCCGGAAACCCCGTGGAACGCGTTCCCCACGACGATCTGCTAAAGTTGCCCACCTTTACTTAGCGACATCTTTTCCTTCGCGCGTGACTCCCGTCCTTGGCAGAGTGGCGGCAGTTTGCTATCGTGCCTGCATGGGCCGGCCCTTAGCTCTTTGCGGAGTAATTCTAGCGGCGGGTGAATCCTCGCGCATGGGCCGCGACAAGGCGCTGCTGCCCTGGCCGCCGGCGACCGCAGGCGTGGCGGCAAATGTGGCCATGACCGCCGAGACGTTTCTTTCCGCCGCCATACGCCTCTTCTTTCCGCAAGTCGATGAAGTGCTCGTAGTCGTGGGCAAGAACGAAGCCGCATTGGCTCCCATCGTGTACGCGAATGGAGCAGCGCTGGTGATCAATCCCGAGCCGGAGCGCGGCCAGTTCAGTTCCCTAAGGGTCGGACTGCAAGAGGTTCTCAACCGCGGCCGCGATGCCGCAATGGTGACGCTGGTTGATCGCCCGCCGGTTCGTCCGGAGACGCTGGAAACGCTCGGAGCCGCGTTCGAACGGGCGACCGCGCACAGAAAATGGGCGGTAATCCCCGAATACCAGGGCAAACATGGCCATCCAATTCTGTTGGGCCGCGAGATGCTGACCGCGTTCCTGGCCGCTCCCGAAACTTCGAATGCGCAAGAGGTCGAGCACGCGCATCAGAGCGAGATCGAATACGTTTCCGTGGATGACCTGCTGGTAGCGCTCAACGTGGACACGCCGGAACAGTATGCTGCCTTGAGTGTCAATACGAGTGTCAATACAAATCTGCCATCGCCGTTTCTGCCCTCGATTTAACCCTGGCCAAGGCCCCATAGTTCATGACGCCTCTAACATCCCGCCAAACGAAATTCATCGAAAGCGTACTCAAGCTCAAGCCGCGAGTCGCCACTTTCGACTGCGACGGCACGCTCTGGTCCGGAGACGCCGGCGAAGGCTTCTTTTCCTGGGAACTCGATCAAGGTCTGGTCTCGCAACCGATCGTGCAATGGGCGCGCGCGCGCTACGCCGATTACCGAGCCGGTAAGGTAGCCGAAGAAATCATGTGCGGAGAAATGGTCACCATGCACCGTGGCCTGCGCGACGACTTAGTCCAGCAAGCCTGCGATACCTACTTTCCCGAGGCCATCGCCCCCAACATCTTTCCGGAGATGCGCGAATTAATCGAACGACTGCAAGGCGCGGGATGCGACATCTGGGCAGTTTCCTCTTCGTGCCAGTGGATTATCCGCTCCGCCATGCGCTATTTCGGGATCCCGCAAAATCGCATCCTGGCCGCAGAGGTCGAGATCGAAAACGGCGTCATCACCGACCGGCTCATTCGCGTTCCGAGCGGCCCGGGCAAGGTGGAAGCGATTCGTCGGGCGCTGCAATCGTCTCCCGACCACAGGCCCGATTGCGCCTTCGGCAACGCCATCTGGGATCGCGAGATGCTCGCCCTATCGAAACATCCCTACGCCATCAACCCCAATCCAAGTCTGAAAGAGATCGCGCTCGCCAAGGGCTGGAAGGTGTATCAGCCGGAGGCGAATCACGCTGGTAGCCAACAACTTTTGTCATCCTGAGCGTAGCAGGGACTTCACGAAGTGAAGTCTCTGCGGAGTCGAAGGACCCCTACCATCCGCCATCCGACCCGAAAAACACTTCGCCTGTTGTTCGCCCACCGTCGGTGTTATATTTTGCACAACACGGATCGCTCAAAGTCCGCGCAACAGCGCGGCGAGCGTGTCCATCGCCAGATGGCTGGCATGCATGGAGGCGTGCGGCAGCCCTCCCACTTTCTGAATCAACTCTTCCCTGCTCACATGCCGCGCTTCGTCTAAAGTCTTACCTTTGATCAACTCCGTGATCGCCGATCCGCAGGCCATGGCTGGAACGCAGCCCTTGGCGCGAAAACGAATGTCGGCGACCCGCGTCCCTTCCGGTTTGTCGCCTTCCAATCGAACAGTCAGTTCCAGAATGTCTCCGCAGGCGGGGTTTTCGAGGCGCGCAATGCGGTCGGGACATTCGACTTCTCCGGCGTTGCGCGGGTTCTGAAAATGGTCGAGGAGTTCGGCGGAATACACAGGGCGATTGTAATGCGCTGAGACAACTCATCCAAGATTTCCTTCGTGCTCCTTAGTGTCCTTGGTGGTAATGAATTTGCCCCACTATCGGAGATCGCGTGCTTCTACAATAGGCGCATGCCCGACTCGCGCCTTCCTCATCGCATTGCTTGTCTGCAGCCGAGCGCGACCGTGATTCTGGCCGCCGTCGGCGAACTGGACCGGGTTGTCGCATGCACGAAGTACTGTGCCGACGTGGTTCCTGAGGTGCGAGAAGATTTGCACGATGGCCGCCGCCTGATCATTGCCGACTCGTGGAGTTCGAAGGCCAGCGAGATTCTTGCGGCCTCGCCTGACTTGGTGATCGCTGCGGTCCCCTATCAGGAAGCGGCCGTGGTGCAGATCCTAAAGGCGGGCATTCGATTCCTTGGTCTGGCTCCGCGTACGCTGAACGACATCTACACCGACATCGCGGTGATCTCGGGCTGCGTTGGCGCGGGCGCGCAAGGTGCGAAAGTGATCGCCGACATGCAAGCGGCGATCGAAGACGTGCGACGCCAAACCGCAAGCCTTCCGCGAAAGCGCGTGTTCGCGGAAGAGTGGGGCAAGCCGATCCTCGCATCGCAGCCTTGGGTAGCAGAGTTGGTGCAGGCTGCGGGCGGCGAATTCCTGGGCAAGCCGGGTGAGCAGTGCTCGGCGGAAGAGATCGCTCGACTCGATCCGGAAGTCATCATCGCCGCCTGGTGCGGGGCTGGAGACCGAGTGCCGCTAATCAAGATCGCCTCCGACAGAGGCTGGGCGAATACTCGCGCCGTGCGTAATTCGCAGGTGTATTGCATCTCCGACGAACTGTTGAATACTCCCGCGCCCACACTGGTGGCGGGGTTGCACGCGCTGGCAGGCGCGATTCATCCAGAAGTATTTGCACCGCAGCCAGGTCTGCGTAGAGTTTCGCAGGTACCGCGAGCGGCAGCATTGCAGCAAAGCTGAACGGCGGCAAATTGGTTTAGGATTACTGTCATGCCAATTGCAAAGACTCGCAAGATCGACGAAGTGCGTAAGGAAGTGGAGCGCTTGAATGCGGCAGCACTCACGGCCGATCAATTGATGGAGAGCATCACGCTTCTCCTCAACCAAGAAATGCTGAAGTACAACTGGGTGGGCTTCTACCTGCTGGAAACTGGCGCCAATCCCATGCTGGTGCTGGGACATTACCAGGGAGCAATGACTCCGCACACGCGCATTTCGTTGCACCAGGGCATCTGCGGCGCGGCGGCATCGTCGGGGAAAACGGTGGTGGTGGACGATGTGACGAAGGATACACGCTATCTGGCGTGCTCGCTCGAAACCAAGTCGGAGATCGTGGTCCCAGTTTTTGTGCGCGGCAAGGTGGTCGGGGAACTCGATATTGACAGTCACTTCCCGGCGGCGTTCGGCTCCGAGGACCGCGAACTGGTTGAGTATTGCGCTCGGCTCGTGGGCGAGCGCCTGGAGAAAGGCTGAAACGAACGCTACAGCTTCCAGCAACTCGATCCTAGAACTGGTCTCATAATTGGTTTTCAGGAGGGCACGGCTTCAGAACTGATCTCATAATTGGTTTTGGGTAGGGCACGGCTTCAGCCGTGCCGTTCAGCACTGATTACAACGCGGGCTTTAGCCCCTGAGGGCCAGGCTATTTTCCCGGGGAATTATCTATCTAAGTGTCGTGTCACGGAAATTGCTGAGCACAGTCAAGGCGGGGTTTCCGGAACCGGCAAGAAGTTTGGCAGCGCAAGCAAAATGCATAGGTGCTTCCCCTTCGACTTCGCTCAGGATGGCAGAAGAAATGAAACGAGTCGTCGCCGCGCTAATCGTCAAGGATGATCTC
>JBEKED010000006.1:0-29060 GCA_050014035.1 Terriglobales bacterium
GGTGTTCTTCCAGTTCATCGGTTTCGAGAAAAATGGAGCTGATGAAATTGGCACGCGTCTCCGGTGTTCCCTTGACTGCCCAGGGTTTTTCCGGCAGTTGCGGCTCAATGTCTTCCAGATCGAGGGGTTCCATCATCTGTCCGACGAAACCATCGGTCAGGATGACGGCGGGATTGCGGTACTTGTCCGCGAGTTCGAAGGCGAGGATAGTGAAATCGGCCATCTCCTGCACCGACGCGGGAGCCACCACCAGGTTCCGGTAATTGCCGTGGCCGCCGCCTTTCACCATCGCGAAATAGTCGCTTTGCTCAGGCCCGATATTGCCGAGGCCCGGTCCGCCGCGCACCACGTCCACGATCACGCAAGGCAGTTCCGCGCCTGCTAAATAAGACATTCCTTCCTGCATCAAACTCAGGCCCGGACCCGATGATCCGCTCATGGCCCGCACGCCCGATGCCGCAGCCCCGTACACCATGTTGATGGCAGCCGTTTCGCTTTCCGCCTGGATAAAAGTCCCGCCCACCTGCGGGAAGTAGAGCGCCGCCGCCTCGGCGATTTCGCTCGCGGGCGTGATTGGATAACCGTAGTACCCACGGCATCCCGCCAGGATTGCGCCCTTGATCACCGCCACGTTTCCCTTACAGAGCTGGCGCATATTCGCCTCCCGGCACTGGGGCCGTCGTTTTGGGCTTGGGTTTTATCCGGTAGACGGTGATCGCTCCCGGCTCGGGACAGCAATAAAAGCAGATGCCGCAGCCCGTGCAGTCATGACCGGTGTAGTGCGCGGGATGGGCCCCGTAAGTATTCAATTCGTGCCCAAGTTCCAGGCACTTCGGCGGACACGACTCCACACACAGTCCGCATCCTTTGCATTCTTCAACCTCGATCGTCACCTTACCGCGTGCTTGATTCGCCATGGCTTACCCCATTCCGAAGGTTCACCCTCTTGCCGCCGTTACCTGAGCTCCACGCCTTCTATGCACAAAATCTCCAGGCGGAGCAGTACACCCGGCCTGAGCCTACGCCCGCCGCGCCGCGCAGTTTCACAATTTCCATTAAAGACCGTCGCCGCCGCGCTCGCGGTGACATTGGGCACCGGCCATTGTGAGGCTGATCACAATGGCTCTAACCCATTGGCAGCACGACTCAAAGGACGTGTTTTGTCCCCTATTTTTGCGAGATACGGAGTCCACACGAGCAGGGAATGAAGAGAAGAGAAAACAAAAACTTAAGGTGCATTTACGGGCTGAAAATCCGGGTACCTGACTCCCAGCAGATCAAACGCCTCGTCCATGGTTCGAACCACCTGCAGCTCGGGGCGATTCTTTTCGCCGAGTATCTGAAACATTCGCGCCAATCCGAAGATAAAAATCTGCGGAATGACCAGCACGCGCATATATCCCGGTGGCAGTAAGGGCGGGGTCGCCGCAATTTTTCTTATGGCCTGGCTCGAAACCTCGAACTCCGTGACCCCCGAGAAATCAAGAATGCCGCGACACGGCGGACGCGATGCCATAAATTGTTCCGCTCTGGTGTAGAAGTCCAGGAGAATGGCGCCGGTCATCGCGCCTTGGAGAGTCCCGCGCAGCACGTTGTTTTTTACGTCGAAATCCACAGAAATGTTCATGCGGACCTCCCGCAACGTCTCACTCGACGTTGCAGACGAGTTGTCTGCTCACTCGCTTGTCACTTGCTTCTCAGACCTGCACGTGCTGCAGTCCTTTCACCGCCCGCATGTACTGGGCGCGTTCGAAGGCTCCCGGATCGGAGCAGCGCAGCTGGCTCATACTGCCTTGCATCTGTTGTACCGATTCATATTCGTGCTCTTCCATCCACTTCCGGACCCCGAGCTCCACATGACTGATGTGCGCGATTCCATAGCGCAACAAAGACGAGCACATCATCGTCACATTCGCGCCAACCATGAGCAGTTTGATGACGTCTTCCGGACCGTACACGCCACTGGTCGCGGCGAGGCTGGCCCGGATGCGCCCATAAAGAATCCCGATCCACGTCAGCGGCAGGCGAAGATCTTGCGGGCTGCTGAGAAGCACGTTGGGTTTGATTTCCAGTGCTTCCAGATCGATATCGGGCTGATAGAAGCGATTGAACAGCACCAGGCCGTCGGCGCCCAACTGATCCATTCTTTTTGCGGCATTGGCCAGATTGCTGAAAAACGGACTGAGCTTGGCGGACACGGGAATATGAACCGCCTGTTTTACTTCGCGGAGAATGTCGAGGTAGGTGTTCTCGATTTCCGTGCCCAACACCTCCGTGTTCGTGGGAATGAAGTAGAGATTGCACTCGATGGCATCGGCTCCAGCCTGCTCGACCTGCTTGGCATACTTGGTCCAACCGCCGAGCGTGGCGCCGTTGAGGCTCGCGATAATCGGAATGTCCACCGCGTCTTTAGCTTTGCGGATGTGATTCAGATAGGCCTCGGGTCCGGTGTGATATTCGCTGGAATGAGGGAAATAAGTTACCGACTCGGCGAAGCTCTCGGTACCGGCGTTGAGATGCAGTTCCAGCTCCAGCGCCTCCTTATGAAGTTGTTCCTCGAACAGGGAATAAAGCACGACGGCCGAAGCGCCGGCATCTTCAAGGCTGCGAATATGGTTGATCTCGTGCGAAATGGGGGAGGCGGAGGCGACCAGCGGCGTGCGCAGCTGCATGCCAAGATATTTCGTGCTTAAGTCCATCATTTTTCCTCGTCGAAATTACTTTGCTCTAAATCGCTTTGCCGCAACTCGCCGCGCTACGAGACGCCGCTATTTCCCGATTACAGCCGGCACAGGCTTCTCCGCTGGAGCGTCCGCCTTCTCTGGCTGCCGCTGCGCCAGATACTCGTAAAAGCGGAAACGGGTGTCGGCATCCTGCTGCGCTTCCTGCCAGAGAAGTTTGGCGTGTTCCGGATTGATCTTCTGCAGCATCTTGAAGCGCGTCTGCTGTAGCAAATAGTCTTTGACCTTGCGCGTCGGCGTGCGGGAATCAAGGGTTAACGGGTTCTCGCCCGCCCGCCCGCGCTCGGGATTGTAGCGATAGAGCAGCCACTGGCCCGAATCCACCGCAACTTTCTGATCCGACATGGCCGTCGTCATATCGATGCCGTGCGCAATACAATGCGAGTAGGCAATGATGATGCTCGGACCGTCGTAAGCTTCCGCCTCCAGGAACGCCTTGAGCGTGTGCTCGTCCTTCGCTCCCATGGCGACGCTGGCAACGTAAACATTGCCGTAGGTCATGGCCATCATGCCAAGGTCTTTCTTCAGGCCGGGTTTGCCCCCCGCTGCGAACTTCGCAACCGCCCCGCGCGGCGTCGACTTGGACGCTTGCCCTCCTGTGTTGGAATAGACTTCCGTATCCAGCACCAGCACGTTCACGTTGCGTCCGCTGGCCAGCACGTGATCCAGACCGCCATAGCCGATGTCATAGGCCCAGCCGTCGCCGCCGACAATCCACACGCTTTTCTTCACCAGCATGTCGGCCACGGATAGCAGTTGCTTCGCTTCCGGCAAGTTCACACTCTTCAGTTTTTCCTTCAAAAGGTCCACGCGCTGGCGCTGATCGTAAATGTCCGCTTCATCTTTTTGCGGCGCCGCCAGCAACTCGCTCGCCAGGACTTCACCGATGGTTGCCGCGAGCCGATGCACCAGTTCGCGCGCGAATTCGGTTTGCTTGTCGATCGAAAGCCTGAATCCGAGACCGAATTCGGCATTATCTTCAAACAGCGAATTCGACCAGGCCGGTCCGCGGCCGTCGAGATTCTTCGACCAAGGCGTAGTCGGCAGGTTTCCACCGTAGATCGACGAGCAACCGGTCGCATTAGCGATGATGCTGCGATCTCCAAAAAGCTGCGAAACCAGCTTCAGATATGGCGTCTCGCCGCAACCGGAGCAGGCTCCCGAGAATTCAAACAGAGGCTCCTGGATTTGCTGCTGACGGATATTAGTGACCTTGATCTTGCGCCGATCCAGTTCTGGAATCTTGAGGAAGAAATCCCAGTTCTCGCGCTCCGGTTCGCGCAGCGGCGGCTGCGCCACCATGTTGATGGCTTTCAGGCGGGTCTCGCTCTTGTTCTTGACGGGACAGATATCCACGCAAATGCCGCACCCGGTGCAGTCCTCGGGCGCAACCTGGATGGTGTACTTCATCCCCTGCCAGTCTTTGTCGCGCACCTCGGTGGACTTGAAAGTCGCTGGCGCGCCTGCCAGCTCTTTCGAATCGTAGACCTTGATGCGGATTACAGCGTGCGGGCAGACCATGGCGCATTTGCCGCACTGAATGCAGATCTTCGTATCCCACGCCGGAATTTCAAGCGCAATGTTGCGCTTCTCCCACTGCGCCGTGCCGGTGGGAAAGGTGCCATCGACTGGAAACGCGCTCACCGGAAGATCGTCGCCGTGACCGGCGTAGATTACGCTGAGCACATCGCGCTCAAACTTCGGCGCTCCGGCCGCAAACGCCGCCGGCATTTCCGTGTCGCTCGTCACTATCTCCGGAACCGTGACTTCGAACATGTGGGCCAGAGTTTCATCCACGGCGCGCAAGTTTTGCTGCACCACCTCGTCGCCTTTTTTCCCATATGTGTAGCGGATCGATTCGCGAATCGCTGCAATCGCCTCGTCGCGCGGCAGGACTTTCGAAATCGCGAAGAAGCACGTCTGCAGAATGGTGTTCATGCGCGAGCCCATGCCCGTGTCGCGCGCCACCTGATATGCGTCGATGATGAAGAAGCGGGCTTTCTTGGCGATCAACTGCGTCTGCACTTCACGCGGCAGATGGTCCCAGACTTCATCCTTATTAAACGGACTATTGAGCAGAAAAACACCACCCGGAACCAGCGGCCCAAGCATGTCGTAGCGCTCGAGGAAAATCCATTGATGGCAAGCCACGAAGTTGGCCTTCGAAACCAGGTAGCTCGATCGAATTGGCTGCGGCCCGAAACGCAAGTGCGAAACTGTCATCGCGCCCGATTTTTTGGAATCGTAGACGAAGTACCCCTGCCCGTAGTTATCCGTGTTTTCGCCGATAATCTTGATCGAGTTCTTGTTGGCGCCCACGGTGCCATCCGCACCCAGGCCGTAGAACATGGCGCGCACCACACTCTCGGGCTCGATGGAAAAATTGGCATCGTAGTCGAGACTGGTATGGCCGACATCGTCGTGGATGCCAATCGTGAAGTGGTCTTTTGATTGTGCCTTCGCCAGGTTGTCGTAAACCGCTTTGACCATGGCCGGCGTAAATTCTTTGGAAGAAAGACCATAACGTCCGCCGACTGTGTCGGGCGCGGACTTCAGGGTTCCATAGCCCAGCTTGATTCCTTCCTGGATTGCGCTGACCACATCGAGATAGAGAGGCTCCCTGGGAGCGCCGGACTCTTTCGTGCGATCGAGAACGGCAATCTTGCGAACCGTGGCCGGAAGAGCCTCGATGAACTGCTTGACCGCAAACGGGCGGTACAATCGCACTTTCAACAGGCCAACCTTCTCGCCGTTTTGATTGAGATAGTCGACGGTCTCGTGCGCGGTTTCTGCACCCGATCCCATCATGACGATCACGCGCTCGGCATCGCCCGCACCCACGTAGTCGAACAGGTGATAGGAACGCCCAACGACCTGAGCAAACTTATCCATTACCGCCTGGACTTTATCAGGGCAAGCATCGTAATAAGGATTTCCAGCTTCACGCGCCTGAAAATAAACATCGGGATTCTGCGCCGTACCGCGCAGCACCGGATGGTCTGGAGACAACGCTCGCTGACGATGTTCGATCACGCGGTCCATGTTGATGAGGGCGCGCATGTCATCTTCGGTGAGCATCTCAATCTTGTTGACTTCATGCGAAGTGCGGAAGCCGTCAAAAAAATGCAGAAACGGGATACGAGTTTCAAGCGTGGCCGCGTGCGCGATCAGCGCCAGGTCCATCGCCTCCTGCACTGAGTTCGACGACAGCATCGCGAATCCCGTGGTTCGGCAGAACATCACGTCCGAGTGGTCGCCGAAAATCGAAAGGGCATGAGTGGCCACCGTGCGCGCGCTAACGTGAAATGCGGTCGGTGTAAGTTCGCCCGCAATCTTGTTCATGTTCGGGATCATCAACAGCAATCCCTGCGACGCCGTGAAAGTGGTGGAGAGAGCCCCAGTCTGCAGCGCGCCGTGAACCGCTCCCGCAGCGCCACCTTCGCTTTGCATTTCGATCACGTGCGGCACCGATCCCCAGATATTCGGCACATTTTCCGACGACCATTGGTCCGCCCACTCGCCCATGTTCGAGGAGGGCGTGATGGGGTAGATGGCGATGACTTCATTCAGGCGGTAAGCCACATAAGCCACTGCCTCGTTGCCGTCCATGGTCTTGAATTTACGCTTCATGAAATCCCCTTCTGTTAGCTGTTACCCTCTGTGGTTTTGAGGGAACGGTTATTTAAAGCATGAAGGAACAAGGTGATATTGTCGCGAACGCTGCTCACAGGGACGTGTGACGTGCGTCACAAACCAGGTCTCAGGTCTCAGGTCTCTGGCGCCTTGGTCTCGCAACTCCTGAGCGAAGTCGAAGGGACCGAGTTCTCACGCACACTCTTTAGAGGTCCATGGTTGCCCGCAGCGAAGTCAGATCCTCATCCGCTCGAATCAAAAAGCCCAGCCGTCTGAAAACGGCTTGCATGCCGATGTTGTCCGGCAACATTTCCGCCGACACCACAGCTACTTTTTCATCGCGCGCAATCTGCACGACACAGCGGAGCAATTCATGTCCCAATCCCATACGCTGGTACTGATCGGTGACCAGCGCCGCGACTTCGGCTTCATTTCTGGAATGGAACTTGTTCATGCGCCCAACCCCGATGATCCGGCGCTCACCCGTCACCGGGTCGTCGTGCTCGGCCACCAGCACCATTTCGCGGTCGTAATCGCCGAAGCAAATCCGCAAAAGTCGTTCATGCGCCACCCGGCGGCTCAGGCTGAGGGAAGAGAAGTAGCGCAGATAGACGCTGCGATCGGAAAGCGTCTCGTGAAACTTAATCATCTGCGGCTCGTCTTCGGCGCGGATCGGCCGAATGTAAACCACATCTCCATTCTTCATGGTCCAGGTGGAAACATACTGCAAGGGATAGGGGCGAATGGCGGGTTTCGGCAACTGGTCTACAGTTACCGACGGCCCGTGCAACACGATTCTGGCATCGAGTGCGAGCAGGCGCTCCGGAGAAGCCAGCAGGGGATTGATCTCAATTTCCGCCACCCACCGCTGTTCCAGCACGAACTGGCTGAAACGGACTAACAAATTTTCCAGCGCCGCCATGTCGACTGGTTTGCGACCACGTACTCCCTTCAGCGCAGCGAAGATTCTGGTTTGCTCCATCATTCTTTGTGCCAGGGTTGTATTCAGCGGCGGTAGTGCCAGAGCCTGGTCTCCATACACGTCGGCCAGCAGCCCACCAGAACCGAACAGGATCACCGGCCCAAACTGCGGATCGATCCTGCTGCCGAGGATCAAGTCGTAGCCATTGAACTTCACCATCGGCTGCACGCTTACGCCCGCGAACTGTTCCTGCGGAGCTTTCTCGGCCACCGAAGACCGAATGTCGCGAAACGCGGCGCGCACCGCCGCTTCATCGCGCAAGTTCAGCTTCACGCCGCCCACTTCCGTTTTGTGCCTGATGGTGGTCGAAAGAACTTTCAGGACGACCGGAAAGCCGAATTCCGCAGCGCTGGCCGCGGCTTCGTCTTCGCTCGCAGCGGCGCGCGTCTCCACCGTCGGAATGCCGTAAAGCGACAACAACTGCTTCGATTCCAGTTCGTTGAGAATCACGCGGCCCTGCTGCCGCGCCTTCACAATGAATTCCTCCGCCTGATGACGCGATGCGCCCGCATCCGACGGTTCCGCGAGTGCGGGAGTTTCATACAATCCGCGCAGAACATACGTGTAGCGCCACATGTAGCTGAATGCCCGCGCGGCCGTGTCGGGATAAGGAAACGTCGGAATTCCACCTGCGTTCAAAACCGCTTCGCCGGCGGCAACACTGTTGCCTCCCATCCAACTCGCGAGTACCGGCTTGCCCGATTTGGCGTAAGGCTTCAAACGCTCTGCCACCAGCGCCGGATCGGCCGGGCCCTGCGGCGAAAGAATAACCAGCAGACCATCGCTGTTGGGATCCTGCGCGGCAACCTCGAAGGCGCGAGCATAATTCTCACAATCCGCGTCGCCCAGAACATCAATAGGATTGTTATGACTCCAGTGCGCCGGCAGAAACTCATCCAGCCGTCGCCGGCTTTCAGGCGAAAGCTCGGCCAACTCTCCACCATTAGCCACCAGCGAATCGGTGGCGATGACGCCCGGTCCGCCGGCATTGGTCACGATGGTAAGCCGTGGGCCCTTCGGCCGGGGCTGTTTACTGAGAACCTCCGCCATGTGGAAAAGGTCCGCGATATTGTGCACGCGCAAAACTCCCGACCGGCGGAAAGCCGCTTCCAGTACCTCGTCGCTGCCCGTGAGCGCTCCGGTATGAGCGGCCGCTGCCCGCGAAGCCGCTTCCGAGCGCCCGGCTTTAATCGCAATGATGGGCTTGGTGAGTGCCACTTCCCGGGCCGCCGACAAGAATGAGCGCGCATCGCCCACCGATTCCATGTAAAGCAAAATGCTTTTGGTGTAAGGGTCGTCGCCAAAGTAGTAGATCAAATCCCCCCAACCGACATCCAGCATCGACCCAGTCGAAACGATGGCGCTGAATCCTACGTGTTCGCGTTGGCTCCAGTCGAGAATTGCGGTCAACAGCGCTCCACTCTGACTGAGGAATGCGACGCTGCCTTTCTGCGGCGCATTCCGCGCCCATGTGGCATTCAATCCGATCGTCGGGTTCATGATGCCGAGACAATTGGGACCGATCAAGCGCATCGAACTTCGCCGCAACTGCTCTTCAATCTGCTGTTCGAGCGCCATCCCCGCCGGCCCGCGTTCCCTGAATCCTGCGGAAAGTACCACTGCCGATTTCGCGCCCGCATCCACGCACTCGCCTATGAGCTGCGGAACCGTCGCTGCCGGCGTGGCGATCACGGCCAGGTCCACCGGCCCAGGAACCTCGCGAATGCTCGCATAGGCCTTGAGTCCCAGCACTTCCGGATGCTTGGCGTTGACCGCGTAGGCTTTGCCGCGAAACCCGCCGTGCAACAAATTTTCCAGAACGATCCGCCCCACCGCGCCCGGGCGACTGGTCGCACCAATCACCGCCACCGACGCGGGAGCAAAGATGGCATCGAGCCCGTAACTTCTGGGTGGAGGCTGGTTTTCTGGCTTCGCCGGTTGTCCTCTGACACCAACCTCAGTCGAACTCATAAAAATTCCTCGTCCATCGATTGTAGCGCGGCCAGACCTTCCGCTTTTGAGGCCGCACTGTAACTAGCGGTGGGTGCCCCATCCTTGCGCGTTTTTTGCGCAAGGGTGGGATTCCACGGAACCGTCCAGCCGGGCTCTTGCATTTTATTTTGCTTTTGGGTGGTGCGGCGCTTCAGCGCTGCAATCAACCGCATGTTTGTGAGTGCGGCTTACAGTTTGCTGGAAAACGCAGGTTTTAATTTCGCTTTGAAAGGGTGCGGCTTCAGCCGCACCGTAAAGCCCGCAGAATCGATGCGGCTTTACAGATTGCTGAAAAACTCGATGTTGGTCTTGCTTTTGGGTGGCGCAGCGGTTTACCGCTGCGATAAACGCCCTATTCTCAGTGCCGGCTTCAGCCGCTGCGGGGGCGACGCGGCGTGTAACCGACTTTTAAACCTGCCGGCAAATATGTGGACCATTGTTCGAAACTTCGCGTAGCTCGCCGCTTTTTACTTATCGGAAATCGGCAGAACTGGGCCGCTCTCTGGCTGCAACTCACCCACCTGCACGTACGGTTCAAATTTCTGCTCGACGGAGAGCGCGCGCGATACCAGGCACAGCCCCTGGGCCTTGTGCAAGAGTTTGAAGGCCCGTGCCCGGTCGTCTTCCTGCGCAATCTTCACCTGCGAGCGAATCAGAATCGTGTTGAACCGGTAACCGGTTTCCGCCCGTTTGATCGCGCCTTCCGCTTCCACTTGCAGGTCGGTGTATTCAAACTTCGAATTCTCCGCGAGGGCCCGAAACGTGGTCGTGTAGCAACCGGCGACCGCGCACAGCAGCAAATCCTCCGCCGTCCACCTCCCGTCTAAGCCACCAAACGGCGTCGGCGCTGAGAAATGAATAGCGTTGGGCGCGGAATCGCATTTTGCAAAGCCCGTCCGGCCCGAGGCCCACCAGGCCACTACACGAAAGGGATGCACTTCTGCCGGGTTGGATGTGATCTTCATTGCTTCCCCACGTTGCAAAGTTATTTGCGTATCAGGCCTCAGGACGAAAAGCTGGACTGACCATATTTGGACTGACCATGTATGGCGGTATTGTTTCTCGCCGACGGCACACCAGGCCATGCGTTGGGTCACATTTTCGGGTGATCCTGATCACGGCGGGAAGCAGGTGATACAATTTTCGCGTACAGTAGTGACGAATGCGCGCTCCCTACGGCCTGAACATCCTCGACAACTGCCTCACCTGCCCCATGCGGGAGGAGCATTTATTCTGTAATCTTCCGGCCGTCGCGGTGCAAAGGTTGAACGAGATCCGCTCCACCGCCATCTACCCCAAATCCGCCATGCTGTTCATCGAGGGACAGCAGCCCCGTGGCGTGTTTGTCCTGTGCACCGGCAAAGCCAAGCTTTCGACCTCCTCGTCCGAGGGCAAGACCGTCATCACCAAGATCTCCGAAGCCGGAGATGTTCTGGGCCTCAGCGCCACCGTTTCCAATCGCCCTTACGAAGTGACCGCCGAGATGATCGAACCCGGCCAGGCAAATTTCATTACCCGCGACGCCCTGATGCAGTTCATGCGTGAGTATGGAGAAGTGGCCGTGCGCGTGGCCGAGCAGTTAAGCCGCAATTACTACTCCGCGTATGAAGGCATCCGAACCCTCGGTCTCACCAGTTCCCCTGCCGAGCGCTTCGCAAAACTCCTGCTCGAATGGTCCAATAATTCGGAGCATGGGAATCCTGTGCAGGTGAAACTCACCCTTACTCACGAGGAAATCGCGGAAATTATTGGCACCACGCGAGAGACGGTGAGCCGCTTGTTCTCGCAGTTCAAGAAGAAACAACTCCTGCAACTGAAGGGCGCGACCCTCACCATCCGCAGCCGCGCCGCGCTCGAGAAAATGGTCAACTCCTGAAGACGGCTGTTAGCTTTTGGCCTTTAGCGAAAAGCGAAAAGCCAAAAGCGAAAAGCGGAAAGCCTTCACGCTCCTGCTACTTCCCGAGCGCAAATTCTTTTTCCACCGTACAGACGAGCGAGAGCGGAATGCGAACTCTTCTTACATCGGCGCTCACGCGAGTAACGCCTTCCACTGCAAAACCATCGCCATCCGGAACCGGATTCGAGACCAGATGAAATTCCTCGCCATAGAGCCTTATGTGTTTCTCGCGTGCGTAACCGAGTTCTTGCAGCCTGGTGCAAATATTCTGTCGCCTGTCATTTCCATTTGTCATAATAAAAACCGTGCGTCGCTCCCTGATGAACGGGCAGTTGGGCTAGGATGATGGCATTACCGGCACTGCCTGGGGCCGGTACGACCACTTTATTTTTTCACAATATTCGTAGAGTTCTTCCCGAAAGTCTGGATGCGCCACTTCAATCAGGGCTTTCGCGCGCTCCCGGATCGTCTTCCCATGCAGGTAAGCCACGCCGTACTCCGTTACCACATAGCGGATCAGACCACGCGACGTAACTACTCCCGCCCCTGGGCTCAGCATCGGCACAATTCGTGAGATCGTGCCGTTCTTGGCGGTCGAGGAAATCGCAATGATCGGCTTTCCACCCTTCGAACGCGACGCCCCGCGAATGAAGTCCACCTGCCCGCCGATCCCGCTGTAGAATTGGGTGCCGACCGAGTCCGAACAAACCTGCCCGGTCAAATCGATCTGCAACGCCGAGTTAATGGCCACCATGTTGTCATTCCGGGCAATCAGCCCGGGATCGTTGACATAGGCCGTGGGCCGAAAATCGAAGATGGGATTGTTGTCGACAAAGTCGAAGAGCTTTTTCGTTCCCAGGGCGAACCCCACTACGATTTTGCGCGCTTTGAACGTCTTGCGCGCCCCTGTGATTACTCCCGCTTCGATCAGCGGAATCACGCCATCGGAAACCAGTTCGCTGTGCACTCCCAGATCTTTGCGATCGCCCAGGAACTGCAGAACCGCATCGGGAATGCCTCCAATTCCCGTTTGCAAAACGGCTCCATCCGGAATCAGGCTAGCCACGTTGCGCCCGATGGCCAGGTTCAACTCACTGGACACCGAAGGCTTCTTCAACTCGCACAGCGGCCGCGACGAATCCACCACCGCATCGATATCATTCACATGGATGAAGCTGTCTCCGTAAGTTCGAGGCATCTGATCGTTGACCTGCGCCACCACATAGTGCGCGCACTTGGCCGCTGTGAGCGTTGTGTCCACGCCCACCCCAAAGCTGCAATACCCGTGCGAATCCGGCGGAGATACCTCGATCAGCGCGACATCAATCGGCATCGCCCCGCTCTCGAACAGCCCTTCAATCTCACTCAAGTAAACGGGAGTGTAATCCGCGCGCCCGTCGTTAATCGCCTCCCGCACGTTGCCCCCGATAAAAACCGCATTGTGCCGGAAGTGCCCCTCCATTTCAGGAGCCACGTACGGAGCGCAACCCATGGTCAACATGTGCACGATTTCGACATCATGGACCTCAGGCCCGCGCCGCACCAGCGCCTCCACCAGCGTTTCCGGCTCCGCGCAACCCGGCTGGATATAGACCCGCATCCCCGATTCCACGCAGCCCAAGGCGCCGTCCGCCGTCCGCAGCTTTTTCACGTATTCGCTTTCCCACGACATATCTGGATTCTCTTATTTCCTTTCGGATGGCGCGGCCGTTTCCTTTAGCGCTCGCTCTCTCGCTTCCTGTTCGTAGCCGGTTGCCGCATGGTAAATGGCGCGATCAAAAAACTGCTCCAGCAGTTGCAGCATTTCCAGTTCCCCGAAGACTTCCACCGGCCGTTCCAATACCGATTCTTTCTTGATGAATTCCCACAAATTATCTTTGGTCATGACGATGACCCAGATCACCTCGCTGAGCGGCACTCCCTGCCGCGCCCGTACTGCTCCGATCTGTGCATAACGTTGCTTCAGGCTCAATTCATCCTTCCCCATCAGCCACTCCCCCAGATGGCCGTAGATCTCGCGCACGCGTTCCTTCAGATCTTCGGGAGGCACGTTGGATTGGTAGCGGGAGGTCAATTCCGATTTCCTAACCTGGTCGAGAAGACACGTAGACAGAGCTTCCGAATGCGATTCGATCAGCCGAACGAGCCGATATAACATCATCATGACGTCCTCCGGTGCTGAACAGGCGCTCGAATATAGTCTCAATGCCCGCGGTGTTTGCAGCCATGATAGCCGGTACGGTTGTTTGTGACAAAGATCACTGCGGAAATACCGTTCGATTAGAGGGCGGAGCAGCCATCGCTGCCTCGGCTGAGGCCGGTCTGGCTTGGCTTGCGGCCATGAGCCTCGGCGGAATGCGAGCACAACATGCGATGCCAGATTAGGCGTTGGGGACTGAAAATCAGTGACTCGACATACACCGCGATGTGACTCCAAACACACCGCTTTTTCCCAAA
Organism: Terriglobales bacterium; assembly: GCA_050014035.1. Lineage (GTDB taxonomy): Bacteria > Acidobacteriota > Terriglobia > Terriglobales > Acidobacteriaceae > Acidiflorens. Next base: position 13,703 of record JBEKED010000006.1, read on the forward strand.
AAACTATGTCCTAGCGGGTGCTGGCGGTGGTGACTCCAAGAAACTAAGATAAGCACTAGCACCAAGATGAAAGGTAGGATCCGATGACTTCCGTAGCCTCGTTGACCCCAGCCCAACACCACGATTTCATCCAGCCACTTACTCCCGACGAACTCCGCAAAATCGATGCTTACTGGCGCGCCGCGAACTACCTTTCCGTCGGCCAGATTTATCTCTATGCCAATCCGCTCCTGCGCGAGCCCCTGAAGCTCGAGCATGTTAAGCCGCGCCTGCTCGGTCACTTTGGGACTACTCCCGGCCTCAACTTCATCTATGCCCATTTCAATCGCCTCATAAAAAAATTCGATCTGAATGCCATCTACCTTGCCGGTCCCGGCCACGGCGGCCCCGGAATGGTCGCCAATACCTACCTGGAAGGTACCTATAGCGAGTTCTATCCCAATATCACGCAAAACGAAGCCGGCATTCAAAAGCTTTTTAAACAGTTTTCTTTTCCCGGAGGAATTCCATCCCATGCCGCGCCCGAAACTCCCGGCTCCATTCACGAGGGCGGGGAACTCGGGTACTCGATCATGCACGCTTGCGGCGCGGTGTTCGACAACCCCGATTTGGTCGCCTGCTGCGTCGTGGGAGATGGCGAGTCGGAAACTGGTCCGCTGGCCACCAGTTGGCATGGCGGCAAATTTCTGAATCCGGTGCGCGACGGCGTTGTCCTGCCCATTCTTCATCTCAATGGCTGGAAGATCGCGAATCCAACCGTGCTGGCCCGCATGAATGATCAGGACCTTACCCAATTTTTTGCTAGCCACGGCTGGAAGCCTTATTTCGTGGAAGGCGACGAGCCCGAAAAGATGCATCAACTGATGGCCGGAACATTGGATGCCATCGTCAACGAAATTCGCACGATTCAAACCAAAGCGCGCAGTGGTGCCGATTCCACCCTTGCCGTTTGGCCGATGGTCGTCCTGCGCAGTCCAAAAGGTTGGACCGGGCCCAAAGTCGTCGATGGCAAGCCCATCGAGGGCACCTGGCGCGCCCATCAAGTCCCGGTGGCCGACCTGCAATCGAAGCCCGAACACCTGAAGATTTTGGAAAAATGGATGCGAAGTTACCGGCCCGAGCAGCTCTTCGACCAGAACGGAAAACTCATTGCCGAACTCGCCGAACTGGCTCCCAAAGGCGAACGCAGGATGGGAGCGAATCCCCATGCCAATGGCGGCTTGCTGTTGCGCGATTTGGTCATGCCTGATTTTCGCGATTACGCGGTCAAGGTTTCGAAGCCCGGCACCGAGAACGCCGAAGCCACACGCGTGCTCGGCACATTTTTGCGCGACGTGATGAAGCTCAACGCCGAAGCCAAAAACTTCCGCGTCTTCGGCCCGGATGAGACGGCCTCGAACCGCCTCGACGCTCTCTATGAAGTCACCGACAAGCTCTGGATGGAGCAGATGCTCCCGGTCGACGAACATCTCTCGCAAAATGGCCGCGTACTCGAGATGCTCAGCGAGCACATGTGCCAGGGCTGGCTCGAAGGCTATCTGCTCACCGGCCGTCATGGCTTCTTCTCATGCTACGAGGCGTTTATCCACATCGTCGATTCGATGTTCAACCAGCACGCCAAATGGTTGAAAGTGACGCGCGAAATCGAGTGGCGTCGTCCCATCGCCTCACTCAACTACTTGCTGACGTCTCACGTCTGGCGTCAGGATCACAATGGATTTACGCATCAGGATCCCGGCTTCATCGATCATGTGGTCAATAAAAAGGCTGACATCGTTCGCGTTTACCTTCCACCTGACGCCAATTGTCTGCTTTCCGTGGGCGACCATTGTCTGCGGAGCCGGCATTATGTCAACGTGATTGTAGCCGGCAAGCAGCCTGCATTGCAGTTTCTCGACATGGAGTCAGCCATCGAGCACTGCAGTACTGGCATTGGTATTTGGGAGTGGGCGAGCAGCGACAAGGGAACCGAACCCGACGTCGTCATGGCCTGCGCCGGTGACGTGCCCACGCTGGAAACTTTGGCCGCAGTCGATCTCCTGCGCCAGCATTTTCCCGACATCAAGATTCGCGTGGTGAATGTCGTCGATCTCATGACCATTCAGCCCTCGAGCGAGCATCCCCATGGCCTCTCGGATGTGGAGTTCGATTCCATGTTCACGGTCGATAAGCCGATTATTTTCGCCTATCACGGCTACCCCTGGTTGATTCACCGCCTCACCTATCGCCGCCACAATCACGACAATATCCACGTGCGCGGCTATAAAGAGGAGGGCACGACCTCGACGCCGTTCGACATGGTCGTCATGAACGATCTCGATCGCTTCCACCTAGCCGGCGATGTGGTCGATCGCGTTCCCCGGTTGCAGAAAGTCGGCGCTCACTTCAAGCAGTTGCTGCGCAATAAACTGGTCGAGCACAAACAGTACATTCACAGATACGGAGACGATTTGCCCGAAATCCGGGACTGGACTTGGCCCTACTAGAAATTTCGCTTCTGTGCAAACTCAGCTTTTGCTTGCGCTTGTTAGGGGCCGTGGGTGCCCCATCCTTGCGCGCTTTTTGCGCAAGGGTGGGATTCCACGGGAGCATCGAGCTAGGAATTTTGCATTTGATCTTGATCTTGAACTTGTTTTTGGGTGGCGCAGCGCTTCAGCGCTGCGGTAAGTGTATTGTTTTGACTGCGGCTTTAGCCGCTGAGGGACGGCAATTTTAAAACTGCAACACTACCTTTTGTTTGCGCTTATTAAGGGCCGTGCGTGCCCCATCCTTTCGCGCTTTTTGCGCAAGGGTGGGATTCCACGGGAGCATCGGGCTAGGGATTTTGCATTTGATTTTGATCTTGAACTTGCTTTTGAGTGGCGCAGGGAACCATTGGTCGAAATGGCAGACGCGATTTGTGAGATAACTTCCTCATGAAAATGCTTGTGCTCAACTCCGGATCAAGCAGCCAGAAGAGTTGCCTGTATGAGATTGGAGAGGCGCTTCCCTCGGATCCTCCGCAAGCGAATTGGGAGGGAAAAATTGAATGGCATGATCACCAGGCTCAATTCTCGATCAAGAACTCTCACGGAGCTTCGCGAAAAGACGAAACCTCGGTCGGCTCTCGCGGCGAAGCGGTCGAGAGTTTGCTCAACAGCTTGTGGAGCGGCGAGACGCAGGCGGTCTCCAGCCCGTCCGACATCGACGTAGTGGGACATCGCGTGGTGCACGGTGGCCCGCAATATTTCGAGCCGACGCTGGTTACGGCGGACGTCAAAGCCGCGATTGAACACGTCTCCGCGTTTGCGCCACTCCACAACCGTGCCGAACTCCAAGGCATGAGCATTGTCGCCAAACTCCTCGGCTCCGTGCCGCAGGTCGCCGTGTTCGACACCGGTTTTCATCAAACCATGCCCCTAGCGGCGAAAACCTATCCCGGTCCCTACGAGTGGTTCGAGCAGGGAATTCGGCGCTACGGTTTTCACGGCATCAATCATCAGTACTGCGCGCAACGTGCGGCGCAGTTGCTGGGCGAAGACGCGAGCTCGAAGCTGGTGACTTGCCACTTGGGCAATGGCTGCTCGCTGGCGGCGATTCGCGATGGCAAAAGCGTGGATACCACGATGGGTTTCACCCCCCTCGAAGGTCTCATGATGGGAACGCGTTCGGGCTCGGTCGATCCCGGCATCCTCACTTATCTGGCGCGCCAGAAGCACCTCACCGGCGAGGAACTTGACGACCTGCTCAACAAGAAGTCGGGACTGCTTGGCATCTCGGGCATCTCCGGCGACATGCGCCAAATTCTTGAAGCCCGCAAGAACCGCAATGAACTCGCGCTGCTGGCATTCGATATGTATGTGCATCGCCTGCGCTCCGGGATCGGCGCCATGACGGCTGTGCTGGGCGGCATCGATGCCCTGGTATTCACCGCGGGCGTCGGCGAAAACTCACCCGAAGTGCGGGCCGCGGTCTGCGACCATCTTGCGTTCCTGGGTTTGCGCCTCGACCCCGTAAAAAACCAGCAGCCATTCGCGGACACCGATCGCGATATCTCCACTCCCGATGCCGCCGCCCGCACCCTGGTAATTCGCGCGCAGGAAGACTGGATGATTGCCCGCCAGTGTTGGAATCTCGTCCGCACTCGCTCCCAAACCTCTTCCTGATTCGTGACCGCAATCACTGAAAAAATCACACGCATGGGGCTATCGTATAGAGTTGCAGGTTCCCCCTATGCCGGATTCGGAAGTCGCCTCGCCTGTCGTCTCTTCGAACCTCGTTGATTTGAACCTCGTTGATTCGCACCTTATTGAGTCGGCAACTTTCCGCGCTGCCCTGGCCAACTTCGTGCCCCAGGACGCCACGCCTGCGGAACAGATTGCTGCCATTGAAGCAGGATTGCGTAGCCCGGCAGGCGAAGCCATGCGTGACACGATGGCGCGCTGGATTGTCGACTCCATCGTTCCGGTAGCTAGATTAGTTCCGCAAGCATACGAAAACTGGCGTCCACCCGTGCGCGACGCCATGATGTTCGTGGTGGCGCGTCTTTCGCCTGCGCGCCTCGCGCCAAAACTACTCGAGCAACTCAACCTCCCGCCGAAAACTACCGCCGAAGAGCGCCTGCTCCGGTTGATCGCAAAAGTTCCCGGCTTGCAGAAACTCGGACAAGTTATCGCCCGCAACCAGCACCTCCGTCCGGCGCTGCGGAATGCGCTTGCCCGGCTGGAAAACGGAATTCGCGATGTCCGGCCAGAGGACGTCGTCGCAATCATCCGGCAAGAGTTGGGGCCACGAATCCAAAAATATGATGTGAAGATCGCGCCCTCCATACTCTCGGAGGCCAGCGTCAGCGCCGTGGTGCGCTTCACCTGGCGTGATCCGGAGACTGGAAAACGCGAGCGCGGCGTTTTCAAAGTTCTTAAGCCGCACATCCCCGAGTATTTTGCGGAGGACATGGATTACCTGCAGGGCCTCGCTCAGTACTTCAGCGACCGGCACCGTAATTACGGATTCCCCCGGAACCTGCTGCCCGATACCTTCAAGAAAGTGCGGCGCCTGCTGCGGCACGAGGTCAACTTTGCCCGCGAGCAGAAGACGCTGGTCGAAGCGTGGAATCTGTATCGTTCTTTTTTGACGCAAGGGATTCGCGTGCCCCGTCTGATTCGGCCGCTGTGTACATCGCAAATCACGGCCTTGACCGAGGAACGTGGCATCAAAGTGACGAATGCGGCGGCGCGCCTGCCGATCGCACGACGCAGGAAAATTGCCGAGCAACTAGTCGAAGCGCTCGTCGCCGTTCCTCTTTTGGCGGCGCAGGAGGATGCCATTTTTCACGGCGACCCCCATGCTGGCAATCTTCTCTATAACAACCGCACCAGCGAACTTACCATCATCGACTGGGCGCTGCGGGAACGGCTAAGCCGCGATCAGCGGCGGCATCTCGCGCTCCTGATTCTGATGGTAACGTTTCGCGACCCGGTGGGCGCCGGCAACGAAGTTTTGGCGCTCACGCAACAGCACATCCGAAGCGCCTCCCCGAAGGGGCGGATGGTAGGGGAGTTTGTGAATCGCTTTATCGACGAGTTGCCGGCAGCGCGGATGTCCAGCGGCGTCGATGCCATGCTGCTTCTGGAGCGCCTCGCCATGAAGGGCGTTAAATTTCCCGGACCGCTGATCATGTTGTCAAAAGTGATGTTCACGCTCGATGGAATCCTCGGCGACATCGTGGGATCGGACACCGGTGTGGGCTTCGGCCTCACAATCGCGCGTCACGTTGCCGCGCATTGGATACGCTATCGCAAAGAGTTCCGTTCCCCGCTGATGAAGCGAGATTGGATCGCATTGCAGTGCAGCGCCCTGCTGTATGGCAGCCGCCTGTGGTTTAAAGGCGAACAGGCAATCTTGGATCGCCTGCTGCCCGCCACTTCGACGATGCCTCCGCGTCAGCGTGAAGCATGATGGCTGGTTGTGCCGGAATCGCTGCCCGCGGCATCGTTCCAGTTATTTTCTGCCGCCCGCGGAATAAAACTCATCGCCCGTTCGGCCAGCGCCGTGATCGTCAGGCTGGGATTGACTCCGAGGTTGGCCGCCACCACCGACCCATCGCAGATGTACATGTTCTTGTAGTTGAAGACGCGGTGGCGAGAATCAACCACGCCGCGGCTGGATGAAGCGGCGATTACGCAACCTCCAATGCAGTGTGCGGTACCCGGCACGTCGAAGAGAATTTCCGGCAGCATGCTCATGGGAAACCCGCCGGTGAGTTGCGCGTATTTCTGCGCAAACTCGTTAGCCTTCGGAATGTAGGTAGGCACTTTTTCGCCGCAGCTCACGAGAAACTTCCGGAACGGCCAGAACCAGGGGCGCTGCCAGCGCATCTCGATTTCTCCCTCCAGCGTCTGCATGCAGAGGAGAATCACAAATTCACGCGCCCATCCCAACGGTTGCAAAACGCGCACCGTCTTAATCGGATGGCGCAGCAGAGAAACCATAACGTTCTTCAGCCAGAGTGCAATGCGCTGCGGACCGGGACGGCCATTCGTCAGGATGGTCGTCAGAAACCCCATGGTGTCGGAGCCGTTTGGGTAGCGCACAGCCTCAATGTGGGTGTGCTCGTCAATATAGACGCCGGAACCGATCGCTATGCCCTGCGAGAAGTCCTGGGAGGAGCCCGGTGTGCGCGCTCCGATGAGCGATTCGGAATTGGTGCGCACATGCCGGCCCACCTGGTCGCTGATGCCCGGCAATGAGCCCTTTTCTTTGAGACGAAAAAGCAGTTCCATGGTGCCCAGCGAGGAGGCGGAAAAAACTACCCCGCGACAGGTGAAACGATGCGGCTGGCGGCGAATGTGCGCTGTCGATTTGATGGTGTCGACTTCGTAGCCGCCGCTGCCGTCGTTACGAGCCGAACCGGAAATGTCACCACCGAGCGGTTTGACGTTGACCACCCTGGTTTCGGGAAAGACCTGCACTCCCCGCTTTTCCGCCAGATAAAGGTAGCCAAGGTCCAGCGTATTTTTTGCGCCATAGCGGCAGCCGATCATGCAGCCACCGCAGCCCTGACACGTGGTGCGGGCCGGACCTTCTCCTTCGAAGAATGGATCGGGGAATGTCTGATTGCCCGGTTGTCCTTCCGCCGGCTGGAAGATGCCCACATTCGTGCAGTAGAAAGTATGGCCAGCGCCAGCGGCTTCCGCCGCCTTTTTCAAGAAATGGTCGGCGGGTCCGAGAATCTTGTTTTGCGTTACGCCCAGCATTCGAGCGGCAGTTTCGTAGTGCTGCGGCATTTCTGTTTTCCAATCGGCCAGTCCAGTCCAGGAACTTTTCTCCCACACTTTATCGGGAGCAGGCAGCAAGGTGCAGGCATAGGTAATGGATCCTCCGCCCACCGCGCAGCCATGAAAAATGGTAGCGTGCCGGAAAAACCGTATGCTGAAGAAACCGCGCAGGCCCAGGCTGGGACGCCAAAACCAGCTCCCGATCGACCAATTGGTGCGTGGCAGATTTTCCGGCGTCCAGCGCCGGCCCATCTCCATGACCGCAACTTTGTATCCTTTCTCAACCAACCGCAGGGCCGAAACGCTGCCCCCGAATCCTGAACCGATAACAATGAAGTCGAAATCGAATTGGTTGCCGCCGGGTGCTGCGGTTTTGCCGTCGCTACTTTCCACATTGCTTGCGAGTGTGGTGTTCACGACTTCACCGTCTCCATATTCTTCTGTCCTCGAACCCTTACATCAATCACCTGCGCTATCCTCTTGAGCGCCTCGGCGCTCGGCGGCGAATCAAGGCCAAACAACTGGAAGTCGTGAGTCATGTCCTCCCAGGCTTCGAGGACAACATCCGCGTTCTGTTCACGCGCGCGATCGGCGAACGCTTGAATGCTTGGGTACAGAATCTCGGCGCGGCCCGCCTGTATATAAATAGGAGGAAGTCCGCGCAGGTCGGCGTAGAGCGGCGAGATCAGCGGATTCCGGCGTTCGGCGGAGTCGCAGAACCAGTCCGCCCACACTTCCAGCATACGCTTCTCAATCCAGTCAAAGTTTTCGTTCCCGGCAAGGTCTACTTCAGCTTCCCCGAAGCGCGCGGCAAAGTCAGTTGCCGGAGAAAGCGCAATGGCCAAAGCAGGCATGGGAAGCTTCGCGTCTCGCGCCGCCAGCAGTAAAGCCAGCGTCAGATTGCCGCCCGCCGAGTCGCCGGCAAAAATCAGACTGGCAGGGTCATTGCCCTCCTCCAGCAGCCAGCGGTAAGCGCTGAGCGCGTCTTCGAGCTGCGCCGGGAACCGATGCTCCGGTGACAGCCGGTAATCGAGCGCGAACGTTCGCGATCTCGCAGCCAGTGTGATCAGCGCAATAAAATGAGCGTAAGCCTGCGGATAAAACGAGTATCCACCGCCATGAAAATATAAGACGGTCACGTCTGGCTCTGTTTTCTTAGGAGTAAACCAACTGCCGCGGAAGTTTTCCTGCGCCACCGGCATGATGCTCACGGCTGACAACTCCCGCGAACGAATCACGACCGAGTCAAGATAGCGGCGTGCTTCTTTCACGTCGCCTAACTGGAAGGCAGTGAGCGTCCGCCGTTTCGCTACTTCGGTCGCTACTTCTACGTACCAGCTCCATCCGGGAAGTCGTGGTCCCTTGAACGCCCGGCGCGCAGACACGTCAAGAACGGATTGCGTCAGATTCGCCGCGCTACGGAGCCGGTAGCGCGCTGGGCCTCTGAAATGCAAAAGCGTAGCCATACCAAGCGCCAATTTTCTCTTCGCAGTTCTGTTACATGCAGTTCTATGCGAGCAGTGAGGCGCGGTGGAAAAAATGGCCGTTAAAGGTTAGGCCAATCGGCGGATTCGGCGCCGGCGCGGCGACCACGGTTCGCACCATATCGCCTGCCTGCTGCCACCAGCCATGAAAGACTTGATCCCCAGTGCAACCATAGTCTGCGCAACCATCGTCCGCGCAACGGTCACCGGTATCGCGACCACGCGTATAGCGAGCCTGCAGACGGCTCCAGCCAATAAGGTTGAATGACGCGACAGATGGAGTCACAATCACACTCCGGGTATCAAGCCGAAGCCCCGCACCTAGCGCTTTCAGCGCGCTTTCTTTCGCGCTCCAGAGCAGAGCCAGAAGCCGGTCCCGGTCCGCCACCGCCGCACTCGCAACCAACGCTTGCTCTTCGAGAGCGAAATAGTCAGCGACAAAAGCCTCGCTGTGCGGCTCAACTATCTCCAGATCACAACCCAACTCCACGCCCGACATCGCTACCGCACAGGTGGCTCTACCCGACCGATGGCTGAGTGAGATCGTGACCGACGCAGCCAGGTCGCCGAAAAAGACTTCAGGCGCACCGGATGGCGCTGGGCGTATTTCCATTTTCCTAAAGATGCCGAAATCGGCAGGAACATCCAGATAAACGGACAGAGCGCGTTTCGCGGTCCACCGTCCCAGCCGCCAGTCGGCGCGGCGTTTCGCAAAACGCAGGGTGTCGAGGCAAAGCGCTTCCTTTGCGCTCAGCCAATCATTTTCCGCCGGTACGTCTGCCTCGGTTTGTTCCAGCCAATACACGTTCATAAACTCACCGTGAAGTCAGGCCGCAACCGTGAGCTTGTCTTTCGATTCTCTGTCTCGCGATTTCTCCACCCGCGCAATCCCGCGTTCGACCGCATGAATAAGATAAGGACGCAGGTTTGCGGGTGGAATGATGTAATGCAGAGCGCCCACGTCGAGAGCGCGCTGTACGCAGTGCACGCGGTCAAACTCAGCCGCCATCTCCCCCAGCTTCTCGGAGTGCACGACTTTGAAAAGCTCGTCAAACTGTGCCCGCAACCGGCTCTTCTCGGCGCCTTCAGCCTTCGTCATCGCCTGGGTTAGCGTCTGCAACCGCGGATCCTTCTTGGCTCGGGCTTCGACCTCGCTGGCAAAAACCACGGCTGCCGCTGGCGCACCGCCGATCACCGAGGCATAGGTTCCTTCGAGCGCCGCCACTTCTACGTTTTCATTCAGCGCCCGTGAGAACACCACATATGCGCCTCCGTGATAGCGGGAGATCACGCAGAACACGATTGGGCCTTTGAAGTTCACCACCGCCCGCCCGATCTCAGCACCGTACTCCAGTTGCAGCCGGCGCATCGATTCCGGCGAACCATCAAACCCCGACAGGTTGGCCAGGACCACTACCGGTCGATTGTTGCTCGCCGCGTTGATGGCGCGCGCGATTTTTTTGGAAGATTGCGGAAAAAGCGTGCCCGAAGTCCACTGATTGGGCCCGTCCGCCGGGACAAATCCCAAACGCGGCAATGGCTGCGATTCGATGCCGATCAGACAAACGGGATAGCCGCCGAGATGGGCATCCCATACCACCGCGGTTTCCGCGGCACGCATGCCAGCCCAGCGTTCCAGCGGAGCGTGATCCTGGTCGATGGCGGCCATCATCACCTTGCGAATGTCGAAGGATCGCTTGCGCCCAGGATTGGTCTCGTCGGACAAGATCTCGCCGATGGTTTCGAATGCGGCTTCGGATCTGTCGTTCTGCCGGTCATTGTCCCCGTCATTGCCATTCTTGCCGTGAGGATAAGATCGCACGTCGCGATCGATGGGATCGGCCGTCGCAGCCCGGCGCGGGAAACGCTCGCCCGAGGCCACATAGGTGTGGTCGTAGTGACGCAGCAGAATGTGGCAGGCCTCCTCGATGTCGTGCGCCCAGTACTGCGCCTGGCCGTTGATTCCCATGATGCGGTCGTAACCGCCGATGCCTTGATTGTCCTCGGCCGAGATGCTGCCGGAGAATTCCAACGCGCGCTTGCCGGTCAGAACCATCGCCGCTTTTGGCGTCATGATCAGGATGCCCCGCGTGTGCATGAGCATGGTGGCTTCGGCGTTCCAGTACGGTTGCGCGCCCACGTTGATTCCGTTCACCACCAGATTGACCTCGCCGCCCGCTTGCGTGAACTCGATCAAGGCGCGCAGCACGCGGGCGATCCAATCCATGTTTTCGACCCCGCTGTCCATCGAGATCTTGGCGCCAGCCGAGAGCGTGAACCATTCCAGAGGAACGCCCATGCTTTGCGCCAGTTCTAACCCTGCCAGAATGCGCCGGCACTCTGGCTCCGCTACCGCGCCCATATCTTTGCTGGGATCCCCCAGCAGCAAAACGCGCGTCATGCCCTCGGGATACTGAGTGGTAAAGTTGCGGATGACGCCCACAATGATGTTGGCTTTGTTTTGACCATAGGGACGATCGACAGCGACAAGACGACCCTCTGCATCGAGATCATGCTCGACAAAATTGCCGGTTGGAAATTCCGCCCGGGTATGCTCCGGAGCAGGCGTAAGCATTTTGATAATTTCGTATGGGTAGATGAACCCACGCTGGCGCATGCGCACGACTTTTTGTTCGTACTCGCTGAGCGGCCGCAGAGGCTGCATCTGGTCCGCGGGACGGAAAGTGATCAGCATCCCGCTGCCGCCGGGGATCGAAATGCGCACGATCATATCGCGCAACTCGCCGGTTGCCGGACTGGGAATGCGAGCCCGCACCACTACCTGTTCCAATCCTAGCCCTTCGGTTGCGGGCGCCAGTCGGCGCACCAGGTCCCGCAATTCCTCGCGCGCCAGATTCAAGGGCGGCCACACATTCAGCAGGATGCGATTCCAATGGAGGCGTTGATGGGTCAGCCGCCGCGACTGAAATCGCCGGATACCGGCCATCGCTTCCATCAACATGCGCTCCAGGTGTGGCAGTTGCACGATGCGGCCGGTCTTGTCTCGCACCGGAGTGACGTCGCGCACTTCCGCACAAGCGAACAAGCGCTCATCCTTGGGATTATCGTGGGCAATGGCATGCAGCAGGTACACATCTTCGACCGACGGCAGGCGATCAATCTTGAAATCGGCAAGCCGCCACAGATGCAGCCGCTTGGCCATCATGGTGTGGATTCCGCGATAGAGCTTCTCTTCCTCGAAGATATTTCCGCCCGCACTTTCTTTGGGAATTTCGCTGGGACGATAGGTGAAATGCTGCGTACTGGCCATACTCCAAACGTGTCCGGGGCCGGCGACGGTGGTCACAATGCGGCGGATGGAGCGCGGGAAGCCGACCTGGTTAAGCGCCGAACACACCTCCTGCTGGGTAGCGTCGGCATCGCCCAGTTGGCCCGCATGGAAAAGGTAAAAATCGATGAGAATGTCGTGGTCCGCCGGAACGTCCGCGATCAACGGAAACAAAGCGCGCGCCGACTCTGCGAACTGGGAATACTCGGCATGGGTGGTGAACACGTGCAGGCGCCTGGCTTCATGATCGTACTCTGCCGTCGCGCAGCACTGTCCGTCGTTCACCGCAACCGTGCGAAAGTTCGTGATTTTCCGAATCCGATAGTACCGCCAGGTGAGAACCTCCAGCATCAACTTGCGCATCGCCTGGTCGGCCGCCGCAAACCGGCTCGAAAACAGGCTAACCAGTGGCTGCGGACACTCGGTCAAGGCCGCGAATCTTTCCGGACGATCCCCGGCATCAGGATTGGCCGCCATGTAAGCGAGATGGTTCTCCACCTGTTCGTACACCTGTTGCCGTGCCTGCTCAAACAGCGGTTGGTCGAAGTAGCGATAGCGCACTTCACGGGCCAGGTCCGTGACCGCCGGGTAGAGCCCGTTAGTAAGCGAGGCCATGCGGTCGAGAAGCGTCCGAAATGATTCTGCGTCTGGCGGCGACAGCTGCACGACGCGCCGCAGGCGTCTTTCGAGAACGCCCAGAACGGGCGCAATCTGCTGCTCCAGGCGCTGATGCGATTTGTAAATCCAAAGCAGGCTCTCTTCCAGGGCTGGCGAGCGTCCCAGCGTTGGCACGCCGTAATGAGCCAGCGCTCGCTCGAGCGCGCTGACAAAAGCGGGTGGAAGTCCGTGACCGCGCATCTCGAGCATGCGCAGGTAAGAGAAAAGATAGACTTCGGCGCTGGGCTTTTCACCACTGCCCGGGTTCACCGCCGGATCGCGCTGGAAAAGCGAGCAGATATCCACGAAGATGTTCAAAATCTCATCTTCACGCTGTCTTATCTCATCGCTTGCCAACGGACAATTCTCGCTCCACTGGGTGAGCAATTTCGCCGTTCGTTTGGGGTCAACGTCAAAACCCAACATAAGCTGGCGCAATTCGTAGAGGTTCTCACGGGAGCTCGATTGGATGGCCGCACCGTCGTTCGATGGCAGCGACGTGCCTGTGACCGACGCGCCAAAAACCACGCGCTCCCCATCCGCAACGATATTGTCAACCGCAACCGGGTCGATCTGAAGAAGTGGGGCTCCGGTGTCGACCTGCACGTTGGGAATGACCATTACCTGGCGGATTTTTCCCGGGAATGGAGCCACGATTTGAGTCTCCATTTTCATGGCCTCAATCACGGCCAGGCGATCGCCCACCGCAACTGTATCGCCGGGCTTGACCAGAATGGAAACCACGACCGCCGGCGCCGGCGCGTGCACCATGCCCCCGTCATCGCGATCGATGCGGTGCGATATGCCATCGACTTCGATCCGGTAACTGAGTCCCTGAACTGTCGAGACGATGCGAAATTGACGCCCGAAGATACTGAGCTGGCATTCGCGCTGCCGCAAACGCTCGATCGAAGCCTCGATGCGCGCTCCATTGATCTCGATTCGATATCTCTGAGGCCCGAGACGATAAGTCTTGGGCGAGTAGCGATGGCCGCGATACCTGAGCTCTGCCGTCCAGCCTATTTCACTGCGAACCTGCGGCCGTCCGCGCACCGCCGACGCATAGAACTGCTTTTGCTCTAGAGCCAACTGTGCACTATAAGCCTCGATCGCGGCCTGAACCAGCGCCACATCCGCGTAGCGCCGGGAGAACTGTTCACCGGTGGCATTCATAAATCCTCCGATCACCGGATCGTCTGATCAAGATCGCGAATTCACGCATCGTCAGCACAACCAAGTCTTGCTCTTTATACGGCGATGGCATAATTCGCCATCGCAGCCTGTAGCGCCTTTAACGGTTCCGCATCGACGGCGTCGGGCAGAGCTGCCGTGCGGTAGCCGCTGAGTTGCAGATAGCGATTTCCTTGCGTGTCCACAACCTCAGCATCGAAACCTCGGCCCGAGGAATCCAGAGTGACCACGGCATATAAGCGCGTGTCGGCCGGCATGGGCGTGGGTAGTGACCCCGATGAAATACTATCGATATGCTGCGGCAGACCCATACGGCCCTGGACGCCCATCTCCCAGAGCCCTGCAGTCTGGAAGCAAAGCTCAATCAGTCGCGGCGACATGAGCGTCGGCAGTTCGGACGGCAAATGGTTTGGCGGCAAACCTCTGGTCAGCAGACCGATAATCCGGCGTCCATCCCACCACGCCCGCTCTAACACTTGATATGCGGGGCCGTGGAAGTACAGGCGATAGATGTCGCCGGCTTCAATAATCTGTCTAGCCGGCAAGTACGGAGCCGCCACGGTGACCGCATCGAGCGCCTGTTTCGTGAGTTGCACCCGGCCGGTGAAGTGCGTAGTGGTTTGTGGCTCGGGCTGGTTGGGGAGCGATCGAGTGCCCGTCAAGCGGCAGTCGGCCACCAACATCGAGGTGCCGGGTTGAGGATAGACGACCGTCTCGACTGTGACCGCGCGCGGCTCGCTCCGATAAAACTTGAACGGCGCCAGGAAGTTCACGTCTTCGAGGCTTGCAACATGCCAGCCGGGCAGCAGGCACGACGCGGCTTCGGCAAACGCCTCGATGCCCATGACGCCGGGCAACACTGGCGTGCCGTCAATTCGATGATCGTGCAGGAAAGGCTGAATTGCCGGGTCCAGCGTGGTCTCGATGATGAGGCCGCTTTGCAGGCTCGCCTTGGCGATCTTGCCGATCAGTGGACCTGGACCCGAAAGACCCGAACCGTGTGCCGGTGAGACGGAGGCTTTTGAGGCATCGGCCGCCGATGGGGCCACGCCGCCAGTGGCGTCCCAATCGTTGAGCAGAACGCCCAGGCGCTGGCCGATAACAATCTCGCCGCGCGTTCCACCTGCCGTCAGTTCGCGGCGAATCAATGGAATCCCGGCCTCGGGCGGCAGCATGTCGATGCCCGCCAGTTCCATCATCTTTGGAATGGAGCCGCGTGTGGCCATGCCGATGCCGCCCCACGCCGTCCAGTCGATGACGATGCCGCGTGCGGTTGGCCGCGTGCGGCGGAAGCTCGATGTGATCTTGCACAATAGATCGTTAGCCGAGCTGTAATCCGTTTGTCCGGCGTTGCCGAAGCGGCCGGCAATTGAACTGAACGCCACCGTTGCCCCGAGAGGCATGTCGCCGATGGCATGCAGAAGATTGAACCAGCCGTCGCTCTTCACGTCGAAGACCAAGTCGAATTCCCGCGGATCCTT
>JBEKED010000007.1:0-28397 GCA_050014035.1 Terriglobales bacterium
AACTGAGAACTTCCTTCTACTGAATCGTAATCGCCGCCTGCGCTCCACTCATCGCAATCGGCTGCATCGCCGGGTCGCGCGCCCCGCCGCGGGTAATCGTCAGCGCCGACTGCCCCGGGCCCTTCGCCATGAAAGTCAGCGTCACCACCGCGCCCTGTCCCGAAACCCCGCCCGCACCCGGAGGCCGCGAGGCCGTGATTTGCATCGTGCCCGTCGCCGTATCCTCGCGATGCGCCACGGTTACGAGCTGGCCGTCCTGCGACAGGAAGCCTCCGTTCGAAACGTTGAGCACCTCTAACTGATTGGGATCGTAATTGAGCTGCACCGGCACGGAGTACACGTTCTGCCCGCCGGAAAGCATGACGTTCACCGTGAAAGTCGAGCCCTTGGCCTGGGTCAAAGCCGGCGGATCAAACAGAAATGTTCCCGTTCCCGCGCTCACCTGGTTTTGCGGCATCGGCTTCGGCAAAGCTTGATTCGCTGGAACCAGCGATGCCGGAGCCTGGTTCTGCGCACCCTGATTCTGCGCACCCTGGTTCTGCGCACCCTGCCCGGCGGGCGGCTGTGCAGGCGGCGCCGGGGTCCCCTGCGAAGCCGGAGCAGTCGCCGGACTCGGAGCCGACGCCGGAGCCTTGGTGTTAGTCCGTCGCAGTGACAGCGCGTTCGCCGTACCCACGTCGAGCATCTCCTCGCTGTTATGCGAAGTGTCCAGCCCGCGCACAATGTGCGGCACCAGGACGAATACGATCTCGTTGGTCGAGTGGTCCGCCGTATCCTGCGAAAAAAGATATCTCAGGATGGGAATCGAAGCCAGACCCGGGATTCCAGTCAGCGCCTTGGTCTTCGAGTCTTCCATCATCCCGCCCAGCAGGCTGACCTCGCCCTCTTTCAGGCGGATTTCGTTTTCGATTTTGCGTTGCCCGATCACCGGCTGGCTGATGCCGCCAATGCTCACGTAAGAGTCCACGTCGGAGACATCCATCGACAACTTCAAGGAAATTTCCCGTCCGGCATGCACCCGCGGCGTAATTTCGATGTTCACACCGACATCAAGATATTGAAATTGCGTGTTAACCAGCGGGTTGATGCCGACGCCGCCAATTCCCGGCTGGAACGATCCTGTCGCCACCGGCACCCGGTCGCCGATCTTCAACGTCGCCTTCTGCCCGTCCAGCGCCCGCACCTGCGGACTCTGGATCACCCGCGTATCGGTGTCGTTCATCAACGCCGTCGCCGTGGCCTGCGGAATCGTGACCTGGAAGTCGGTGGCATTCAAATTGGCAAGAGTATTCAGGTTAATGCCGTTCGACGACGTTGAACTGGAACCCGTGGTCGAACCGGTAGTAGAGCCCGTAGTACTGGTAGTGTTGATGTTCGGCTGCAGCATTACCGAAGCGCTGGTGGGAGGATTGATGCCCAGCGTGTGCGACTTGTCGCGGCTGACCTGCATCACCGCGATATCGATCAACACCTCGGGCCTCGCTTTATCGAGATCGTCCACCAGCTTTTGCGCCAGCGCCGCTTGGTCGGGAGTGCCGCGCACCACGATCGCTCCCTGCGATGGCAACTGCTGAATGCGGCTCACTTCCAGAATCGTGCGCATCGCGTTGACCACATCCTGCAACTCGGTAGGCTGCGAAAGGTTGGAAAGATAAAAGGTTTTGATGACGTTCTGTTCCAGCTCTTTCCGTTTCGCGGGAGTGTCTTGCGCAATGAAAATCGTATTCGGCGTCACCGGACGCCAAAAAGTTTTGGTCTCAAAAGAAATGATTTCGAGCGCATCTTCCAACGTCACGCCGTTGAGCTCGATGCGCACCTGCTTGGGCACGTAATCGGGATCGAAAAGCACGTTGATCCCGGCCAGTTTGCCGACCGTCTCGTAAATGACGTTCGCTTTCTCCGTGACTTTCAGCGTAATGGGAACGTTCGAGATGGGCGCCAGTTCTACCGGTCCCTGCGCCGATTGCAGGCGCCGGCGCAAAGGCGTTGGACCGGTCGCTTGCGGCGGCGGATTCTGCGCTTCCCGCAGCAACTGCTTGGTCCGGTTCAGTTCCTGCTGCGCGATGAACGACGAAGGATCAATATCCAATCCCTTCTGGAACTCGCCCACGGCCTCGTCCAGCTTGCCCGCATCGCGCAGAATCTGCCCGCGATGCACGTGCGAGGAGGCCGCATAAAAGCGCGTGCGCTCGAAGGCAGTACGATATCTCAGGTCCTTCGGCCTCAGACTGTAGGCCTGCTTGAAATAGTCGAAGGCCTTCTCATAGTCTTGCCGCGCCTCGGCGTCGGTGCCCTTCGCGAAGGCTACCTTCGCGGAATCATGGCTTTTCCCCACTACTGGAAGCTGCAAACAGAGCAGCAGCAAAACAAACAGAGAAGGACGGATCACACGTCTCATCTAGCAGTCCTCATAAAAATCGCAAGCGACGGATTTTGCTGCCCGCCGGCTGCCTGGTCGCAGCAAGGTGGCCGGCCAGCCGCGTCACCGCCAGAGCCCTTCTGCCCACCCGATAAAGTCAGTGGTGCGGGCATTGCCCAAGTCGTTCGGACGCAAAAAGTCCCGGAAATTTGGATTATAGCATCGCATCAACTGGCACTCGAAGTGATTGGTACGTAGGTGTTTACACTCATTAGTACAGGTCCTTAAGGTCGCGGGTCCCGGCTCTCCCGCTACGGGGCTACGGGCTACCAGCTACCGAGCAACGAACAATCCGACTCGTCGGCCTGCTCGCAGCTCGGTAGTGTCTCAGTTTGGATAATCCCAAAAGTATTGTCATCCTGAGCGGAGCGAAGGACCTGCTTTTTTGCTGCTGGCAAATCCGTCTCGCCTCGTTATAATCTTCAAACTAAGACACTACTCGCAGCTTACAACCTCGCACCTGAAACCTGCCTTCGTGATACTTTCTTTTCAGCACCATGCTCTTCAGTATCATGCTCTTCAGTATCATGGCCAAGCAGACCACTCACCAGACCCAGCCCAATCGGGAGAAAAATCCTCGCCGCCAGCCCACCGCCTCCGGGGAAAAGGACGCCGCTGTTAACAGGAACGCCGGTCATAACTATTTCTTGCTAGAAAAATTCGAGACCGGAGTCGTGCTCACCGGAACCGAGGTGAAATCCGTCCGCGGCGGCACCGCGAATCTCAAAGACTCCTACGGCCTCATCAAAGATGGCGAACTCTGGCTCCTGAACTGCCACATCGGCCCCTACGATCATGGCAACTACGCCAATCATGCCGCTCTGCGCACCCGCAAACTTCTGGTGCACAAAGAAGAAATCCGCAAGCTAATCGGCAAGACGCAGCAGAAGGGACTGACGCTGATCCCCACCCGCATGTATTTCAAGAACGGCAAAATCAAGGTCGAACTAGCCCTGGCCAAAGGCAAACAACTCTGGGACAAACGAGAAACCGAACGCCGGAAAACGGCCGACAAAGAAGCCCGCGAGGCCATCTCGCGCGGAAGAAAGCAAGGTTGATGTCGGCGGGGACTAGCGGCGCTGATGCATCAGCCCTGCAGGCGCAGCCTCACGGCTGGGAGGCCGGCAAATCCGCGACCCGCACAATGGCGCATTCGGCTTGCTTGCCGTTCGTGCTTTTCACCTTGCCCTTAGTGCCGCCAATCTCATACCTCACTTCGCTGCCCACAACAAAGTCGGTCGCTTTCAACGACTCTTTCTCTTTCGTGCGGCAGGTATACTGCCTGCCCGCCGCCGCGAATGACAAATCGTACTGCTGATGCTTGTGGCTCTTGTCGGTCATTCCCACCGGCTGAAAATCTTTCAGCGTGGTTGTCCCCTCGATCTTCGATCCAGCCGCCGCCCCGATCGCAATCACCAGAAACAGCGCAACTGCACTCCCCTTACGCATCACCCACCTCCAACCCGATTGTACGTTGAGAAAAAATGATCACTGCCACCGCTCACCAGACTTGTCACTACCCGGAATTTCCCTGGGCGAAGAAAAGCTGGGCCATCTCACTCGACCCAGTCATGTTGAGCGAGGATTGAGCTTCGCGAAGCGAAGCTCAACCGCAGTCGAAATACCCCTGCCGCCACCAAGTCCTTATAACTCAAAAACATGGCGGAAAATCTAGAACCGAATCCACCTAAGTCATCGTTTTATAAATATCTTAGCGGAAATCGACCACCGCATCCAGCTAAGTCATTGTTTTACATAGAACTTACACGTAAGTCCTTATTCCTCAAAGACGAAGCGAAAATCGTCCTCTAAGTCCTTTTTTTTCAAAGATCAGTTGGGAGGGGGTCAAAAACACCGAGCGCGTTCCCAACCAGATTTCCCCGCTAGAGTTGCAAGTTTCCCCTTCCACCGTGGATACTGAACATACTCATCATGAAGACAAATCTCTCGTCCACCACTCCGTCTCAACTGGAAACCGATTGCCTGGTCGTAGTCGTCCTCGATCACAGCGAAGTCCACAGCGAAGACCGCCGCGAAAAGGACAAGCCCGCTCCTTCCGTCGAGTGTGACGACGCAGCCGTGCGCGAAGCCGCCAAAGATGTCATCGCCAGCGGCGAAGTCACCGGCAAGAGTTTCGAAACCACGCTTCTGCACAATCCGTCCGGATTGAAAGCGAAGCGTCTGCTCCTGATCGGCGGAGGCAAAGCTAAGACGTTTTCCGCCGCGGAATTGCGCAAACTCGCCGGCACAGCCGTCCGCACGCTGAAAGGAAAAAGCATTCGCAACTTCGCCTTCGCCCACGGAGGTGGAAGCGGAGTTCCGTCACCCTTCGCGGTTCGCGCCATCGCAGAAGGCGCCATCATCGGCGACTTCGATCCCGGTTACTACAAGAGCGATCGCAAGAACAAGGATGAAAAGATCGACGCCATCACCATCGTCATTCAAAAGGCAGAAGACCAGAAGTCCGCGGCATCGGCTCTCGAAACCGGACGCATCATAGCCGAGTCCCAGAACTTCACCCGCGACCTCGTCAATGAGCCGTCGAATCTAATGACGCCAACCATATTGGCCGAGCGCGCGAAGAAGATGGCCGCGGAAGTCGGCCTTAAATGCGAAACCTACAGCACCGATAAGATCAAAGAACTGAAGATGGGAGCATTCTGGGGAGTGGCCCAAGGCTCCGATGAACCTCCCGCACTGATCGTGCTGCGCTACGAACCCGAAGGCGCAGCCAAAGATGTGCATCTCGGCTTGGTCGGCAAAGGAGTCACCTTCGACACCGGAGGCATTTCAATCAAACCCGCCGATGGCATGGAGAAAATGAAATACGACATGGCCGGAGCCGCGACCATGATCGGCGCCATGCGGGCCATCGCGCTGCTGAAGCCTAAAGTCAAAGTCACCGCGGTTGTTTGCGCGACGGAGAACATGCCTTCCGGCAAAGCGCAGAAGCCGGGAGACGTGCAGATCGCCATGTCCGGCAAGTCGATAGAAATCATCAACACTGACGCCGAAGGACGCTTAATCCTGGCCGACGGCCTCTACTATGCTCGGCAACTCGGCTGCACTCATCTCGTCGACGCCGCGACCTTGACCGGCGCGGTCGTCGTGGCCCTCGGCTACGTGAACGCCGGAATTTTCGCCAGCACCGACGAGATGTACGAGCGCTTCGCCAAGGCCAACCAGCAAGCGGGCGAGAAAATGTGGCGCCTGCCGCTCGACGACGAATACAGGGAACTCATCAAGTCCAATATCGCCGACATGCAGAATTCCGGAGCCCGCTACGGCGGCGCCATCTTCGCCGCCATGTTCCTGAAAGAATTCTCCGAAGATACGCCGTGGATCCACCTCGACATCGCCGGCACTGCCTGGATGGAAGAGAACAAACCCTGGATCGCCAAAGGCCCGTCAGGAATTGCGCTGCGCAGCCTGGTAGAGTTTGTGAAGGGATGGAGCGCGTAGATATCAGCCTCGCGGCGGACACACAATCGGAATCACATCTCTTCCATTTCGCCGATAAACGCGGAAGTCTTTTTCATCCACGGTCAGCACGGGCAGGCCTTGGTTTAGCTCGCTCATTCGGATCAGGCACAAATCCGCAAGATCCGGATTGCGATCTCGATAACGTTCGGCAAGTTCTAGAATCTCATTGAGATTTCCCCGAAGATCGAAGGCGAGCTTTAGGAATCCGAACTGCACCAATCCGAGAACCTCGGCTACCGATCCAACATGGAAAATGGTTTCCGCCAGAACCGCCTCACAGGTGAGCAGCGGCTCTGAAGTGCGCATACCGATCTCGTCAGCCCATGCGTGATGCCGGTCGCGGCGATTGAGAAATGCCACCACAAAACCGGTATCGGCAATTCCCCTCATTTCCGAGAAAATCCTTTACGGGAGGAAAGATCGGGAGGGCCATCGATCACCCCCGAAAAGCGCATGAAGGGCTTGTCCCCGTGTTCCCGCTTCGCGTGCTCCAACTCCTCACGGACCAATCGGCCCACCGGCAGTCCCGTTCTATGGGCAGTAGTCTTAAGCCACTCGGCGAGCTCTTCCGGTAGACGAATTGTGATTGTCTTACTCATAGCCAGGATTGTAACACACTTCTGTCAACATGTTTTACATTACACTAGATGAAGCGGTCATGGATCTCCCCGAGAAAATCCGCAGTTTGCCCACTTCGCCCGGCGTCTATCTCTACAAAAACGCCGAAGGCGAAGTCATCTACGTTGGCAAGGCGAAGAACCTGCGCTCGCGCGTTTCTTCCTACTTCCACGAAGGCCGCTGGGAGGACGCGAAAACTGGCACGCTGGTCCGCGAGGCGGTCGACGTCGACTACATCGTAGTTGCCAATAATAAAGAGGCGCTGGCGCTTGAGAATCACCTGATCAAGCAGAAAAAGCCACGCTTCAACATCCTGCTGCGTGACGACAAAACTTACCCTTACGTGAAGCTCACGCTAGCCGAGCGTTTTCCCCGCGTCTATGTGACGCGCCGTCTGCGCAAGGACGGCAGCGCGTATTATGGTCCGTACTTTCCGGCCAATCTCGCTTATCGCATCGTCGACCTGATTCACCGGCATTTCATGGTTCCGTCGTGCAAGGTGGACCTGACCCGTCACCACCCGCGGCCCTGTTTGCAGTTTTACATCAAGCGCTGTCTCGGGCCGTGCGTAAAGGAGTTGACCACGCCCGAGATCTACGCCGAAGCGGTGCGCGATGTCGAGCTTTTTCTTGAAGGGCGTCAAACCGATTTGGTCAAATCTCTGCGTGAGCGCATGTCGGAAGCGGCCGAGGCGCAGGAGTTCGAGCGCGCCGCCCGCTATCGCGACCTGATCTCGACCGTCGAGCAACTGCAGGAGAAACAGCGCATCGCGGCCGCCGAAGGCGACGACGCCGACGTTTTTGGGTATCACTACGAAAATCAGATGCTGGCCGTGAACCTGTTCCACATGCGTGGAGGCAAAGTGCTCGACCGGCGCGAGTTTTTCTGGGAAGACCTGCCCGAGTTTGGCACAGGCCACGTAGGGGCGGACGCATTCGTCCGCCCCGGCGAGCAAAGCTCGCCAGCGAACAGCGCAGCGGCCGCTGCCGTGACGGGCGAGGACGCCAGTCTCTCGACCGACTCTTTTGCACCCGGTGAATTCTTCTCCGCCTTAGTCAAGCAACTTTATCTGGGTCAGCCTTACGTGCCGCGCAACATTTACGTTCCCGTCGACTTCGAAGATCGCGCAGAATTGGAGGACGCGCTCAGCGAACAGCTCGCGGGCGAAGGCGGCAGACCAACAAGGGTGCACCTTACCGTTCCGCAGCGCGGAGAAAAACGCGAACTCATCGATCTTGCCGGCACCAACGCCAAGCAGTCGTACGATCAGCGTTTTCGAGTGCTGAAGCCGAACTCGCGCGTCATCCAGGAGGCGCTGCAAGATGCGCTGGCCCTGCCCGAACTCCCGAAGCGCATCGAGTGCTTCGACATCTCTCACATTCAGGGCGCGGAAACCGTGGCATCGATGGTGGTGTGGGAAGACGGCAGGATGAAAAAATCCGATTACCGCAAGTTCATTATTAAGACCGTCGAGGGAGTAGACGATTTCGCGTCCATGCGCGAGGTGGTCACGCGCCGGTATAAGCGGTTGTGTGAAGATAGAAAGTTGGAAGGAAAAAATCCCATGCCCAGCCTGGTGCTGATCGACGGCGGACTAGGTCAGCTCCACGCCGCCGCGCAGGCGCTGGAAGCGCTCGAGATCATCAACCAGCCGCTGGCCGCCATTGCCAAGCGCGAAGAAATCATCTACGTCTACGGACAGGAAGACGACCCGGTCGCTCTCGACCATCATTCTCCCGTGTTGCACCTGGTGCAGATGATCCGCGACGAAGCGCATCGTTTCGCCGTGACGTTTCATCGGAAGCGGCGCCAGATCCGCGACCGCGCGACTGAGTTACGAGAGATCCCCGGCGTAGGAGAATCGACCACTCGCCGCTTGTTGGAACATTTCGGCAGCCTGCAAGCTGTAAAGCAGGCGGATGTCGCGGCGCTGTCGGCAGTGGTCACGAAATCGCAGGCTGATGCGATTCTCGAACATTTCCGGAGGGCTACTACCGCCCCCGTATGATGAGCTTGTCGACGCACTCCCTGGAAGGTTGCTGAAAAACTCGATTTTGGCCTCGCTTTTGGGTGGCGCAGCGGTTTACCGCTTTTGCTCTTGTTCTTGGGTGGCGCAGCGGTTTACCGCTTTTGCTCTTGTTCTTGGGTGGCGCAGCGGTTTACCGCTGCGATAAACACCTATTTTCATTGCCGGCTTTAGCCGCTGAGGGAACGATTGCGTCGGGCAATTGAGTTTTTCCGCAGCCTCCTAGACACCGGCGACTGCAACGGTTTGTAAACGGCCGTTCGCGATGATACCCTTCGGCGTCGGTATCTGTGCCGTTTCAATCCATTCCAAGAAAACAACAGGAGGCAAGATGAGAAAAGCTCTATGCGCCACTCTGTTTGCCGTAACGCTGCTAACCACGCTCCCCGCGCTTGCGCAGAATCCCAACTATGATTACCGATCGGTATGGCGCGTCACCTACTACGAACTCAAGCCCGGTCAGTCCGAGGCCTTCTGGAAAGATTTTCGCGAGAATCTGAGACCTTCCTACGATGCGGTGAAAAAGGAAGGCATCATTACCGACTACAAAGTCTGGACCAACGTGACCACCGATGGCCCGCATGACTGGGATATCGCGGTCGGGTTGATGTATCCCAATTGGGCGGCAATCGATCAGGCCGAGACCAAAGCGGCAACCATCATCGCCAAGCATTACGGATCGCGAGAGGCCATGATCGAAGCCGGAAAGAAACGCAACGAGATACGCGAAGTGGTTGCGAGCAAGCTGGCGCGCGAAGTGATGCCGAAATAGTGGTGGAACCACGGTTGCGACAAGACCACTGGGCGCCCCGAATGTTATTTCGTAAAGCATTCGGGGCCTGCCAGAGCGCCCTTGGCCGGGTTTCTGACTGCTAGCATTCGCTCACGGACAAGCAGCGCGCGATCGGCGTACAATTTCTACGGTAGCTCGTTTCGAATCGAGCGGGAGGCCCACATGCCCGTGTACGACTACGTCTGCAACGATTGTCACAAAACCTTCGAATTGATTCTCACCCTGAAAGAACATGACGCAAATGCGAAATGCCCCAAGTGCGGCAGCAAGAACGTGGAGCAGGAAGCCACCGCGTTCTACGCTGTAACCGGCAAGAAGAGTTAGGCGAAGAGCTCGCGGAAGGTTAGGCTCGGAATAACCAACGATGCCAGATGGCGAAGTCGGGAGGCACTTTACGCCCCAGCTACGGCTGCGGCACTATCTTCATCTTCAAGCTGATTCCATAGCTATGGTCTTGCGGCAGTTTGCTCGTCATCCACGGTCTCTACGCACGAATCCGTAATCCCATGCGTTTCCGTTGACCTGATGATCTTCGGATTGATCCTCGCTCTGCACTTGCACTGGCTGCTTGTCGTCTTTGCAATTTTCGTGGTATTTCAGGCTCGACAGGCACGGCGGGAAGCCAAGGTCTTACAGGAAAAGTTTGGACAAGCCTGCATTGATTGCCGCAAACAAACTTGGTTCTGATCGCCCTGAGACTCCAATCTGATTTTTCGACAGAATCGTAGAGGACACTCTTGCAGCTTCGCGTGCTCGGTTCTGGCTTGCTTAGGGATGGGGATGTCGGGGTGAAAGTTTGGGCTACGCACCGGATGCCCATGCCCGCTACGCCGATTGTTTTGCCGGAGCCAGCCCGACCAGCACAATACCGACGATTGCGAACACAATCACTCCGGCGAGTTCCCGCCGCTCGATGACATTCCGGTATTCCTGCGCAGCCATCACCCCAGCATGCGCAAGATTTGCCCATCCAGCGAAGGCGATCAGGGTGCGGTTTGCCGCTGGATCGCGCACCGCCAGCAGCAAGAAGATTCCGAGGGTGACGTAGATGCTCATTATCATTGGCACGGCAGGCTCGCGGGAGAAAAACATCGCCAGCGGATAAACGCCAGCGCAAAATAGCAATCCCACGACCACCAATACGACCTTCAGTGCCCCTTCTCGCTTCATGGGAGCCTCCTATTTTTCTGCCGCTATTCTTCCAATTCGCTTTCCTCCGGCGCATCGGTCGGGCTCGCTCTCGGATTGCTCGGCAGCGAGCCGAAATCAGAGAGCCTTGCGTCTGTTCCGCGATGGCGAACGGCGTGCCGCCTCGGCGATCACAAACTTGTGAGCCATGCCGAGCAAGTCCCGCAGGACATCGGGGGTGACACGGGACAGGCGAACCAGCACGGAACTGTAATTGAGATAGTGGTCGGTCACGTAGTAAACATCGGGCGCGGCTGCGAGCAGTTCGGAGCGGTCGTCGAGGTCAACGCGAACCACCAGCGAACCCGGCTCAGCCGAACGATGAGCAGGCACACATGCCAACAGTTTGCCGCGAACCTTGAGCGCGGGTGCGCCGTATGCCGTGCTCTCCGTCACGCCGGGCAACGCCAAACTGATCTTCCGCACTGTGTCAAAGTTGATCGTGCTTCTCCGCATGGGCGAGTACGATTATCCGCAAGAACAAGAACCTTTTCAAGACGGGCAGCGTCCGAATCGCATGGCGTTGATTAACCAGCGATCAAAACGTGGGATTGCCCGTTAGCATCAACCGTTCATGCATCGGCCAGGCTATTGGCAAAGATAGGGCGAGTATTCTCGTCGTGGTCTACTTGGAGGACTCGATTCGGTGCGTTTGTTGGCTCGATTGTTCTCGCTTTGCCTTGGGCAGCGTGGCACGCCTCCATGTTCCTCGTGCCGGGTTGGAGCACCGCTTCTGCTTGGCAATAAAGCATGATTCTCATCGGCGTTTCATTCCTGCTCACGGTTGCCGCCAATCTCGCTGATTTCAGATGGAGAAATGTATCGCGGCAGTGGTCCCTCACTTTTTCCTTGACTTAAGACTGTAACCCTCGTCACTATTAGATTACTCACTTCAACTGCCTGGGCGAATCGTCTTCGGGGCCAAACGAACCCGAATCGATCAGTTCTTTGAAAATTGGAAGGATATGCATCGCGGCGATTTAGTTGAAAAGCCGAGACCTTCGCCGCTAACTCCCGCTCGCTCAAGATCTTGCATATAAGTCCTTATTCCTTAAAGATTTGGCGGGAAATTCCGCCTAACTCCATGATTCTAAAGAACCGGAGTTAAAAATAATGGTGGGGGAGTGTCCCTCCCGTTACCAAGTAGTAAACACGAGAACTTCCATGAAATTCGGCGTAATAATTTTTCCCGGATCGAACTGCGACCACGATGCGTTCTGGACCGCTAACCATGTCGCCCATCAGCCGGCAACGCTCCTCTGGCACGATTCGCACGATCTGGAGAATTGCGATGTGATCATTGTGCCGGGAGGCTTCGCCTACGGCGACTATCTCCGCACCGGCGCGATTGCTAAGTTTTCGCCAGTCATGGAATCGGTGCGCAAATTTGCCGCCGGCGGCGGGCTGGTCCTCGGCATCTGCAACGGTTTCCAGATTCTGTGTGAGTCGGGATTGCTGCCGGGAGCGTTGATGCGCAACGTCGGCTTGAAGTATGTCTGCAAACCGGTGCAGGTGAGAGTCGAAAACAATGAGACGCCGTTTACCAACGCGTGCCGCAAGGGCGAGGTGCTGACCATCCCAATCGGTCACATGGAAGGCAATTATTTTTGCGATGAAGCGACGCTCGCGGAACTGAAGCGCGACAACCGCATCGTTTTCCGCTACTCGAATGCGCAAGGTGAAATCACGGCGGAAGCGAACCCCAACGGGTCGCTCGATAATATCGCCGGCATCTGCAGCCCGGGACGCAACGTGCTGGGCATGATGCCGCATCCCGAGCGCGCCGCTGAGCCCGAACTCGGCGGCACCGATGGCTTCAAGATTTTCGAGTCATTGGTAGAAGCGATGGCGACAAAGTAATGTGAGTAGAGACGCGGCTTGCCGCGTCTCCGTCGCGACCTAGAACGCCCAGCGCAGCAAAGTCGCACCGCTCGTAAATCCCGCTCCGACCGAAGCCAACAACACCAGACTTCCCTTCTTCAATTTGCCTTGCTGGCGCGCGGTTTCCATCGCCAGCGGAATGGTTGCCGCCGTGGTATTTCCGAATTCTTCGATGTTAATAATCACGGCTTCAGGACGCATGCTCAGGCGATCGGCGGTTGCGGTGATGATGCGTTTATTGGCCTGATGCGGGATGAAGGCATCAATCTCGCTGCCCTGAATGTTGTTGCGTTTGAGAATCTCTTCGCAGAGCAGCGCCATCTTCCGCACCGCGAACTTGAAGACCGCAGCTCCATCCTGATGAACGAAGTGCATCTTCTTGTCGACGGTTTCGTGACTGGATGGATTCAGGCTTCCGCCGCCTGGCATGTACAGCGCCTCGCCACCCGATCCGTCGACTTCGTGCAGAAAGTCGATGAGACCGACGGAGTCGTCTTCGGCGGGCTCGAGCAGGACCGCGCCTGCTCCATCGCCAAAGATGACGCAGGTGGCGCGGTCGGTGTAGTCGATGATCGACGACATTACGTCGGCTCCGATGACGAGCACTTTCTTGTGGGCTCCGGAAGCAACGAACTGCGCTCCCGCTTGTAGGGCGTACACAAACGCCGAACACGCGCCCGAGAGATCGAATCCCCAGACGTTCTTCGCGCCGAGTTTGTGCTGGACAAGACACGCGGTCGAGGGAAAAAACATATCGGGCGTAACCGTCCCGACGATGATCGCGTCGAGGTCGGAGGGCGAGATGCCGCGCTGGTCGAGCGCTTTCTTGGCTGCTTCAACCGCAAGATCGCTGGTCGCAACGCCTTTGTCGACCAGATGGCGTTCGCGGATGCCTACGCGCTCCATGATCCATTGGTCGTTGGTGTCGACAAGTTTTTCCAGATCGGCGTTGGTGAGAAGACGAGGCGGAACGTAGGTGCCGAGAGCGCTGATCTTAACGCGCTGAAGCTGAGTCAATGAGGTCTCCTAAAATGCACAGTGAAATAGGAAGTGCGTTGCATGGTGAATCAAGTATTTTCAACGATGAGCACAAGAACAGCAAGGTCTCAGGTGTCAGGTGTCAGGAGCAATCGTCACGGCGAATGGAAAATTGATTTTGCTTTTCCTGAGACCTGAGACCTGACACCTGCTATTTCAATCTCGCTGCTAGATCCCCGAACAGTGGTAACTCGAAGCGCTCGCCTTCCCAGGCTTTGAAGGTTAGGACCATCCACAGGAAAAACATTGCCAGCGATGCCAGAATTCCAAACAAAAGAAAAGCCACTGCGGCAGCGACATTCGAAAGGAAAACGGCGGCGATGGTCAAAACGAAAAAAACTCCCCAGAGCAAGCTGCTTTGCCAGGCATGAAAACGAACAAAGCGGTTGCTGCGATAAGCGGGCAGAAACAGGACCACCGCGGCGGCGACAAAGGTGAAATAGGCAATCGCAGCGACCGCACGTTCGGCGGGAGGAAGTGGTGTCATCGACCATCCGCAACCAGGACAGAACGCCGCGCTCGCTGGCATCACGGTTCCGCAATGTGGGCACTTCACCGTGGCTTGCGGCGGATTCGCGGGACTTTTCTCGGCACTAGACAAGTCGGCGACCATTCCTCTGCTTTCGGCATTCTTCGCAAACACCATAAATCTGGAAGGTGTGGCGGGTGGTTACATAATGGTGCTTGCGTCCGATCTCCTGTTCGATTTCTCCGACTTTCTCGGAGAAAAATTCGACCGATGCGCCGCACTCGGTGCAGACCATGTGGTGATGACTGCGACGGTTATACTGGTGCTCATAACGCGCAATGCCGTCGTGGAAAGCGACTTCGCTGGCCAGTCCGCAACCGGCGAGGAGCTTCAGGGTACGGTAGACGGTGGTGAAGCCAATGCGCGGGTCGGTTTTCTTAACCAGGCGGTGCAGTTCGTCGGTGGAGAGGTGTTCGCGGGTTTCGAGGAAAGTTCGCAGAATGGCGTTGCGTTGTTCGGTTTGTTTCAGGCCGACGCGTTTGAGATGCTGGCGAAAAATTCCTTCCGCTTCGCGGATGCTTTCCGGCGAGATAGTCGGCTGATCGTCGATTCGTTTCTGCAGCATGATGGTCGGCGCGACACTTGAGATGATACTGCGCACCGAGGATTCCAGACATGATACTTGGCGAGTTCGAGTTGCGCCAACCGACTTGCCCTTCCGCGCCTCGGAATTACTCACCTCGAGTGGCGACTGCCGCTGGGGGGCGGTTGTCACGGACTTCACGCGCCCCTACAATCTTTCAGTAATGTCTGCTGCTTCCCTGCCTGAGATTTCCGACCGCGACGCCCGGCGGCGCCATCGCCGTCGCCATCCTGCGCTCCGCATCTTGTACTACTTCGTCTGTCTTTTGCTGGTGGCGCTTATCGCCGGCGTGTGGTGGCTGTACTGGATTGCACGCTCGGCTTTGCCGCAACTGGATGGGTCTGTCTCCGTGGCGGGGATTTCTTCCAAAGTGCGCATCGTGCGCGATGGGCAGGGTGTGCCTACGATTGAGGCTTCTTCGCTCGACGATTTGTTTTTTGCCCAGGGTTATGTGACTGCGCAAGACCGGCTGTGGCAGATGGACATCATGCGGCGCGCGGCGGCGGGAGAACTTTCCGAAGTGATTGGGTCTGCCACGGTGAAGATGGACCGCGAGCAGCGGATTCTGGGGCTGCGGCCGGCGGCTGAGGCGGCGGAGACAAAAATCTCCGCGAGCGAGCGGGTTTATTTTGACGCTTACTCTCGCGGAGTGAATGCGTTTATCGATTCCCATCGCGACCGGCTATCGCTGGAATTCCGTTTGCTGAAGTACACGCCTCGGCCTTGGACGGTGACGGATTCCCTGCTGGTGGGCGCGCACATGGTGCAGTACCTTAACCACTACAGTTACGGGCGGGCGCTGGAGCGCGAGAAAATTCTGGCTAAGCTGGGGCCGGAACTGACGGCGGATATGTATGTGAACTCTTCGTGGCGGGATCGTCCGCCGAGCGAACTGCGGCGGATTCAGGATGAACCTGCGGCGAAACATGGCGATGAGGAAGACGATGACGACGAAGAGGTCGATCCGGCGGGCGGGAATTCGCGGATGATTTCGGCTTTGCCTAAAGTTGTCATCCTGAGCGAAGCGAAGGACCTGCTGTCGCTTGCATCAGCGAAGAAGCAGGTCCTTCGCTTCGCTCAGGATGACAATAATTTCAATCGGGAAGAGAGTTTGTTTCGGCCAGGGTCGAACAACTGGGTGGTTTCGGGGCAGCATACGGTTTCGGGAAAGCCGCTGCTGTCGAATGATATGCACCTTGACCACCAGATGCCGAACTTGTGGTTTGCGGCACATTTGAAAAGCGGCAACTTCGATGTGGCGGGCGTGACGCTGCCGGGAGTTCCGTTCGTGATTGTGGGGCATAACCAGCGCATCGGGTGGGGATTTACCAACGTCGGCCCGACAGTCGAAGACGACTTCATCGAAGAGTTCAACGCGCAGGGGCAGTACAAGACTCCGGCGGGATGGGTGGATGCGCAGCATCGGCAGGAGACGATTCACGTCAAGGGCGAGCCGGACGTCACGCTCGACGTGGTGAGCACGCGCCACGGTCCTGTCATTACGGATTTGATTCCGGGCGAGACGCGAAAGATTGCTCTGCGCTGGACTTTGCAGGATGGCATGGGGCTGATGTTCTTTGATGCGGACTCGGCGCAGAATTGGGATGAGTTTCGGAAGGCCTTCTCGACTTTTGGGGCGCCCGGACAAAATGTGATGTACGCCGACGTGGATGGCCACATCGGTTATCAGGCTACGGGACGCGTGCCGATCCGGACATCGGGCGATGGCAGCTTGCCAGTTAGCGGCAGCGATGATGCGCATGAATGGATTGGCTGGGTTCCGTTCGACGCGATGCCGCATGTTTACGATCCTCCGGAGGGGATTCTGGCTACGGCTAATGGGCGAATTACTCCTGACGGGTACAAATATTCGATCAGTACGGAATGGGAAGCGCCTTGGCGAACGGATCGTATCTATCGCGTGCTTGAATCGGGGAAAAAGTTTGCGCCTGCGGATATGCTGGCGCTGCAGATGGATGTGTCGTCGACGTATGACCGGTTCTGTGCCGACAAGTTTGTGTATGCGGTCGATCACGCCGCAAATGCGTCGGAGCGAGCGAAGCGGGTGGCGGAAATTCTGCGCGATTGGGATGGGCGGATGTCGGCGGATTCCGCGGCGCCGACGATTGAGACCACGGCGCGTCAGGAACTGGTGCGGATGCTGCTGGAGCCGAAGCTGGGCCCGGCGGCGGATGCTCCGGGTGCGAGCGCGGCTTCGGGAGCGCTGAGTTGGAAGAGCTATGAGTGGATGATGGCTCCGGTCTGGTTGGAAAATGTGCTCACCAAGCAACCGGCGCGGTGGCTGCCGCCGGGATACTCCGACTACGGAAGCCTGCTGACGGCGGCGGTGGAGAACGCGGTCAAGCAGACGGGAACGCCATCGGGAGGTGTTGAGAAAATTGCGAAGGGAGCTCCGGTAGATCTCAGTCAATGGACATGGGGGAAGTATTATCCGGTGGAAATTGATCATCTTGTGCTCAGCCAGCTTCCAGTGATTGGGCGCTTCACGGGGCCGGGAGTGCATCCGCTGAGCGGCAGCAACTATACGGTGAAGGCGGTGGGGCGCGGGTTTGGACCCTCGGAGAGGCTGACTTGGAATTTTGCGAACTTTGACGAAAGCGCGCTGAACCTGGTTACGGGAGAAAGCGGGATCTTCCTCAGTCCGTATTACCTTGACCAGTGGAAGGCTTGGTACGGAGGCTCGACGTTCGCGTTTTCCTATTCACAGGCTGCGGTCGAGCGGGCGCGGATGCATGAGATGACGTTGGTGCCGCGGTGAGACGGTCGTTGGTCGCTCGTTGTTGGTCGTTCGCTAAGGCTTTACGCTTTTCCCCCGCCGTGGCGAACGCGAAATTCAACAGCTACGCTTCTCAATAATCGACTGTCTTGACGTCTATGAAATACCCCACCAGTCCTCGGACCTCACCGGGCTGCTCGGGGTTGTTTGGGTTGTACTCCAGGGCGTCGGTGGTGACGTCGTAGATGTTGAGCGAGCCGCCCTGGACCAGATACACAACCTCCTGCGGAGAGTTTGGGGCGCGCTGGGTAACGACGGGTTGGATGCCGGTCACGTCTCCATTCATGGGAGGAATGACGACGCCTCCGGCCGGAGCGTTGCCCACGGCGTTGGCCAGCGTGTTGTAGATGGAAAGGCAACCACGGGTCTCGGCTCCTGGGGGCGGCGGAATGGGTGGAACAATTTCGGTGCAGGTGTGTGCGCCGATGAAGAGCTGTCCGTTGGCTGCGAGCGCGATTCGGTTGTGGTAGCCGTCGGTGATGATGATCTCCGACGTGTTAGTGACCGACATAGTGGTGAGGTTGATGATGGTGAGCTGACCGCAATACTCGGCCTGCGTGGTTCCGGGGGGACATAGCAGCGACTCGCCTCCTCCGGGCGAATAGGGAGTACCCGCCAAATACATGGTTGAGCCATTCAGCAGGGCTACGCTGCCCGCGGCCGGGCCTTGACACGTTATTGGGTTGGAGCCGGGATTGGGAATACAGGCGGGGACAGAAGCGACGAGTTGATTGGTGACCAGATTGTACTGCTGCACGCCGGCTTGCATTCCTCCGCACTCGGCGCCGCAACTGACCACATAGGCTGTGCTGTCGTCGCTGCTGAAAAACGCCGCTATGGGACGGTCGAAAATGCCTTGGCCGCCAATGTACGTTACCGGATTGCCGATCCCGATTTGCGACGGGGTGATTACGGCGACGGAATCGGAGTTATCCATGAAGCCAAGCAGCAGGCTGCCAGCGTTGTTGATCGCGAGATAGTGAACCGAGGGAACCGGGGCCTGTCCCGCGAAAGCGCCGGTGACCAGGGAGACGACTCCAACCAACCCGGGAGACTGGCCATTGACGACGGCGGTGGGCACGGCAACGTAGGCGGTGGAACTGTCGGGCGAAACGACGAAGCTCTCGGTCATGCCGGGCAAAGTGAAATGAAACGCGGCCTTTTCGGTGGCGTTGGCGATGATGGTGAACTGGTTGTCGGAGTTTTGGGTGCCGTTGCCGCTGAAGACCAGGGTCTGGGTCCGGTTGGGCGTAACCACCATCATCCCTGGAGTGTTGCCGGCGGAAATCGGGGTTGCGGGTCCTCTCACATCGTCTTGAGTGTTGACAATGTAAATACCCGCGAGCGAAGTACCGGCAGAGACGCTATTCGAGAGGAAGGCGCGGAAAGCGATTCCGCTCACACCGGAGCCGCTTTTGGAATTGCCGCCACAACTCAGCCACACGAAACTGGCTGGCAGCAGAAACAACAGAAGAATCAGGACTTTTTTCAAACCACGAACTCCAACTTTATGCCGGATAATCACTTGGATGCAGAACGAGGATTATAACAAAGGGGAAGATCGACGGGCTGGTTAAGCCCTCCGCTACATCAGAGATCACGTGCGGCATTACAACATTGAGCCCGGAGGAGCTACGGGCATCCCCCTACGCCCAGAGGGCGGTTTGGCACGGCGAAGACGCCCGTCTCTGCATCTGGCTTAATCGGTGGTGGCACATTTTGACCAAACCTCCACCACCGAGGTCACGAAGGCACACGAAGGAAAGCAACATACAAGAGCCTTCGTGCCTTCGTGGTTCGCGCGCTTTGGTTAGTTTGGTTCGGGCTTTGCTCTTTGGTAATAGGTGTGAATCCAGTCATCGGCCTTTTCGCGGGCGACGGATATCTGCGCTGGCGTCATTCGCGAGGCCAAGACTTCGAGTCGAAGCTTGCTGGCCTCGTCACCACGGGCGTTCGCAATCGCGGACCAGAAATAGGCTTTGGACAAGTCTTCGGGAACTCCACGGCCGGCCCAGTAGTACGCGCCTAGGGTCGCCTGTGCGGTCACGTGGCCTTGTTCGGCGGCGCGCAGAAACCACGGTACGGCTTGCGCGTCGTCTTGGGGAACGCCGTCTCCGTTATGGTAGCGGACGCCCATCTGCCATTGCGCTTCGGCGTCCCCGGCAGCGGCTAGCTTTTGCAACTCTTCGAGAGACTTTGCTGGCGGGAGTTGATCGGGCAGACGTTGATCGGACGGTGTGACGGGCTGCGATGCGATCGGGGAGGGAACCCAACGCTTCTCGATGATGGGCCCGAGTACGTATCCGACCGCGACGGCAACCGCTGTAATGGCCAGCCCGATGAGGGCGCGGTGAAGCAGGCGAGGAACTACGGACGCAGTTTCGGAGGCGTGCTCCGGAACTGGCTCGGGCGGCGTTGATTCGGGGAGTTGCTGCGAGACTGGGTCGGGGACTGCGGCGGGCTTTTCCCGCAAGGCCTCGCGAATCGCATGCATCGAACCGGGGTCGACCATAGTTGGCTCGATCATAGTTGGCCCGACATGGGCTGGCTCGATCGGCGCGGAATCCGTGACCGGAGCGGGGGACACGCCAGTCAAGGCTTCGGGCGCAATCGACACTTGGAGTTGAGTTTCTTCCGGCTGGGGCTGCGGCTTTTCATGTGCGGCGGTGGGAATCAATTCAACGAGCTTGCCCAAAACCGTGGCATGGGCTTTGGTGAAAGCGCGGGGGTGCGGAGAGAAAACTTCGAGCAAGCCGCGTACGCGGAAATTGGAGACGATGGGCGCCGCCATCAGCGAGCCGATTCCGAGGGCGCGACCGATCTCGGGAGCGATGCGGGGATCGTTTTCCATGTCCTCGCAAGAGACGAGGAGCCCGGTGCGCACGCATTCTCCGGAGAGACCTTGTTTTGCGTCGACAGGGGCTCCAAGGGGCGGAGCGGGGTCGCCGGATTTTGCGCGGCAAATCATTTTTTCATCTGTTGGAGAAGTCGGAGTGAGAAAAGCGAGGGCGGCGCCGGCGGCGCCGGTGAGAGTTAGGGTGCGCTCGGCGATGAGTTGGAAAACCGCGTCGACATCGCCAGCGATCTCGGCTACCTCGGCGCGAATTGC
This sequence comes from Terriglobales bacterium, assembly GCA_050014035.1. Classification (GTDB taxonomy): domain Bacteria; phylum Acidobacteriota; class Terriglobia; order Terriglobales; family Acidobacteriaceae; genus Acidiflorens. The sequence continues at coordinate 20,465 of JBEKED010000007.1, forward strand.
TTCCATCTGCAGAGACGGGATTGGCGGCGCAGGAGACGGGGCAACCCCCGTCTCAACAGGCGAGAGCATTGCGCTTCCGTGGGAGATGGGGATGACATTGTGCGATTCGTCGCTTGGCCGGTCGTTTATCGGCCAGTCGTTCATCGGCCAGTCGTTCATCGGCCAGTCGTTCATTGGCGGGCCAATGATCGGTAATGGAAGCGGCACTGGCTGGGGTGATTGCTCTTGTTCGCGACGCGCGCGTTGCGCGGCGCGGGCAGCGTGGTTGGAACAGCCGATCAGGAGATTGGCAAAAAGCCATTCTTTCAGTATTTGGCGCGAAGAGTCGGAAATGCCGGAAAAGCGGATCCCGGCGCGTCCCGCGTCGTCGCTCCAGATAACGTGGCCGGTGCCATGAAGGAAGCTTCTTGTCTCCGGCAGATCGAGGCAAAGCATGACGGCGCGGTTCACCTCGAGGGGTGCGGCGGTTTGAACGGCGAAGCCGTCTTCGTGCAGATCGAGCAGTTCGCTGAGGTCGACGACCATGCCGGTTTGCGGACCGTTGAAACTGGCGTAAACGGGAGTGTGGAGTTTTTGACGAATCGCACGGCGCCGCTCGCGGTTGGAAAGTCCGGTAACTGGATCCGGCAATCTATTAGCGCTCCGATCCATAGTTGTCTTCATATTAACTCAGGGATGGAAGCGGAAGAAGATCAAACGAGGACCTGGGATGTATTGTTTGAGGCTGACAGAGCAAGTTCCTTACCACAGGGAGCACAGGGAGACACAGGGAAACAAGAACATTGTTGGCCGCATCTTCTTTCTTTCTTTTGTTTTTTCTAAAAGAAGGCAGCTACAGGTTCGCGGCTAGATATGGGTTGTCGGCTTGGGGAACTGGAACGAAAACCTCGGGCATGGTCAGCACGCGATCGAGCGCATTGGCGAGGATGGCGGGAAATTGGGAGGTCAGGAGGTTGACGTCGAGCTGAAGATCGCGCGAGGTGTAGATGCGATAGACGATGAGGGAGCCGCGGCGGCGGTTCGAAGGTGTCACCAGGTCGAGGGTCAGCTTCCAGGAAGGCTGGCTGGAAATGGGGGCCATGTGGGGAAACTTGCTCCAATGAAAACGGCGGTTGGTTTCGCCGGAGAGCAATTGATTGTGGGAGGGAGATTCGAGGTGCAACTCAAAGCCGTCGAAATCGTTGCCTTCGAAAGCAGCGACCAGGATGCTGCGCACCTGATTGAAATCGACGGCGACTTTGAGTTCTTCGAGTGCGCGGCGGACGGAAAGATTGTTGATAACGATTTGGCGCTGGTCGATGGTGCGCTGGGCAACGCGGCGCAGTTCGCCGAACTCCAGGTAATTGAGGTGCTGGACTCCGAGCCAGATGCCGGTTCCGACTACCGCCAACACCAGACCGACGGTGCTGCCGGTGGGCCAAAGGAGGAAGAGGCTGAGCATGGCAAAGAGAGCGGAGACGGCGTAGAGCACGATGACAACTTGGCGATGGGAGAAACCCATCTGTAGGAGCTTGTGGTGGATGTGTTCGCGATCGGCGGTGAAAATGGGACGACCGCTGATGAGTCGGCGGAGAATGGAGAGCAGCGTTTCCAAGATCGGCAATCCGAACGAAACCACGGGGATGGCGACGGCAACGAAGGTGGGCGCTTTCTGAGAACCGGCAAGAGCGAGCGCGCTGAGCATGAATCCGATGAACAGACTGCCGGAATCGCCCAGAAAAATGGTGGCGGGATTGAAGTTGAAACGCAGGAATCCTAAGATAGCGCCCGCCAGGGTGACGCTCATGAGTGAGCCGAGCCAGGAATGATTCACCAGTGCGACGACAAAGAAGACCAAGGTCGAAAACAGGGCGGAGCCGGCGGCTAAACCATCGAGACCATCGATGAGATTAAAGGCATTGGTGACGGCAACCACCCACAGAACGGTGAGGGGCAAGCCGATGAACCAGGGCAGGGAGTGCGAGAAGATGAGGGGGAGATCGAGAACCCGCATGCCGCCGATGAAGAGCATGGCGCCGGCAATGGCTTGGACGGCAAACTTCAAATATGTACCGGCGCCATGGAGGTCATCGTAAATACCCAGAGCAAAAATCAGGCAGGCTGGGACATAGATTCGGAGAAGCGTGGTGGGAGCAAGTCCCTCGACCAAGCGCGGAAAGATGAGAGAGAATCCCAGCCAGATCGCCAAGCTGAGGGAGAATGCGAAGAAAATTGCGACGCCCCCCAGACGCGGGAGTGGGGTTTCGTGGATATGGCGCCCGCCCTGGGGTATGGCAACCCAGCCGTTGCGGTTGGCGAGGTCGCGCACCTGACGCGTCATCACGAACGACACGGCCAGCGAGAAAGCAAATAATCCGAAGAAAAGGAGCGTCAAATTACAGTTCCCTTCCGGCTGGAACGCCCGACGAGTGACACCGCTTCTGCCGCGCGGAAGTCTCAGACACGAGCAAAACTCCTCGTTAGTTGCACTATGCGATTGACTGGTTGTTTCCTCGAACTATACAACCGGTGGAGGACGACGAGCAACTGTTTTGGGAATTTTTGCAGTTGCACAAGTAGTGTCGCTGGTTGTGAAAAAGAGCGTGGTGCGCGGATTTGACGAACGGCGTATGTTAAACTCGACGCACTCGAAAAAATCCAGGAGTCTTGGCATGGGCAGGCGCAATGGGAGCTTCGTTTTACGAAGCTTGTGCGTGTTTCTGGTTGGTTGGTGCAGCGTACAGGTGCTGGGCCAGAGCGCGGGCAGCGCGGCAACACAGCAGCCGGCCGCGGCTGCGAACCAAAGCACATCTTCATCTTCACCTTCGCTGGCTAATTCCAACGTTAAACTGGGGATCGGCGATCTCGTGGATATCAGTGTGTTCGGAGTGCCTGATCTTTCCACCAAGACGCGCGTCAGTGGTTCGGGAGACATTTATCTTCCGCTGATCGACTACGTTCACGTTGCCGGCCTGACGACGGATGAAGCACAGGTGTTGATTGAGAAGCGACTGGAGGATGGAGGCTTTGTCCGGAGCCCGCATGTTTCGATTTTTGTGAACGAATCGGCATCGCAGTCAATCACGGTGATCGGAGAGGTCACTCGGCCTGGGGCTTATCCGGCGATTGGAGAGCGTCGCCTTTTCGATCTGATCTCGGCGGCGGGAGGATTGACTGACAAGGCGGGCCGCAACGTGACTATCGAACATCGCGGAGATCCCGGTCAGCAAGAAGAACTGCAACTGTCGCCCAATCTAACCGAAGAGACGAAGAGCAATGTGGATGTTTACCCGGGAGACACGATCATCGTTTCTCGCGCCGGGATCGTTTATGTAGTGGGGGATGTGCAACGACCGAGCGGATTTCGGATTGAGGACGCGTCTCTGAGCGTGCTGAAGGCGCTGGCGCTGGCGGGCGGCAACACGCACACCTCGGCGCTCGGCAAATCGCGGATCCTGCGGCAGACGCCGAGCGGGGTGCAGGAAATTCCCGTTGATCTCAAGAAGATGCTGTACGCCAAGACGCCGGACATGGCTATGGTAAAAGGCGATATTTTGTTTGTGCCCGGCAGTGCGGCGAAAACGGCCCTGTATAAAAGTGCCGATGTAATCTTGGCGCTGTCAACGTCGTTGGCGGTGCTCGCCGTTCAATAAGGAACGTCTGTTGTCGTCGCGCTTCCCAAATTACTCACGGAGCGATTCGAGCACGGCGATGTAGTCGTGCGCGGTTTTTTCGCGGGAGCATTGGTTGACGATGTACTGGCGGGCGCGGGTTCCCATTTGCCGCCTTTGGATGGGGTTGTTGGCGAGCGCTAGAATCGCTCGCACCAGGGCTTGACTGCTCTCGGGTTCCACAAAAACGCCGGCGCCGGCCGCTTCAACAATCTGACGGGCTTGGCCATCCACGGCGACGACGACCGGACGCTCGCACGCCATGTATTCGAGAAGCTTGGTGGGAATCACCGTCTTGAACAGTTCGCTTTTTTTGAGCATGACCAGACAGAGATCGGCGGCGGAAACGTAGGCGGGAATCCGCTCGCGCGGTTGCTGGCCGAGGAACTGAAGGTTGGCGAGTCCGCGCGCCGCAGCGAGTTCCACAATCTTGTCCTTCTCCGCCCCTTCTCCAATCAGTAAAAACATCGCGCTGGGAAAGGCTGTGCGTAGTTCTTCGGCGGCGGCAATCAGAGTCTCCAGTCCGTGGGCATTGCCCATGGTGCCGATATAGCAAATCAGAAAACGATCTTCGAGTTGCAGTTGCTTTCGGATTTCTGTTGCCGAGGGATCGAAGCGGAAGAGGTCGGTCTCCACTCCGTTTTCGACGACAGAGATTTTTTCCGCGGGAACATTCCAATAGCGGATCAAGTGGTGTTTAAAGGCGGGCGACACTACGACTATGCGATCGGCACGACGGTAAAGAAAACCAGCGATTGCGGCTAGGGTGCGATGGAGCAAGGTTTCTTCGCTGCCCGCGCCTACGGCGGCCAGCGATTCCGGCCAAAGGTCGCGGACTTCAAAAACGAAGGGGACACGCTTCCACCCCGCCAGCCACCATCCGGCGAGAGCGACCAGCAGTTGGGGAGAAGTGGCGATGACTACGTCGGGCTTAGGCAGATCGAACCCGCTCAGCGCCGCCGAGAGACAGAACGACGCGTAATTGCGAATTCTTTCGTGCGCTTTACGGTTGGGCAGCGGCCAGAGCCAGGTGCGAACGACTTTCACTCCATCGACGGTTTGGATGTAACGAAGTTGGCGGAAGCGCGACTTCCAATCCTCTGGGACAATGCCGGTCGGATGGTTGGGAAATCCGGTTAGGACAGTGGTTTCATGCCCGAAGCGCGCCCAATGGCGGGACAACTCAGCGGCGCGCGCGGCCGGCGCTCCCATTTCTGGCGGAAAATACTGCGAGACGTAGAGAATTTTCACAATGAAATTTTCACAATGAATCGTTCGAGCAATCAGTAGTGGAGCAATTTGAAAATGCTTTTTTCCGTCCACGCACGAATTCGATTGCGACGATGCTGGGCATAACCTTCCCATCGGTCAGCGACCGCCGCGAAGCGAGCATCTCCCGTGAGCTTCGACATTACTCGCAACTGTACGATATGCAACTGGTGATAGAAGGGGCTCGCCAGCATCTTCAGACTGGTTCCGGATTGCTCGTACAGCGACCAGTATCCGGCATCGAATTGAGGCAGACTCCGAATTAGAGTCTCGACCCCGCGATCGAAGATATTTTTCGCTGAAGCGTCGGCGCACGCCAGCCAGAAATCAAATACGCCCCACAGCGCCCAGATAAATCCGTTCAAAATGTGCGTGGGGGGATTGACGAGATACTCTTCGATCCACAGATTTTTTTCGTTGTTCTCAGATACATCCTCGAAAAGCACTCCGCCTTCTGCGATGGGGCGTTTTAGAGCGACAAATGCCTTTTGGGCGGCGCTTTGATACTTCCGAGATCCGGTATGAGCATGCACTCGCAAAAGAAGGGAAACTCCTTGTCCTTGTGCGAGGCCCGAATACCACGGTGTTTTGAGAGTGTCGCGATACTCCCAGTCAAAATGATGGTTCCAGACCCAGAGGCCGTGAGCATTCTGCTCTAGGTTGGCGGCGAGCCAGTCGGCGGCTTGGAGCGTCTTTTGCCAGCGCGCCTCGTCATTGGTCTGGCAAAAAAGATTGTAGTTCGCAAGTCCCCATTGCGCGATCGCGATCGGGTTATATTGCAAGCTAATAACTCCGCGATAATCGAGCATGGGAATGCCGGCGGGATCGTAGTGGCCGGCGTAATCCGCTTTCTGGCGGAACAGCATGTAGTACTCGCCGAGGCAATCGGTGGTCGTGCGCGGATTGATCTCTGGAACTTCGTGCCAGAACGTCAACTGGCTGCGTCCGGGGCCTAGATAGGCCCCGAAAATACGCTGGTAGTAATGCCAACGTGCGGCTACACTCATGCCGGTTCAACTTCCCAGAGGGTGGTCACGAGGTCGCCGGTGTCGACGGCGATGGTAGTGGCGGCAAGGTAACTCGTGGCATTCTCGCCATCGGGCAAGGAGGCGTTGCCGTACTGGAAATAACGCATTGGCCACTTGTCTTTTTTCCAACTGGCCAGCACCTGCCAGTTCGTTCCGTTTCTTGAGCCGGCGAGATGGACTTCATTTCCGGTGTTCACGGCGCTGGGCTCGACCATCGTCGAAAAAAACATGGCATCGCCAACCTTACACCTCACTTTACAACCAAAGATCGAAGAACTGGCGAGGTCGCCGACTCGCTCAACTCTGCCGGATTGATCGAGGCGATAGACGTGGTTCTTTTCGAATGGCGTGTCGGTGGAAAGGTACAATCCATTTTGCGTCGGAATGGCGGCCACGGCGCGGGCTTGCTGGTTCCCTGCTAATATCACCTCGACGGAACGTAAATCGCAGTCAGCGCGCAACACTTTGCATTCTGCGCCTTCATCTCCGGTCAGAATCCATAGGCAATCGGCCCAACGGTCGTAAACAATGTTGTGGACGTGGCGTATGCTTCGCGCGGGGAATGTGTAGGCGATCTGCCATGTGGATCCGCGATCGGTCGAAGCGTAAATATGAACTTCGGCGCGCTCGCGATTGTCGAAATACTCTCCCCAGTAAATATTTCGCGAGCGAACAGCGGTGACGTGGAGCGGTCGTATGCCTCGCTGCACTCGATGAGTAATATGAAATTCATCGCTGTTCGGCGTTCGCGTTACCACTGCGCCCGGAACTGCGCCCACCATGGTGCGGTCATTCGTCTGGTTGCCGAGGATGGCCAGCGCGTGAAAACCATCGCGCACTAGACGATAGGTCAGTGCAGTACGCGAGGTCAAAGTCCTCCACCAGACGGGATGAAAACTTGCGACCCGCGCCCAGTCGGCGCGCTCGCCACTCTGGGGACGGTCAGTTTGCGGATGAATTTGCAGACGAAGAATCTGATATCCGCGACAGCCGTAGAGAATATCGCCATCCCACGCGAGCACCCGAATGCCGCGCCAGGCGGCCACTTTGCGCAGCTTTAAAGCAGCGGATGCGGCCAGCGCAACTGGGATTTCCGTCATGCGAGTAATGTCAGTTCTTGGACTTATGCGCGAAGAAAGGGCCGATGGCGAGCGCATCCATTTTGGTTCGCCGGAAGCAATCGATGGCTTCCTGCGGCTGGCACACAATCGGCTCGTTCTCGTTAAAGCTGGTGTTCAGGATCACTGGAATTCCGGTTTTCCTGCCAAATGTCTGGATCAGGTCATAGTAGAGCGGATTCTCTTCGCGCGTCACGGTCTGTAGGCGTCCGGTATTGTCGACGTGATTTACGGCGCATAGACTCTCCCTTTTTTCTGGACGAATTTTGTACACGTGCAGCATATAGGGCGAGGGATGATCGTGCTCGAAGTACTCGTGCTGCGCGTCGGCCAAGATGGAGGGCGCAAAAGGACGAAACCACTCGCGGTGTTTGATGCGGGCGTTCAGCACATCCTTCATGTTGGGCAGGCCGGGGTGGGTGACGATGGAGCGATTGCCGAGAGCGCGCGGACCCCATTCCATGCGCCCCTGAAACCATCCCACGACATTGCCCTGCACCATTTGATCAGAAACGGCGTCGAGAAGGGGCGCGCGATCGAGGCGCTGATACTTTACGCCGGCGCTTTTCAGCGCGGATTCGATCTGTGCTTCGGAAAACTCCGGACCGAGGTAAGCGTGATTCATCTGCGCTTCGCCCCGCCGCGGCTGTTTCAATACGGAATGATACGTGTGCAGCGCGGCGCCGATCGCCAAGCCTTCATCGCCTGCGGCGGGCTGAATCCAGGTGCGGCGGAATGGCGTGCGGAAAAACAGTTTGCCATTGGCCACGCTGTTGAGGGCGCAGCCTCCGGCCAGGGCTAGATTTTCGTCGGGTACGCGCTTGTAGGTCTCATTCGCCAAATGGAAAAAGCTCTCTTCGAAAACGTG
>JBEKED010000008.1:0-26385 GCA_050014035.1 Terriglobales bacterium
GCCATTCTCAAGCGGGCTTACCATCTAGGGATGAAACGCACCCCGCCGAAAGTCAGAGCGTGTCCGGTCATTCCGATGTACAAGGAAAGCGCACCGCGCACAGGCTTTCTCGAAGATGCGCAGTACACGCCCTTGGCGATGGAATGCAGCAAGGTTGGGCTTTGGCTCCGCGCCCTGCTGACTACGGCCTACAGCTTCGCATTCCGCAAGGGCGAATTGCTCTCGCTGCGCGTCAAGCAGGTTGACTTGAGCACTGGCACAATTCGACTGGAAGCGGGGACCACAAAGAACGGCGAAGGCCGCGTGATCGTGATGACGCGCGAAGTCGCAACACTGCTGACCGCTTGCATCATCGGCAAGCAGCCGGATGACTTCGTGTTCACGCGCCCGGACAAGAAACGCAAGGATGGCACTCTGGTGAAGGGCAAACCTGTGAAGGGATTCCGCAAAATCTGGGACAGGGTTTGCGCCAGCGCGGGCGTTCCGGGCTTGCTCTTTCACGATCTGCGACGGAGCGGCGTGCGCAACCTTCGCAGACTCGGCGTTCAAGAGAGCGTGGCCATGCGGATCAGCGGGCACAAAACGCGGTCAGTCTTCGAGCGTTACAACATCGTTGACGGAGCCGACCTAGCCGACGCTGCCAGCAGACTCGACACGAAGCAAGACGCTGCGGCAGTGGAACTTAGTAAAGGCTTCGGGCACGATTTGGGCACGATTGCCGCAAATTGCACCAAAACTGAGTCACACGCGCAGATGCAGCTTGTAACTGCTGTTCTGCCTAACTAGCTTTCTCTTGAATGGGTTGGGTTATACTGCTCTCATCAAATGGGCCCGTAGCTCAAGCGGATAGAGCATCGGATTTCTAATCCGAGGGTTGCAGGTTCGATTCCTGCCGGGCCTACCATTGAATCCATGGTATCGCGTCGGTGCGCAGCTGCGTCCGCTTCCCTTGCACCCGCACTGAGCGAGGGGCAAGGCGGCACCATGTACTGATTGAATGAATTCGGTCGCCTTGTTGTCGAATGCGGTTTCTTGAAACGGGAATTACTTGTGAGGTTGAGCCATGCTGAACGCTGCCGCCGATCAACCCGAATGCTGGCCTGCGCTGCCAATGGATTCGTGGAAAGACACCTGCGCTACTCTCCACATGTGGACCCAGATCGTCGGTAAAGTGCGGCTGCGTCTTACGCCGCTCTTGAACCATTGGTGGAATGTCCCGTTGTACGTAACCGCTCGGGGACTAACCACATCTCGAATCCCGTATGGACAAAGAGCCTTCGAACTCCGGTTTGACTTCTTGCGCCACCAGCTTGTGCTGGAGACGGCAGATGGAATACTGAAGACACTCGCGCTGGCCCCTCGCTCGGTGGCCGAGTTCTACGCAGAATTCATGGCCATGCTTCGATCGGCAGGAATCGAAGTCAAGATCTGGCGCATGCCGGTCGAAATTCCCAATCCGATTGCCTTCGACGAGGATCGCGTGCATGGCTCGTACGATCCCGTGGCGGTGGAGAAATTCTGGCGGATTCTGTTGACGGTGGATGCGCTCTTCGGTCAATTCAGGGCGGGATTCATCGGCAAATGTAGCCCAGTGCATTTTTTCTGGGGAAGCTTTGATCTAGCGGTGACGCGGTTTTCGGGCCGCCGGGCTCCGGAGCGACAGGGCGCCGACGCGATAACGCGAGAAGCTTATTCCCACGAAGTGAGCAGTGTAGGCTTCTGGCCAGGCGGCGGTGGTGTAAAAGATGCGGCTTTTTATTCTTACATGGCTCCCGAGCCGCACGGATTCAAGGAAGCCCCCGCCCAGCCCAAGGCCGCATATTACGACAAGCAGTTGGGCGAATTTCTATTAATGTATGAAGACGTGCGCCAGGCTGAATCGCCTGCGGCTTCGCTACTCGAGTTTTGCCAAAGCACATACGCGGCCGGGGCAAGCCTGGGCAATTGGGATCGCAAGGAACTGGAAAGGTGATGGCGCCATTGGAGACAAAATGTAGGCCCTGAAGGCCTAAGAAATCGCAAACAGTTAGGCGTCTGGAACCGCAAGCGCCGCAGCCTCATCGGATGACAAGAAGGTTTTTAGCGTTCGGAAAAGAAGGGGGAAACCTTGAGACTCAGTTACAAATGCTGCCGCGATTTCCTGCTGGCCGGATTCTTGCTTTGTGGAACTGCAGCATCCCTGGCGCAAACCGAGACCGCGCTCCCGAGCAATCCGGGGCAAGCCATCCCTGGCACCGGTGCAGTGAGCACGTTCGCAGGCAGCGTGCCGGCCAAGCTGGTTCCGGGAGTGTTGCCGCTTTCGTTGCCGGACGCGATTGGGCGCGGATTGAAACAAAATCTCGGACTGCTGCTTTCGGGTGCGGATATCCGCTCTGCCCGCGGGCAACGCTGGCAGCAGTTGAGCTCTCTGCTGCCTCATTTGACGGCGACGCCTTACGTAGCGGAGACGAAACTCAATGTCGACGAGCTAGGTTTTTCGGGTCTCTCTACCCTCCTGCATATTTCGCCAGCGATCGGGCCGTTTTCTTATTTCGATGCGCGCGCCGCGTTGTCCCAAACTTTGTTCGACTGGAAGTCAATCAACGCGACGCGTGCGGCTGTTCAGAGTGTGCGGTCCGCCAGCTATACCTTCAAGGATGCTCGCGATCTGGTCGTGCTTGCCGTGGGTTATACGTATTTGCAGGCCATCGCCGACGCAGCTCGCATTGAAACGGCCGAGGCGCAGGTCCAGACGGCACAGGCGATCTACGATCAGGCAGCGGACCAGGTGAATGCCGGCACGTCCCCGGACATCGATGGGTTGCGCGCCAAGGTTGAGTTGCAGACGCGGCAACAACAGTTGATCCAGGCGAAGAACAACTTTGCCATCCAGAAGCTGACGGTGGCGCGCGTGATCGGGTTGGCTCCCGGACAGGAATTTGAATTCACCGACAAAGCGCCGTACCAGCCGTTCGAAGACATCACTGTCGATGAGGCTCTGAAACACGCTTACGCTTCGCGTTCGGATTACCAGGCGGCGATGAAGGACGTACGGGCGGCGGAATATTCCCGCAAAGCCGCGCTGGGCGGCTATCTACCATCGCTTTCGTTTAACGCGGATTATGGGTTGGGAGGGTCGCATCCCTCCACGGCAACGCCCGTCGCCGACGCACGCGGAACTTTGACGATCCCGATCTTTCAGGGCGGCAGCGTTCATGGCGATGTTTTGCAGGCCGATGCCAGACTGGAACAAAGCCGCGAGCGGCTGGAAAATCTGCGCGCGCAGATCGATTCCGACGTGCGCGCGGCGTTGCTCAACCTGCAGTCATCGGCGGAGCAGGTGAGTGTGGCGCGCAGCAACATCGATCTGGCGGAGCAGACGTTGGTGCAGTCGCGCGATCGGTTCAGCGCGGGCGTGACCGATACAGTGGAAGTGGTGCAATCGCAAGAGGCAGTAGCGAGCGCGCACGAACAGTACATCTCGAGTCTCTACAACTATAATTTTTCAAAGATTTCCCTGGTTCGCGCTCTCGGCATTGGTGAAGAGGGCGTCAAGGAATATTTCAAAGGAAAATGAACATGTCGGAAGAAAACCCACCCCATTCAGTACCCGATGCAGGCAGGCAATCTCCGGCCGATTCGTCGTCAGCTGAGGTATCGCCTTTGGCGGATCGCGAGTATCGGCCGCTGGCGCGGCGAAATCCCAATCGGCGCAGAAATGTCGTGATTCTGGTCGCGGTCGTCGTGGTGCTGGTCGCGGGATTTTTTTTGTGGCGCTGGCTGAACAGTTATGAATCGACCGACGATGCGCAGGCGGATGTTCATCTTTATCCCGTGAGCGCGCGGGTTTCGGGTTACGTGGTGCGGGTCAACGTCGACGACAACCAGTGGGTGGAGAAGGGCACGGTGCTGGTCGAGATCGACCCGAAGGATTATGAGGTTGCGGTGGCGCAGGCGCAAGCCAATTTCGCCAACGCGGAAGCGACCGCGCAATCGCTGAATCTCACGGTGCCGATTACTTCCGTGAACAGTTCCAGTCAACTGAGGTTCACGGCATCGGGAGTGGACGACGCGAATGCCGGAGTCATCGCCGCCGAAAGGCAACTGACCGCCGCTCATGAGCAACTCGTGGCGGCCGAGGCCAACGACGTGAAGGCGCAAGACGATCTTCACCGCTATAAGTTACTCGTCGACAAACGCGAAGTATCGCAGCAAATCTACGATCAAGCACTGGCCGCGGCCAAATCGAGCACGGCTACGGTCGCGGCGGCGCGCGCCAGTGAGTCCGCAGCGCAGCAATTCGTGCAACAGGCCCGCACCCGCGTGTCGCAGGCCGAAGCCAACCATAAATATGCGGAGACCGGGCCGCAGCAGGTTTCGTCGACCCAGGCTCGCGTGCGGGCGGCGTTCGCCGATGTGGAGCAAAAGCGCTCGGCTCTCGAACAGGCACAACTGAATCTCTCTTACACAAGAATCGTTGCTCCGGTCACCGGGGAAGTGAACAAGACGGTAGTCGTCGGCATGAACGTGCAGGACGGGCAGCAACTGCTTACCGTGGTGCCGCTTGATGAAGTATGGGTGACCGCCAATTTCAAAGAAACGCAGCTTCGTCACATGCAGGTTGGGCAGCGCGCGGAGATTCATGTGGATTCCAGTGGGCGGACCTTAAAAGGACACGTGGACAGTATTGCGGGAGCAACCGGCCCGCTTTACAGCTTGCTTCCGCCGGAAAATGCCACCGGAAACTACGTGAAGATTGTGCAGAGAATTCCGGTAAAGATCGTGCTTGAGCAGGGAGAGAACAAGGATCGGCGGCTGCGACCGGGCATGAACGTGGTGCCGGACGTGTATCTCAAATGAGTGCTGCTACGCTCACTCTCGACCAGGACGTTTGGCGGCCCAAGTACAACCCTTGGCTGATCGCCGTGGTCGTGGCTTTGGCGGCGTTCATGGAGGTGCTCGACACCAGCATCGCGAATGTGGCCCTACCCTATATGGCTGGCAATCTGGGGGCGAGCAACGACCAGAGTACGTGGGTGCTGACTTCTTATCTGGTTTCGAATGCCATCATCCTGCCGATCAGCGGTTGGCTCGCGGGAACACTGGGACGCAAGCGCTTCTTCATGTCCTGCTTGGCTGTTTTCACTGTGAGTTCTTTGCTGTGCGGTATCGCGCCAAGTCTCGGTTTTCTTCTTTTCTTCCGCGTGTTGCAGGGCGCGGGCGGTGGCGGCCTGCAGCCGATGGCGCAGGCCATTCTGGCGGATACGTTTCCCCCCCAACAACGCGGGCTGGCATTTGCGCTTTACGGTATCACGGCCATCATGGCGCCCACCATCGGGCCCACCCTGGGCGGTTGGATCACCTTTAACTATTCCTGGCGCTGGATTTTTTTTATTAACCTGCCCGTCGGCCTGGCCACGTGGTTTCTGGTGCGGCGCTTTGTCGAAGACCCTCCTTATTTAAGCCGGCTCAAATCGGCTGGGGTCAAGTTGGACTACATCGGCATCGCGCTCCTGGTGCTCGGCATCGGCGCGTTGCAAGTACTGCTGGACAAGGGGCAGGAAGATGACTGGTTTGGGTCGCACTTCATCACAACTTTAATCGTCGTGTCGACGGTGTGCCTGATCTCGCTGGTGATCTGGGAGTTTTATCAAAAGGCGCCGATCATCGACGTGCGCATGTTCAAGAGCTTTAACTTCGCGAGTTCGAGCCTGATGATGTTCATGCTGGGCATCATGCTGTTCAGCAGCCTGGTGCTGATGCCGCAATTTTTGCAGACGCTCGTCGGATACACGTCGCAACTGGCTGGGCTGGCTCTTTCGGCTGGCGGGCTCGTCTTGCTGTTTGAGATGCCGATCATGGGCCAACTGACGACGAAAATCCAGGCGCGCTATTTGATTGCTTTCGGCTGGCTGGCGCTATCGATCGCCATGTTTTATTCCACGAAGCGGATTGATTTGCTGATCAGCTTCAGCGCCGCTACGTGGCTGCGCATTACCCAGGTGATTGGTTTGGGGTTCCTGTTTGTGCCGATTACGCTAGTGGCTTATATCGGAGTTGCGCCGGAGAAGAATAACTCGGTTGCGGGAATCGTGAACTTTATGCGCAATATGGGAAGCAGCGTGGGCACGTCTTTGGTGACCACGTTGATTGCGCGGCGCTCGCAATTCCATCAGGCGCGCCTGGTGCAGAATGCGCGGGTCGACAATCCTAATTTTGTGAATGCCGCTACCGGCTTGAGTCATCAGCTGGCTACCGCCGGAGTGGGGCGGCATGAGTCGCAAATGACGGCCTACGCGCGGATTTATCAATCGCTGCAAGCCCAGGCGGCCAGTCTGGCGTACATTGATACTTTCATGGTGCTTTGCGTGGGGGCGGCGATAATGTTCTGTCTGGCTTTTGTTTTGAAGAAGAATGATCCTGGCGGCGGTGGGGTGAGGGTAGCGGAGTAACCATCATTTGAAGCGCGGCAGGAGATAAGACTCAGAGACGCGGTCATGCTGGAAATTAAAGTCATTCTTTGTCCGGTTGATTTCTCGGAGTTTTCAGTTCGGGCGTATCACCACGCGCTCTCGCTGGCGGAGCATTACCGAGCGAAATTGGTGGCACAGCATATCGTCGAACTCTCGCGATACCCTTACGCCGACTATGCGGCCTCGGCGGGAGACTATGCCGAGTTCTGTCGGACGCTGCGCGAGGGCGGCAAAGAGCAGTTGCGGGAGTTCTTGAAGAATCATGCCCGCAATGAAATTCAGCCGGAGCTGGTGGTGCATGAGGGATCAGCCCCAGATTGTATTCTGTCGTTCGCACAGGCGCAGAAAGTAGATTTGATCGTCATGGGAACGCACGGCCGGCGAGGATATGACCGCTTTGTGCTCGGCTCCGTGACCAACCGGGTTATGCGCAGGACTTCATGCCCGGTACTGACAGTATGTCAGACGCCGCATGAGCCTGTCTCCTCGGATATCGGCGCGAGTGAAGCGCGCGACCATCGCTTGGTCCGGATTCTTTTCTGTACCGATTTTTCGGAGAACTCGGAGCGGGCTTTGAGCTACGCCATCTCGGCTACCGAGGAATACGATGCCGAGCTCACCCTGCTGCATGTCTTGGAGGAGACGCACAGTGCGGCCAGGGCGGAAGAAGTCATGGCGAAAGCGGCGGCGCAACTCGATCAACTGATTCCGGCGCAGGCCCGCAAGTCGCTTAAGATTAAGACGGCGGTGCGTTTCGGAAAACCGTACCAGCAGATCATTCAATTCGCCCAGGAGACGCAAGTCGACATGGTGGCCATGGGAGTGCATGGCCGCGGCGCACTCGATCTGGCGGCATTTGGTTCGACGACATATCGGGTGCTGCAGTTAGGCCCGTGCCCGGTTCTCGCCGTCCACATTTGAGGCGACCCACATGATCAAAATCATAACCATCGAACGCGAGTACGGATGCGGGGGCGGCGAGATCGCGCAACTGCTCGCCAGGCAACTGGGCTGGAAGCTTTGGGATCAGTTGCTGACGGAGGAAATCGCGCGGCTGGCGGATTGTCCCAAGGCAGTTGTCGAAGGACGAGAGGAAAAACCCGATCCCCTCTACTACCGGCTCTTCAAATCATTCTTGCGCGGAAGTTATGAAGGGAGCCTCAATGCGCACAAGCTCAAACTGGTGGACAGCGAATGCATTTTGAAGTTCACCGAACAGGTGGTGCAGCACGCGGCCAAAACCGGAAACTCGGTCATCGTGGGACGGGGATCGCAGCAGTTCCTCAGGAGCCGCAAAGACACCATGCGGGTGTTTCTGTACGCTCCGCGAGAAGATAAGGTGAGGCGCTTGCTCGCACGCGGCAAGAGCGAGGACGAGGCCGAGCAACTGGTGGATACCGTGGACCGGGAGCGCGTCGATTTCATTCAGAAGTATTTCCACGTCGAATGGCCCGATCGCGCCATTTACCACACCATGATCAATACCGGAATCGGCGACGAGGCCGTGGTTCACGTGATTCTGGATCTTATGAAGACGCTGGATGCAAAAGTCACTGCTTGAGGGCTCATTTCCCATTTGCTTTCCGACCTTCCATCCCGCATCCAGCAGTGTGGCCGCGACACCGGATTCGATCTCTGCGGCATTGCGCCCGTCCGCGACTTCCGGGAATTGCAAGCGTTTCCCGCCTGGATCGCCAATGGCAAACACGGCGAAATGAAATACATGGAAGCCCGCGATCAAAGCGGCGAACTCAAACGAGCGTCGCTGGCGAAAGTCGCTCCCTGGGCGCGCAGCGTAATCGTCTGCGCCATCAACTACAACGCTGCGGAGCCCTACTCGACCGAGGCGCCCAAAGATGGCAGGGCGGGCTGGATTTCGCGCTACGCCTGGTCGCGCGAGGATTATCATGATGCCGTCCTGCGCCGCCTCCGGCAACTGGAAACCAATGTGCGCGAACTGCTCGACGTCACTGCCAATTGGCCGCTGGCAACGGGCGGCTTGCACCTTCACTCCTATGTAGACACCGGCCCGCTAATCGAGCGCGTGTACGCGAAATACGCGGGCCTAGGATGGATCGGCAAGAACACCTGCGTCATTAACCAGAAGCTAGGCTCATGGCTGTTTTTGGGAGTAATTCTGACCTCGCTTGAGTTCACGGGCGATCAACTGGCCGCCAGCCTCCCCGCGCCCGACCGTTGCGGAACCTGCACCCGCTGCATCACCGCCTGCCCTACGCAAGCGATTGTTGCCCCCGGCGAGTTAGATGCTCGCCTGTGCATTTCGTATCTCACGATCGAAAAGCGCGGCGGGATTCCAGTGGACCTGCGCGGCCTGATGGGACGCCACGTTTTCGGATGCGACATCTGTCAAGACGTTTGCCCTTGGAATCGCAAGGCCCCCGTGACCTCGGCCCCAGAATTCGAGGCGCGAGAAGAATTCGTCAATCCCGCGCTGGAATGGCTGGCAGAGATGCAGCCCGAAGAGTTCCGGCAAGTATTTCGCGGATCTCCGGTGCGGCGCGCAAAGCTTTCCGGCCTGCGCAGGAATGCAGTCCTTGCGATGGCCAACAGCGGCAACAGGAAATTCGCAGCGACGCTCAAGAAACTCAGCGAAGATTCCGATCCAGTGGTCGCCGAACACGCGCGCTGGGCCATCGCAAAATTGGGTTGAATAAGCGTTTCGCGCCCGCAGCTTTGTCGTAGCGGCGGGGACGCCCGCGCTCCATTTCCGGAGCAGTGCGCTTGCTGCTTACGCTCGTCATTCTGCTAGCAGATCCATCCGTTACAATCGGTGTTTCATTTCAGTGGAGGACAATCATCCATGTTTCAGAAAGATCTACTCCAAGGCAAGCGCATTCTAATCACCGGTGGAGGTACTGGCTTAGGCAAAGCCGCCGCGCAACGGTTTCTGGAATTGGGCGCCGAGGTTTACATCTGCGGCAGGCGCCAGGATGTTCTGCTGGCCACCGAACAGGAGTTGCGCGCGCGTACGGCGGGCAAGATCCACTCCCGGCCCTGCGACGTGCGCGACCCCGCCGCGGTCGAAGAAATGATCGGAATCCTCTGGGGCGAAGGCCCGCTCGATGTGCTTATGAACAACGCCGCGGGAAATTTTCTGGCCCGCACCGAAGAACTTTCGTTGGGGGCGTTTCAGTCCGTGCTCGGCATTGTCCTGATGGGCACTCTGCACGTCACCATGGCCTGCGGACGCCGCTGGCTCGCGGCCAGCCACAAAGGCGTGGTGCTGAACATCACCACCACTTATACGACTACGGGTTCGGCGTATGTGGTGCCTTCGGCCGTGGCCAAAGCCGGCGTGCAGGCGCTCACCCGAAGCCTTGCCGTCGAGTGGGGAGATCGTGGCATCCGCATGAACGCCATCGCCCCCGGACCTATCCCAACCGAGGGCGCGTTCTCCCGTCTGCTGCCGCGGCCGGAACTGGCGGAGGCGGCCAAGAAGCGAAATCCTCTCGGGCGCTTTGGTACCACCGAAGAATTCGCGAATCTGGCCGCATTTCTGGTCAGCGATGGCTCTGGATACATGAACGGAGAAGTAGTGATCATGGACGGCGGCGAGTGGTTGCAGGGAGCCGGCGAGTTCACCGCGCTGGGACGGGAGTTGACGGAAACAGAATGGCAAATGATGAGGCCAAAAAAAGTTCCGCAGAAGCCCTAAAAGATCAATTCCGCTACAAAAAACGAAAGCGCCCGGACTCTGGTTCGAGTCACCGGACGCTCGTTTGAACAGCCCTCCCCCGAAGTCTGCTCACCACTAACTCTATCCTGTGACGGATGCATGCGGCACGGCACGAATGGGGGATCCCATAGGACAATCTGGTAGGGTCTTGCAAGAATCTGGCAGAAAGCCAATAATTTCAATACCTTCCAGCCAAGTCTCACAAGCAAAACAGTCTCGCGACCAAAAAACCGGCGCTGGGGAGGCCCGCCATTGCGGCCGAACCCTCCCAGCGCCGAGGTTAAAGATCCATCTTGCGAGTTATTCGCAGGCCGTGAATTTGAACGAGACTACGTGCGACTGCCAATTGAAGCCGCCGTCGCTGTACTCTTGCGTATACCACATTGTGCAATCGTCCGTGGGATCCACGCTCATGGAACTGTAGTCACCCCAACGATTAACGTCCCCCTGCACCGTGGTTCCGGTATGGATCACCACCGTCTTATCCAGCTTGTTCAACTTGGTGCTTGGTAAGCGGCCGGTGAGCCAAATGCTGGGATCCTCCTTCGTGCTGTTATCCACGCTGAAGCCCAATGCCATGTCACCGTTATGATCCATGGCGGCACTGCCCATCCAGTAGTTGTACTTGGTGCTCTTGTAAGTCGCCGCCTGATAGACAGAGAAGCTGCCACCTGGAGGAGTGGAGCGTAGTTCATACCAGCGCTCGGCCGATACTTGCGTGTTCCCCGCACCCACCGAATGCGAGAACACCATCGCCTCGTGGTCTCCAAAGTTCCGATACGCGTTGCGGAACATCATGCGATCGCCGATCGCGTCCAGCAAACCTCCGCCGTCCGGCTCGGGAATGCAGGCCCCGCCGCCACCGCCGCAAAGGACCTGGTAGACCGGCACCGTAATCTCGTGCGGACCCGTGAACGTGGAATTCGTGGGGACAGTAAAGTCCACGTGGAAGTCGTATTCCTTCAGCGTAGTGTTAGAGTTCCCGAGCTCGATGTAGTGGTTAGGAGCGCCGCTCGGTGGCAGCGTGCTGCCGTCCAAATCGGAAGGCAGGAATCCCATATCCGAAGTATTGGGGCTAAAGCAAATCATGGCTGCCGTCTGGCCGTCCAGCATCGATGTGCGATCCAACGCACAGGGTTCCCCGTCGCCAGGGCCGAAGTAGTTAAAAGCAAGGTAATAGGCGTCGGGCCAGACCGCAAGCTTGGGATAGTCGGACAGGCCGTTGAAGGTATACGAGTAAAGATTGTATGCCCCCGTCGCATCGTCAGTTTGCGACACGGCAATGCAGATCTGGTAGCTGGAGGTGTATTCCAGTTGCTCCAACAGCCAGCGGTTCGCAATCTTGTCGTAGAGCACGACCGGATCGCCACCATTGTCGGACTGGCACTGGCCGCCAAAGTTTTTCCAGATGCTGTTAATCAGCAGCGGTCCCACTTCCACAGCGCCCGTGGTCTTGTTGTAAATGGTAAAAGCGAAATTGGTGATGAGGAAGAACTGCGTGTCTCCCACCGATCCGTTGGTGTCCGGCGGAATTACTCCGCCTGCCTGCACGCCATCTACCCCATCGAAATTGAAACCGAGGGTAACGGGTAACTTGGCTGCGGGATCCTCGCTGTCCTGCATGACCGGATCCGCCTCGTTATAGATCTTGGTCATGTGGTTCGGTGTCTCGTGTTCCTTACGAATGATCCAGCCGTTGAACACCGGCGGTCCCGTGGTCTTTGCGATCTCACTGACGGGCTGCGAGACGGCGACCTTATCCGGATTGATTACGATGGGTTGGAGTTTGTTTGCGGCAAACGCCGGAGCAATGAGTAGTACTAGCCATGCTAGTAATGGCAAGCAAACACGCGCTGCGCGTCGAGTCTTCATGAAGTCCTCCTCAGGATCGAAACAAACTGCGGTGCAAGTTGAACTGGTGCAAGTTGAACTGGTGCAAACCGACTTGGTGCACGTTGAACGCCGTTAGAATCTCCTTCGAGGAACTCAATTCTTTACTCTTCGCGCACGCTTGCTGGGCTCACGTGCAAGAAGATGCATCCGCTCTGCAAAAAGCCGGAACTCGGCTCCTGTCGGCTGGAGATTTATCGTGGCCTGCCGCCTCCACACCAGCGCAGCAGTCAAGAGAGGAGAATTATCCTCTGCTGCAGGACGTGGGTCAAGCGTCATTTCTATCTGACGGGGAAAATCGTAGCGCCAAGCCCTAAAACGGCAGAATCGGCTCGCAGTGCGATGTGTGGCTCACCAATCATTGTGCAAATCTTTGCCGCATCCGCGACGGTTGCGGTTGTGGAATCGTATTCGTGGAATGGTATTCAAGGTTGCCTTCGCGGCAGGTTATTTGCGAAGCAGCGCTTAGCTTTTGGGCGCGCGCACGGCTGCGGTTTTCTTGCGGGCAGAGACGATATGCTCGACCCGATTGCGGCCGTTTTCCTTGGCTCGGTAGAGCCCGGCATCGGCCTGACTCAATAATGCTTCCACCTCGCTTTTTCCCACGCCAGCGGAGACGGCTACTCCCATGCTCATGGTAATGAGTTTCGCATCGCCCGAATACGCTACCGGACTGCTGGCTATGAACTCGCGTAGTGCATTGGCGCGTTGCAGACCGTTGGGCAAATCGCAGTTTGGAAGAATCAGTAAAAATTCTTCTCCGCCATACCGGCCGACACCGTCGTAGATGCGTAGTTGCGTGCGCAGACGGCGCGAGATTTCTCGGAGCGCTTCATCGCCAAACAGATGGCCGAGGTTGTCGTTGACGCTTTTGAAATGGTCGATGTCGCCAAGAATTATTGCCAGGTTCCTGCGCTCGCGGCGGCTTCTCTCCAATTCGCGCTCGAGCATGGCAAGAATCTCGCCGCGGTTCATGACTTCAGTGAGGCTGTCGTGGGTGGCGGCGTGGCGCATGGACTCGCGGGCGGAAACCAGTTCCTCCTGCAGGTCCAGAATGCGTTTACCGACCAGCAGTCGCGCTTTCAATTCCAGTTCGTCAAAGGGCTTGACCAGATAGTCGTCGGCGCCGGCTTGCATGCCTTCGAGCATGTTTTGGCGGCCTTCGTTGCTGGTCAGCAGGATGACGTAGACATAAGGACCGGAAGTTCCAGCCTGGCGAATGCGTCGGCACAATTCGATGCCATCAAGATCGGGCAGCACCCAATCGAGCAGAACCAGTTTGGGCGAGTCTGATTGCTGCAGGATTTGCCAAGCCTCGGAGCCGGTCTCGGCGAGTGTGACGCCAAAGCCCCAGCTCCGTAAATGGTCTCCGATCAACTTCCGAAAAACAGCGGAATCCTCGACGACCAGGGCCTGCATGCGAGTTGCGCCTCCAACCTCTGGTGCGCCAAACTCCCCTGAACCGAACCAGGAATGACCGCTCATTTCCACCCCCTGAGCGTTCCCTTACCCAGGAAACATGACCCTAGCATAAGCCCACAGGCGGTCAAACGAGTTGTCAATTCGCGGGCCGGTACATGGAGCGACACCTCTTGTGGAATCGGCAAATTTGGGCGGAGGCTTTAGCCGGATGGTGGAACGCGGCGCTTGCCCGCGCCTGGACGCGGCCTCCGCAACCGGGTTGACCGGGGCTTCACCAGCGGCCTAACATTACCGCGGCAGCACTGAGGCCTCCGGAATGATCGGCGAAACTGTCTCCCACTATCACATTTTGGGCAAGCTGGGTGGTGGTGGCATGGGCGTGGTCTATGAAGCGGAAGATACGCGTCTGGCGCGTCACGTCGCGCTCAAGTTCATTCCAGAAGAGATGGTCCACGATAAGAAATCGCTGGAACGCTTTCTGCGCGAAGCTCGCGCTGCCTCGCAGTTAAACCATCCCGGCATCTGCACGATTCACGACATCAACGACAACAACGGACATCCCTTCATTGTCATGGAGAAGCTGGAGGGGGTGAGCCTGAAGGAAAAGATTCGTGGCAAGCCCATGGACGTGGACGAAGTTCTTGACATCGCCATCCAGGTGGCCGACGCATTGGCGGCCTCCCATGCCAAGGGCATTATTCATCGCGACATCAAGCCCGCCAATATTTTTGTGTCCCAAACCGGGCAGACGAAGATACTCGATTTCGGATTAGCCAAGTCGGCGCGCGAGGCGGGATCGAGTGAGGCGGCGCTCGAGGATTCCCTGACCGCGGTCGGCGTGATTCCGGGCACAGCAGTTTATATGTCTCCCGAGCAGGCGCGCGGAGAGGAACTGGATCCGCGGAGCGATCTGTTCTCGCTTGGGGTAGTGCTTTATGAGATGGCGACCGGCAAGAAGCCTTTCTCCACCGGCAATGTGATTACCACACTGGACGCGGTGCTGAACCAGAAGCCGGTTTCTCCGCTAAGTCATAACCCATCGCTGCCGAAGGATCTGGAAGGCATTATCGGGCGCGCGATGGAGAAAGACCGGGGACACCGCTATCCGAACGCGTTGGCGATGAAGGGTGATATGCAGTCGTTGCGGAGGGAAACGGAATCGGGGTTGACCAAGAGCGGAATGCGGCGGCCGGCGTTGCCCTATCGGCTGGCCACCACCACCTTTCAAACCTCGAGCAAATTTTCCACTTATCTGCTGCTCGGACTGAGCGCCCTGCTGCTCACGGTTCTGTTCGCCATTGGGGCTTGGTGGTTCAAGCAGCGTCAGATGGCGGTCGCGGGCGCGGCCAAGAATACGATTGCCGTCCTGCCGCTGCAGAATATGAATGGCGACATCAGCGTGGAGTTCCTGCGCTTCGCGCTGGCCGATGAAATTGCCAATACTCTGACTTACACGCGCACGCTTGACGTCCGCCCTTCCTCTATCACGCGGAAGTATGTGGACAACGACGTGGATCCGCAGAAGGCAGGGAGGGAACTGCACGTCGCCAATATTCTTACCGGCCACTTCCTGAAACAGGGCGACCGGCTGCTGATCACCCTGGAGGCGATCCAGGTGCAAGGAAACAGGCTATTGTGGCAGACCAACGTGAGTGCGCCCGCGCAGGATTTGATCGCCTTGCAAGCGCAGATGGCGGCGCGAATCCGCCAGGAATTACTGCCCGCGCTCGGGGCCGGCGGCGGTTACATCGAGACCGGGACGCGTCCGAAAAACGCCGAAGCCTATGACCTTTACCTACATAGCCTGGCTCTGCCGCATGACGCCGCGCCGAATAAAGACGCCATCGCAGTGCTGGAGCATGTGGTGGAAATGGATCCAACTTACGCGCCGGCATGGGCTCAATTGGGCGAGCGTTGCTACTACGACGAGGAATATTCGGATGGCGGCGAGGTCATGTTCCAACGCTCGAACCAGGCTTGCGAACGTGCCGTCGAACTGGATCCGAACCGCATCGCTGCCGCCAGACAGTTGATCGCCAACCGCGTGGAGCGCGGTGAACTGGGCAAGGCGTACCAGGCTGCGCAAGCGCTGGTCAAGCGGCGGCCCGATAGTGCGGAGGCCCACTTCGCCTCGGCCTATGTTTATCGCTATGCGGGGATGCTCGAACAATCGACGAATGAATGCAACGCCGCCCTGGCTATCGATCCCGGCAACTATGTTTTCCGTTCGTGCGCCTGGGCGTTCATGGAACTGGGCAAGACCGACCGGGCTGCGGATTTTGTCCGCTTGGATGCGGGATCGGATTGGGCAGCGTATGTTATGCCCTCCCTTCTTCTGCGCGAGGGGAAGCTTGCGGAAGCGCGCGAGGCGGTGAAGCACATGCCGACTGCTCCGCATTATCACCGTGATCTGCTGGAGGCTTGTCTCGGGTTGCGGCCTGCCGCCGAATTGGACCGAATGGCGCAGGAAGCGGAAACCAATCTGCCTTCTGAGCCCGACGCCGAGACCTGGTATTATCAGGGATCAATCTTTGCCTACTGTGGCAAGAAACAGGCTGCTCTCCATTTGTTGCAGAGTGCGGTGGAACAGAACTATTGCGCGCACGAGAATCTGCTTTCCGATCCGCTGCTCGCCAAACTTCGCACAGATGCAGCGTTTGACAAAGTGTTGACCGCCGCCGGCGCTTGCCAGGAAGCGGTGCGAGCGGCTGCCGGCACGCCGGTCCAGTGATACATCATTAGGATTAACGCGCGAAGTTGCGGCGTGGAAGCTGGTACAATCTCGTTTGTCGAAATGCGTCGCCCTCGGCTGTCAGTCCCGCAAAAATTCTCCAATGAGGATCTCTTGATGATTTCTATTCGTCGTCTGTTCGCATTCATGGCCGTCGTCTGTGTGCTCGCCTGCGCTTGTCTCGCGACGGCGCAGGAAATGCAAGAAGGCCGCTTGCTGCGCTTCCCGGATATTTATAAGGACAAGATCGCCTTCATGTATGGCGGCGATCTCTGGCTGGCGTCGAGTTCGGGAGGCACGGCTCGCCGCATCACTTCGTCTCCGGGGCGGGAATTGTTTCCCAAGTTTTCTCCAGATGGAAAGTGGCTGGCCTTCACGGGACAGTACGACGGCAACTTTAACGTTTATGTAATGCCCTCGGAGGGCGGTCAACCGAAGCAGTTGACCTTTTACCAGGGCGAGGCCCAGCCCCTTACCGATCGCATGGGCATTCACAACCAGGTGATTGGCTGGACCCCGGATGGCAAGAGCATCGTCTTTCTTTCCCGCCGCGATGCTTCGAACGGTTGGACGAAGCGTCCCTACACCGTAAGCGTCGATGGCGGATTGCCGCAGGCGATGCCTCCAGATGAGGGCGGACTGCTTTCCTTTTCCGCGGACGGCACCAAGATCGCTTATAACCGCATCTTCCGCAATTTTCGCCAGTGGAAACGCTATACGGGCGGACTGGCACAGGACATCACCATTTACGACGTGAAGAATAATGTTGTGGACGCGGTGATTCCGCATACGGAATATACCGATACGTTTCCCATGTGGCATGGAAACACAATTTATTTCACTTCTGATCGCGGTCCCGAACACCGTCTTAATCTCTACAGTTACGATCAGGCCGGCAAGCAAATTGAGCAGCTTACTAACTTCAATGAGTTCGATGTCATGTGGCCGAGCCTCGGGCGGGATGCGATTATTTTTGAGAATGGCGGGTACCTGTACACGTTTGACTTACAGACCCGGCAACCCAAGAAGCTGAGCGTATATGTCGACGGCGACCACGACCAGGCGATGAAACACTGGGTCAGCGCGAGCCGGAATATTACGGATTTCGATATTGCATCCGATGGCAAGCGGGCTGTGTTCGCGGCTCGGGGCGATGTGTTCACCGTTCCGGCGAAGGATGGGAGCATTCGCAATTTGACGCATTCTCCCGGGGTTCGCGAGCAGAAGGTAGCGTGGGCGCCAAATGGGCAATGGATCGCTTACGTTTCCGACCGGACAGGCGAGGACGAAATCTATATCGCCCCGCAAGACGGACTGGCGCCCGAGGAGCAGATCACCAGCGGCCATAAGGGTTTCATGTTTCCGCCGGTGTGGTCGCCGGATAGTTCGAAGATAGCCTGGGCCGACAAAGATCTGACTCTCTGGTATGTCGACATCAAAGAGAAAAAGCCAGTTCAAGTCGATCGCGGTAAGTATGCTGAGATTCAGAACTATAACTGGTCTCCCGATAGTAAGTGGATAACTTATGACAAGAGCTTGGAGTCTGGCTTTTCGGTCGTGTATCTCTATGGACTCGCCGACGGCAAGATCACGGCCGTGACTTCTACTCTCAATAATAGTTATGGAGCATTGTTCGATCCCGACAAGCGATACTTATACTTTTTGTCCGACCGCGATTACAACGAGGTGCTGGGCAATATTGATTTCGAGTTTGCGAATCCGAAAACGGCGCGGGTTTATGTGGTTACGCTGACGGCCGATGAGCCTTCGCCTTTTCCGGCGTTGAGCGACGAGGTCAAGGTGAAAACCGAAGAGCCTGCGGCGTCGACGCCCGTCCCCGAACCGGGGAAGAGGAACACGAAGCAGCCTCCAAATAAGAAAGAAGAAGAAAAAAAGTCCGAAGAGAAAACGGCGGGAAGCGAGAGCAAGGAGCCGCCGAAGGTTTTCAAGATTGATCTCGACGGCATTCAGAACCGGATTGTGGCGCTGGCCGTGCCTCCCGCGGTGATTCACCAGTTCGACGCTTCGAAGGACGCGATCTATTACTCGACATCGCCAATTCAAGGCCTGTCAGGACCGCTAGCCGGCGAGGGTCCGGCGATTCATGCCTACGATTTGAAAGAACGTAAAGACAAAGTGCTGCTTGAGGGCGCGGATCACTTCGCACTTTCACGCGACGGATCGAAGCTCCTGTACCGGGTCGATGCCGATGGGCCGGTAGGAATCATTGATGCGAAGCCTCCAGACGCGCCGCACAAAGTTGGCGAGGGCGCGCTGAAACTGGATGCCATGCGGTTGGAGATCGATCCTCCTCTGGAATGGAAAGAAATGTTCAACGAGGTATGGCGGCAGGAGCGCGATTACTTTTTCGAAGCTTCCATGAACGGAGTGGATTGGCAGAAGGTCAAAGATAAGTATGAGCAGTTGCTCCCCTTTGTAGCAGATCGCTATTCGCTGACTTATATAATGGGCGAGATGATTGGAGAGTTAGCTAACTCGCATACTTATACCGGCGGCGGCGATTTTCCGGATCTGCATCCGGTAAATGTTGGTTTGCTGGGCGCGGACTATGAGGTCGACTCGGCCAGCGGCATGTACCGGATCAAGAAGATTATCACGGGTGAAAACTGGGATGCACACAATCGCTCTCCCTTGACGGAACCGGGCGTCAACGTCAAAGAGGGCGAGTACTTGCTGGCGATCAACGGGCGCACGCTGCGCGCTCCGCAAACCCCCGATGAATTGCTGACTAACACCGCCAATGAGGTGGTAACGCTTACCGTGAATTCCAAAGCCTCGGCCGAGGGCGCGCGCAAAGTTGTGGTGAAACCGATTGCCGACGAACAGAGCCTGCGCCAGTTGAACATGATTGAGACCAACCGCAAGAAGGTGGACGCGGCGAGCGGCGGACGCATTGGTTATGTCTACCTGCCCGACATGGAAGACGATGGTCTTAACGAATTCGTGAAGCAGTACTTTCCGCAGATTCGCAAGGAGGGGATTATCTTTGACGTCCGCTACAACGGCGGCGGGTTTGTCGATCAGATTATTTTTGAGCGGCTGCGGCGGGTGCTGGGAGGAATGGAGTCGGCGCGCAACTGGGAACCGAATACGATTCCGAGCAACGTCTTTCACGGTTACATGGCCTGTATCACGAATCACTATGCGGCTTCGGATGGAGACTTTTTCAGTTACTTTTTCAAGTATTACAAGCTCGGCCCACTTATCGGCGAGCGCACCTGGGGCGGCGTACGCGGCATTCGCGGCATGACGCCGCTGATGGATGGCGGCTACATCACGCGCCCGGAGTTCTCCCTGTACAGCAACGACAGCAAGTGGCTGATTGAGAATCGCGGCGTGCAGCCGGACGTGGTGGTGGATAATCCACCGGACATGGTGGTGAAGGGGCGCGATCCGCAACTGGAAAAGGCGGTCGAGATGTTGATGGAGCAGATCAAAGCTAATCCTAAGAAACTGCCAGCTCGGCCTCCGGATTTGCCGACTTATCCCGAGGGGCCCGGACTCTAGGGCGATGCCGATGCCACCTCCTGAAACGCGTGCTGAGCCTGGACGCCTTCGGCATCGCTGAAGCAATGCCCCGCCCCAATTTTGAAGGGCGGAATAATCCGACGCAGCCGATAGAGCGCCGGGCGTCCCCGCCCGGCCAGCACACTCCAACCTACGTCCGTAAGCGCGCGTAACCGGCCTCACCCAAGATCCTGCCGTTGTGCAAAAACCGCCTAAAGGATGGTCTGCACCACGGTCCAAAAGCGTTCTTCGGGTCGCGGCCGCTGATCTGCCCCATCGGAAACTGACGAAAGGGATGGGCACTTGGGGTCCGGGCCTCCAGGGTGCTGACTCTCTTCGAGATCGCCGGAGCCACGCTTTAGAACTTTCTAATTTTCCCCAGGCCTTCGGGGGCGCGGAAACGACAAATTGCGCTTCGCCGATACTCTGGTGTCAAGAACAAGGGTGGACCCGCCGATGAACAAGGCAACGCTATGAACGATTCCGATGACATTGTTAGAGAGTTTCTGGTCGAGAGCTACGAAAATCTCGACCGCTTGGACCGGGACCTGTTGCAGTTGGAGAAGAATCCCAACAACCGCGAGATTTTGGCCAGCGTTTTCCGCACGATTCACACCATTAAAGGGACGTCGGGATTTCTGGCATTCAACCAACTGGGCGCGGTCACCCATGTCGGCGAAAGCCTGCTCGGCTTGTTGCGCGACGGACAGAAGGCGCTCGATCGGGATATCACCAACGCGCTTCTGGCGATGGTGGATACCGTGCGTCAGATCCTGGCGAGCATCGAAGCCACCGGCAGCGAGGGCGAGCGCAACGATGACGGGCTGATTTCGAGGTTGACGCGCTTGCAGGGCCTTCCGGAAGCGGCTCCGCCAGCCGAACCGCCAACAGAACCGAAGGCGGCTGCTGCGGCCGCGGCAGCGGGCGCGGGGGAGATGAGCGGAGGCGAGTCCAGTTACGCTGCGGCCGGCACATCGAAGGCTGGAAACGCGAAATCCGAGAGCTTCGAGGTTGGCAGTTTCATGATCACGAACGAGCCAGCGATAACCGCTTGCCCGGCGCCGCCCGCGGTGATGGCAGAGAAACTGGCGGCGGTTCCGGCAGACGAGGCGGCGGATGCGCAGCCCGCGCTCCAGGCTGCCGCGGGTCCGAGCGCAGCCGACCGCACCATCCGATTGGACGTGAGCTTGCTCGACCGCTTGATGAATCTGGTAGGAGAACTGGTGCTGGCGCGTAACCAGATTCTGCAGTTCGCCAACCGTACCGAAGACAGCGGCCTTCTGCTCCCGAGTCAGAGGCTCAACTTGATCACCAGCGAGTTGCAGGAAGGAGTGATGAAGACGCGGATGCAGCCGATCGGCAACATCTGGAACAAGTTTCCGCGTACGGTGCGCGACCTGGCCCTGGGATGCGGCAAGCAGGTACGGGTGGAGATGGAGGGGCAGGAAACCGAACTCGATAAGACACTGATCGAGGCCATCAAGGATCCCCTGACCCACCTGGTGAGGAATGCGGTCGATCACGGCGTCGAGCGGCCCGAGGTGCGCCAGGCGGCGGGGAAAAATCCGGAAGGACGGCTGGCGCTACGCGCTTTTCATGAAGGCGGACAGGTCAACATCGAGATCTCCGATGACGGCGCGGGGCTCGATCAGGAGCGCATTCGCAACAAGGCCATACAAAAAGGACTGATCTCGGCCGAACAGGCCGGGCGTTTGACCGATCGCGAGATTGTGAACCTGGTTTTTCTGCCGGGGTTTTCGACGGCCGAGAAATTGACCAACGTCTCCGGCCGCGGCGTCGGTATGGACGTGGTGAAGACCTACATCGAAAAGATCGGGGGTACGGTGGAACTGCAGTCCAGGCCGGGCAAGGGCGTGATGGTGCGGATGAAGATTCCGCTCACCCTGGCCATCATTCCGGCGCTGATCGTGACCAGCGCGGGCGAACGCTATGCAGTTCCGCAGGTAAGCCTGCTGGAACTGGTGCGGGTGGAACCAGCAGCGGAGCGCAACGGAATCGAGATGATTCACGGCGCGCCCGTCTACCGGCTGCGCGGCCGCCTGCTGCCGCTTGTCTATTTGAACCGCGAACTGCAAGTGGGAAGCGAGCCCTCGACGGCGGTCGAGGGGGACGCGGGCGACGTTCAGGCCGTGAACATCGTTGTTCTCGAAGCCGATGGCCGGCAGTTCGGACTGGTGGTCGATTTCATCAACGATACCGAAGAGATTGTGGTCAAGCCGCTCAGCAAGCACCTGAAAAGCATCAGCGTCTATGCCGGCGCGACCATCATGGGAGACGGCAAAGTGGCGCTGATTCTGGACGTGCTTGGTCTGGCCCGGGGATCGCGCATTCTAACCGAGGGGCGCGAGCACGGTCGTGCCGGCGCGGCCGAGGCCACGGCGGAAGCGGCCGCCAGACAGCAAAAACTGGTGCTGTTTTCCGGTCCCGGGGCGTCCCGCATGGCAGTACCGCTGGAGTTGCTGGCGCGTCTCGAAAACATTCCTGGGGCGCAGGTCGAGCGCTCCGGCAATCAATGGGTGACGCAATACCGGGGGCAGATTCTTCCCCTCATCCGGGTGGGTCATGCGCTCGAGGAGAGGCGCCATCTGCCGGCGCTCGACGATGTGCAGTTGCCGACCACGGCCATGCTCCAGGTGCTGGTGCTCGAACACGAACGCCAGTCTTTCGGGCTGGTGGTGCACGAGATCCTTGACATCGTCGAGAGCGCGCTCGAGCCGCGATCGCCCGCCACGCGGGCCTGTGTGCTGCATTCCTCGGTGATCGCCGACCGCGTTACCGAGTTGCTCGATGTTCCGGCGCTGCTCGCCGCCGGAGAACGGTACGAACCGGTCCTGGCGACCGATCCGAACCGGGCCGAACGCAGAGCTGACACCTAGGAGCCAAGCGCCGCGAGGTAAGAGCCGAGACCGAAGAGTGAAGAGTGAAGCGAACAGCGAAGAGCGAAAAATTTATGGCCAACGCCCGTCAATTCTGCACCTTTTACCTGAATCATCTGCTCTTTGGAGTGGAGTCGCAAAAGATTCAGGAAGTGGTGACCTACCGCGAACTGCGGCCGGTTCCGCTGGCACCGCCGGCAGTAAGCGGTCTGATGAACCTGCGCGGACAGGTGGTGGTGGCGCTCGAACTGCGCCGTCAACTGGAACTGCCCGACCGTCTCGCGGACCTGAAGCCGGTTTGCCTGGTCGTGCGTGCGGCTGGAGGGGCAGTCTGTCTGCTGGCGGACGAGGTGGGCAACGTGGTGGACGTGGAAGACGAGACTTTCGAACCCTCGCCGGAGACCCTGTCGCCGCGCTTGCGGTCGGTGATCCTTGGAGTGCACAAGCTGGAACACGAGTTGATGCACGTGCTTGATACCGACCGGGCCTGCGAGGTGTAGGCGGGGCCAGTTCCGTCCGGCGGAGATGGCCGGGGATTGCGAACAGATTAGAAAGGAAGGACAGTGCGCTCAACGCACGGTTCGTCAAAGGGGTATGGCAATGAAGAAGTTGAGCTTGACGATGAAATTGGGAGCGGGCTTTGGAATTCTGCTGCTCATCCTGGTCATCATGGGAGTGGTGGCCTTCAACGCGGTGGGAGAACTCACGGCTATATCAGACCGGGTGGTGAAAATGATGGCCAAGAAGGACATGGCTTCGCAGATTGAAGCCTCGGCCGAAAAGCAAACGACCGGCATCCGAGGTTTCCTGCTGACGGGCCAGGAAGACCTGCTCAAACACGAGGAAGAGGGGACGCAGGAGTACTCAGAGAATATGGAAAAGTTGCGCGAGACCATTTACACCGAGGAAGGCAAGAGATTGCAGGGCGAAATTGAGCGGTACTATGGCGACTTTCGCAAGATTGCCGACCAGGAAATCGAATTGCGCCGAGCGGGGAAGTCAAAGGAAGCGGTCGAACTCGCGTTCAACCCGCAAACGAGCGAAATTCGAACAGACATGCGCAAGGCAATCGGAGACCTGGTGAATCTGGAAGAGAAGCTGAAAGACGACCTCCTGAAAGAGCAGGCCGCGGCTGAATCCCGCGTGCGCTTGATGGTCGTGATACTCGCTTTTGCCGGGCTGGTTATCGGTTCGCTCATCGCGATTCTCGTTGCTCGCACTATCACCCGGGCGATCGCCCGAATGCTCGCGCTGATTGAGCAGATTGCGGCCAACAACCTGACGGTCGCAGACATGGAGATCTATACCAAAGACGACCTCGGCAAGGCCGGGAGGGCGCTCAACCAAATGAAGAACAATCTGCAGGCCATGATCCAGTCGATCCGCAGCACCGCCGAGCAGGTAGCCGCTTCGAGCGAAGAACTTTCGGCGACTAGCCAGCAGATCACGGCCAATTCAGAAGAAACGACGGCGCAAGCGAAGCTGGTGTCGGACGCCGGCGGCCAGGTCAACAGCAACCTGCAAACTCTCGCCTCCGGCGCCGAGCAGATGAGCGCCACCATCGGCGAGATCGCGAAGAACGCAACCGAAGCGGCGCGGGTGGCGGGCGAGGCGGTGACGGCGGCGGAGTCAGCCAACCAGACAGTGTCGCGGCTGGGCGATTCCAGCGTGGAGATCGCGAAGGTGGTCGGGGTGATTACGTCGATTGCCCAGCAGACGAACCTGCTCGCCCTGAACGCCACCATCGAAGCCGCCCGGGCGGGCGAGGCCGGCAAAGGGTTCGCGGTGGTGGCCAACGAAGTGAAAGAGCTGGCCAAACAGACGGCGAAAGCGACGGAGGAGATCAAGCAGAAGATCGGAGTGATCCGGGAGGACACGGGCGGGGCGGTGGAAGCGATTGGCGGGATCAAGCAAGTGATCGACAAGATCAACCATATCTCGACCGAAATCGCGACCGCAGTGGAGGAACAGAGTGCCACGACCAGTGAGATGTCGCGCAGTGTGACGGAGGCGGCGCGGGGAGCGGCGACGATTTCGAGCAATATTCAAGGAGTGGCGGAAGCGGCGCAGAACACTTCGACGAACGTGGGCGAAGCGCAGACGGCGACCGAGCACCTCGCGCGCATGGCGAACCAACTGCGGGAGCAGGTGGGCCGCTTCCAGGTGGAGGCCGGGGGCGCGCATCAAGAGCGCGCCATGAACGCGGCCGCTCATGCGGCGGGCGGGCGCTGAGCAGGCAATTGTGGGATCAGGACTTTCAGGACAGCAGACATGAAGCCAGTCCGCGTTTTAATCGTCGACGATTCAGCCGTGGTTCGAAAGCTGCTGAGCAACTTGCTGGCGGCCGATCCCGAAATCGAGGTGGCGGGCACGGCGGGAAACGGTCACCAGGCTTTGACAAGGATTCCGGAGGTCAAGCCGGATCTGATCACGCTCGACATCGAGATGCCCGGCATGGACGGGCTGGAAACGCTGGTCGAGATTCGCAAACTCTATCCAAGATTACCGGTGATTATGTTCAGCAGCCTGACGGAGCGTGGTGCGACTGCAACTTTGGATGCGCTGGCACGCGGCGCCAGCGACTATGTCACGAAACCCTCGGCCACCGGCGGCGTAGATACGGCGCGCGATCGGGTGCAGGAGGATTTGATCCGAAAGATCAAATCGCTGTGCGCAGTGCGCGCGCCCGGGCCGCGGCCGCCGGCAGCCCCGCCGCGTTTTTCCGGCGGTTCGCAGGCGCGGATCGACGTGGTTGCCATTGGCACGTCGACCGGCGGTCCCAACGCGCTGAGCGCGCTGATTCCCCAACTGCCGGCGGATTTTCCCGTGCCCATCGTGATCGTGCAGCATATGCCGGCGCTGTTCACGCGCCTGCTGGCCGACCGTCTCAATGGTCTGGCGCGGCTGCGGACGCGGGAAGGCAAAGAAGGCGAAAGACTGGAGCGTGGCCAAGTCTGGATTGCGCCCGGCGACCATCACATGACCGTGATTCGCCGGGGGACGGAATTCATTCTCGGCATCAACCGCGAGGCGCAGGAGAATTCCTGCCGTCCCGCGGTGGACGTGCTGTTTCGTTCGGTAGCTCAGAATTACGGCGCGAATGTGCTGGCGGTGGTGCTGACCGGCATGGGAGCGGACGGCACGCGCGGATCAGCGGCGATACGACAGGCGGGCGGGGAGGTCATTGTGCAGGATGAAGCCTCGTCGGTGGTTTGGGGCATGCCCGGAAGCGTGGTTGCCGCCAGCTTGGCGAACAGCATCTATCCCCTCGTTGATATGGGGCCGGAAGTTGTACGCCGGGTTTCTATGCGGAGGGCTTCTGCCGGCGCTGCCCGGCCGTAAAGAACACAAGAGTTTTGCCAAGCAGAAGTTGATAACCGGAATTTGATAACAAATGGCCATCGATGTCATAAAAGCGAAGCTTGTAACTCCGGACGCTAACCCGAGCAATCCGGCTTATCTCAAGATCCGCGACTTGATTTATCGGATCTCGGGAATCTATCATTCCGAGGGAAAGCTTTATCTTCTCGTCTCCCGTTGCGCGCGCCGCATGATTGCGCTCGGCGTGGCCGACCCCGCCGAGTACCTCGATGACCTCACCACGCGCAGCAACCGCGACGCGGAATTGCGCCTCCTCCTGAATGAAATCACCATCGGCGAGACCTACATGTTTCGGCACCCCGCACAACTAGAAGCGCTGCGCAACGTGATCCTTCCCCAGATTCTTGACACCAAAGGCTTCATTGGCCTCAAACGCCTGCGCTTCTG
>JBEKED010000009.1:0-26210 GCA_050014035.1 Terriglobales bacterium
AACGATACGATGAAAACGATCAGGATTACCGCACCCAGTAACACCAGCAGCATGGGCCGAACATTGCCCACCAAAGTTTCTTGCAAGGGTTGAATCTCAATTGTCCATTGCGCCTGCGGCGGGTAATCGGTGGGAAAGTCGTGGCGCAATTGGGCAGCCATGGCAGTGAGCCGCGCCTGAGCTTGCGCCAGTGTCAGGCCAGGCTTAAGTCGTCCGATTCCAGATCCTAAAACCCGGTTACCACGGATTGGCGGGGGAAAGGGATCTGCGCTGAGTCCGCCGGCGCCAAACACGTCCACGTCGCCGGAAACTGTCGGTCCAGGATGGCGAAATCCGCGTGGCAGAACCCCGATAATTGTAAAGGGATCAGTATCGAGCAGGAGGGTACGGCCGACAACATTCGGATCGGCACCATAGGCACGGCGCCACAGTCCATCGCTGATCACGACCGTTGAAGCGAAACCTGGCACGAAGTCCTGCGGACCAAACAACCGTCCAATTTGCGGGGTTACACCCAGCATGGAAAAGTAGCTGAAACTGCCATTGACCGCCTCAAGACGCTCGGGCTGTTTGGCTCCGGTCACATTCTCGCTACCCTCGAAGATCGGGGTCACATCTTCAAATGCGCCCGCTCGCGTCTGCAGGTCATCCATTTCGGGCTTGGAAAACGGAACGTCCCGCAATCCTACGCCGGGCTCGTTAAAGAAGATTCGTACCAAACGATCGGGATCGCGGTAGGGCAGAGAACGCAGCAACACGGCATTCACGATGCTGAAAATGGCCGTGTTGGCGCCGACTCCCAGGGCGAGGGTGACGACGGCCACGATCGTAAATGTGGGCTTTTTGCGCAGCATGCGCAAAGCGTAACGAACATCCTGAAGTAGCGTCCCCATGATTGGAAAGCTCCTTTCGCGCTTGGATTGTGGCGCTGCTGAGACACGGGATAGACGTACCTGATCTCAACGACGGCTGCACGTTTCAGGCCGGAGGACGCAGTTGAGTGTCATGGAAGTCTCCCTTTTATTTTCATTGCCGCACAATATTCAATCTGAACACAGCGAGTTCATGCCTCGCGCAGAGCGATCATTGGATCCACCTTGGCCGCTCGCCGGGCTGGAATGTAACTGGCTAAAATGGCGACTGCCAGCAAAAGCGACGGCACCGCAAGAAATACCGCGGGATCATGCGGGCGCACTCCGTAGAGCAAACTGGCCATCATGGTTGCTCCGAATGCAGCCAGTAAGACACCGGTTACGATTCCTACGGCGGCTAGAACGAAACCTTTTCCCAAGATCAATTTCAGGATGTCGACTCGCTGGGCGCCCAAGGCAATGCGCAGGCCGATCTCGCGCGATCGCTGGCCGACCATGTAGGCGAGCAGGCCATAGATTCCAATCGAGGCCAGAAGGAGCGCCAAGCCGGCAAATGCGGCGACCAGGTCGGCGGAAAAACGGCGTGAAGCAAGCGAGCGATCGAGGATGTCGTTCATGGACGAAACATTAAATACGGGCAGGCCCGGATCAATGCTCTGGATTTCGTGCCGAATCTGCGGCTCGAGAAGGGACGCCGGCAACGATGTGCGCAAGGCTACGCTGAAGGCGCGATCGCCGCGTTGATAGATGGAAACGTAGATGTGAGGAATGCCATCGATGTCGAGGCCATCGTGTTTGACGTTTTTGACTATACCCACAACCGTCAGCCAGGGCTGGGTGCGATCTGGTCCGAAGCGCAGGCGCCGGCCCAGCGGATCGCGATCCATCCAGTAACGGCGGGCGGTATTTTCATCAATGATGGCAACCGGCTGTTTGCCGTCTTCATCGGCTTCGGTAAAAACGCGGCCGCGCACCAGGGGCGCCTGCATGACCTTGAAATAATCGGGGCTGATTCGAATCCTCTCGGCGCGCAGGTCTGGCGTGGACTCTACCGGACGGCCTTCAATCGCCAGCGCATCGGTGTCGCTCTGATCGAGTTGAACGACGGAAGGTAGATCGGAGGTGAGGGCGGCTACGTCGATTCCCGGAAGCGCCCTCATGCGCCGCAGCAGCTCTCGATCAAAAGCGGTTCGCTGCGGGTAATTGAGATAGGGATCTAGTTTCGGGTTGTTGGGAATGGGAAGCCAAACGTCGGCGGTGACGACATGGGAGGGATTGAAGCCAGGGTTTTCCTGGAGCAGAACGCGCAGGGTACGCAGCAGCAAGCCGGCTCCAACCATGAGCATGACGGCTAGCGCCAGTTCGGAGACGATGAGGACGTCGCGCAGGCGGCCCGTCCTGGTGCTGTAGCCGGAGCCATGCGCGCCATCTCGAATGGCTGCGGCGAGAGCAATCTTGGCGGAATGAAGTGCAGGGGCAAGTCCAAAGGCTGCGCCGGTAAGAAGGGAGATCAGGAGAGCAAACGTGAGCACGACCCAGTCGATGCTGATGTCATTCAGACGGGGGATGTTGGCGGGAACAAAACGCACTACGAGACCGAGGGTTGCGACGGCGGTTGCGATTCCGGCGGCACCGCCGATGACCGACAGAAGGATGGACTCGGTTAGCATCTGGCGAACCAGGCGGGGGCGACTTGCTCCCAACGCCTGCCGCACTGCCATCTCTTGTTGCCGTCCGGAGGCGCGCGCCAGGAGGAGATTGGCAATGTTCAATGACACGATGAAGACAATGAGGATCACTGCTCCCATCAGGACCAGCAGCATGGGCCGAACACTGCCTACCAAGGATTCTTGCAAGGGCTGAATCTCAATCGTCCATTGGGCCTGCGGGGAATAATCGGTGGGAAAGTCGTGGCGCAGTTGCATCGCCATGGCGGTGAGGCGTGCCTGAGCTTGCTGCTGCGTTATGCCGGGCTTCAGACGTCCGATCGCGGCGGGCATGAACCGTGTGCTGCGCGCCGGCGTGGGAGCGGGGTCGGCACTGAATCCGGCAGTGCAAAATACGTCCACGTTTCCGGAAACCGTTGGTGCGGGATAGCGAAAACCAGGAGGAAGAACACCGACGATAGTGTAGGGATCGCTATCGAGCGCGAGGCTGCGACCGAGAACATTAGGATCGGCGCCAAAGGAACGGCGCCAGAGGCCATCACTGATCACTACAACCGGAGCAAAACCGAGGGCGAAGTCCTGAGGGCCAAACAATCGTCCAACTTGGGGGTTCGTGCCCAGCATGGAGAAGAAGTTGGGATGGGTGACGGCGAGTTCGAGACGCTCGGGCTGGCTCCCGCCGGTCAAATTTACGCTACCGCCGCCGACCGTGCTCACGTCTTCGAATATGCCGGCTCGACTTTTGAGATCGTCGAATTCGGGCACGGAAAACTGAACATCTCGCAAGCCCACTCCCGGTTTGTTGAAGAAGATTCTTACCAGTCGATCCGGCTCGCGGTAGGGAAGAGAACGCAGAAGGACGGCATTGACTATGCTGAACATGGCCGTGTTGGCTCCGACTCCCAGAGCCAGGGTCAGGACGGCGACGATGGTGAATGTGGGCTTTTTGCGCAGCATGCGCAGTGCGTAACGAACATCCTGAAGTAGCGTCCCCATGGCTGGAAAGCTCCTCTCGCGCTTGGAATTTTGCCGCTGCTGAGACCCGGGATCGACGTACCTGATCTCGGGGAACGATGCACGTTTCAGACCGCAAGACGCAACTGGCTATGTGATTGATCGGACTGACCTGACGTTTACGCGGGAAGTCGCATTGGGGTCTTGACCCTGTCCGGTTGCGGAAACGAGTGTCCGCTATTGGGCAGGGGGATGGGCCGCTTTCACGGCGATGGGCGTCTGGTTTGGAGCGGCAGGCTGGGCTTCGGGAGCTTTCGGTGGTGCGGGGCTCAGGATGACAATGTCGACTCTTCGATTCATGCCTCGGCCTTCGGCGGTGCGATTGGTGGCTACGGGATGATACTCGGCGTATCCGGCGGCACTTAGACGATCGGGATCGAAACCTTCCCTGACTATTAGTAGCCTTACAACTTCCGTGGCTCGCAAAGTGGAGAGTTCCCAGTTTGAGGAGAACTGAGCGGTGTGGATGGGAATGTTGTCGGTGTGGCCCTCGATGCGCAAGCGGTAGTCGCGCTTGCGGAGCATGCCGGCGATGCGGTCGAAAGCGGCTACGGAGGCGGACTTCATCTGGGCGGAACCGCTCTCGAAAAAACCAACCTCGCGCAGACTAATGACCAGGCCGTCGGGCTCGCGGACCATGGCGATTTCCTGGCGCTTGATTTCGCCGGCGAGCGCGGTCTCGAGTTCGGTCTGAAGTTGGGCGAGATCGCCGTTTTCTTCGCCGGGGCTGGCGCCGAGCGGGCCCTCGGGGTGATTGGCGATGCGGCCCAGGCTGGCGGTGTGCTGGGAATTTTCTATGGCTTGGACCTTGCTGAAGGGCATGGGCTCGGTTACATCGATGGGGATTTCCGTGGTGGAGGCCTGGAAGACTCCCATCTCCTGAAAAGCTACCTGAATGGCCAAGGCGAGTTTTCCGACTTTTCTTTTGTCGACTTGCGAGGAGGCATAGAGCACGACAAAGAAGGCAAACAAGAGGGTGATGAAGTCGGCGTAGGAAACCAGCCAGCGATCGTGATTGGAGTGGCTGGAACGACGGCGGCGGCGCTTCATAAGTTGGAACCTCCAGCGCTGGCGCCTCTGGCCTTGGACCCGCCGGCGCTGGAATCTGCTGGAGTGGATTCTCCGGGGCCGGCGGCGGGGCGGTGAACCTCGGTAAGGAAGCCGAGCAACTTGGCCTCCAGTATGTGTGGGTTCATGCCTTCGAGAATGGAAACCACTCCCTCTAAGGTCATTTCGCGGATGATCTGTTCCTGACGGAGGCGGATTTTGAGTTTGCCGGCGCAGGGCAGCAGGATGAGGTTGGCAGCGCCGACTCCGTAGAGGGTGGCGACGAAGGCGACGGCGATGCCTTTTCCTACTTCGTCGATTTTGTCGAGATGCTCCATGACCTGGATCAAGCCGAGAACGGCTCCGATGATGCCGATGGTGGGAGAGAAACCGCCGGCGGATTCGAAGACCTGGGGAATTTTTTCTTCCTGTTCTTCTTTGTTATCGAGTTCGAGTTCCATGATGCTGCGGAGTTCCTGGGGTTCAGTTCCATCGATGGCGAGCATGAGGGAGCGGTGGAGGAAGGGTTGGCTAATAGTGGCCAGTTCGGGGTCGAGGGAGATGATGCCTTCGCGACGGGCCTGGTTGGCGAATTTGACGAGGAGATCGATGGTGGCTTGGGGGTTCTGCACGGGCTCGACTAAGACCTGAGCGAGGCGGCGAAAGGCGGTTATGGCGACGGGCAAGGGATATTGGATGAGGATCGCGCCCAGCGTACCGCCGATCACGATGAGAGCGGCGGTGGGCTGGAGTATCTGGCCCAGATTTCCACCCTCGAGCATCAGGCCGAGCAGGATGCCTCCGATCGCGAGCACCAGACCGCCGAGGGTTGCCTTATCCACCGGAACTCCTATTTCTCGCCTGCGGGCGAGTGATGGGCATTGCCATCGGCGTGGTTGGGAATGACGGGGGAAATGGTGGAACGGTTATCCCACCAGAGCATGATGCCTTCAAGCACGGAGCGGCGGAACTGAACGACGCGCGCTAGGACATCCTGAGCGCTTTCGCGGACGACGATCTTATCGCCATTGACCAGGGTGATGACGGTGTCGGGAGCCTGCTCGACGAATTTGATGAGGTCGGAGTTGACGACGAGAGGGTGACTGTTGAGGCGCGTGAGTTGGATCATGATGGGCTCCTGATGTAGGACCGCAGGACGGGTGTGAGACCGCCACTGACGAGGGCTTTCATTAATGAAGATCGGCAGAAAGGGGAAAGGGAGGAAGATAAGGAGCAAAAGGAGGGAGGTTACCCAGGGGCTATGTCGAGCGGTACCTGTGGAAATAAAGCCAGGGCGCAGGGTGCCGATGTGATGACTGAAGGCAAGTTGGGTTCCGCAGGACAAACGGAACGAGCTCCGGGAAGGTTTCGGGGACGGATCCCAAAAATCGGAACCAAAAAAGGAGCAATTTCAATATGGCGTTAACTATTCTAAATAACATTGCTGCTTTAGCTGCGGAAAACCAGCTAAACGTCACCAGCAACAATCTGAATTCCACACTGGAACAATTGTCGTCTGGGTCGCGAATCAATAGCGGCGCTGACGATCCGGCAGGTCTGGCTATCGCCAACGGTCTGGAAGCGAACATCAGCGCCCTGACCCAGTCGGCGAGCAACGCGACGGACGGCGTTGGCGAATTGCAGGTAGCAGACGGTGCGCTGTCTCAGGTCACCACGCTGCTGGACCGGGCCGTGACGCTGGCGACTGAATCGGCCACGGGCACGGTATCCAATTCGCAACGCGGCGCGATCGATACTGAATATCAATCGATCAAATCTGAAATTGACAGCATCGGTTCCACCACCAATTTCAACGGCGGGCAGGTGTTCACGGCGAATACCTTGAACGTGTTCTTGAGTGATGGCAGCACTTCTGGCAGCAGCACGATCGGTGTCACCACCGGCGTATTGTCCTCCGCGGGCCTGAGCCTGGGTGGAGCGGTTGCCGCTACAGGCACACTGACTGAAGCAGCGGGCACGGCTGCGGTAGCTGCCGGCGACCTGTTAACAAACTCGGGCGCGATCACGGAAGGTGCAGCTGCCCACAACACGCTAACCATCGCGGGTACTGGCCCCGCCAACGGCGACACGGTGACCGTCGGCACGACACAATACACGTTCGTGACGACCCTCTCGGCCGGAGGGACCGCAAATCAGGTAGCCTTGGGCGGCGGAGGCCAACAGGCGCTCATCAACCTGGCAGCTGCAATCAATGCGACGTCCGGTCAGTCCGGAACGGAGTATGGCATCGGAACTGTGGCCAACACTCAGGCTCATGCCACGAACTTGAGCGCTACCGTGGATACGGTCACAGCAAACATTAACGGCGTCGGCGGAGCCGGCACTGGTAGCGGAGTCGTCCTGGTTTCGGGAACACCTGGCGATCTAGTGGCTGGAGGCGGGACTTTAGGAACCGGCACCGGCGTGGCGGGCGTCAATGGTGACACGATCGCGGTGGGCGGCACTACCTACACGTTCGTAGCTGCGCTGGCTACCACGCCGACGGCCAACGAGGTGCTCTACGGCACCACGGTGACAACCGCGTTGGCGAACCTTGTGAGTGCGGTCAACCAGGGAACAGGTGAAGGAACCAACTACGGTCCGGGAACGGTGGCAAACGCCAACGTCACTGCCGCCGGCGTTGCGGGACACCTGGCAACCGAAGTGCAATTTACGGCGAACGTGACCGGCACTTCGGGTAACGGCATCTCTGGCGTGGGCAGTGGCAACACTGCATTCGCCTCTCTGGACTTCACCGCCGGCGCCAATGCCGGAACCCCTCCGAGTGCCGCTGCGGGCGACACAGTGACGGTCGGTGGTCAAACCTATACATTCGTTAACGCTCTCAGCACCACGCCCACTGCTTACCAGGTGTTAGTGGAGTCGACCGATGCAGCGAGCCTTACCAACCTGGCCAATGCCGTCAACGGCGGGACCGGCCTGGGCGCTACTTACTCGACCGGCACCGTCGCCAATACCAACGTCACGGCAGCGGCTGGAACAACCGCCGCTGGGCTGAATACGCTGACGTTTACGTCAGCGGTTAAAGGCCTTTCCGGCAACAGTATTGCTACCTCGTCAACTACCTTGCAGACGACCAATCCGAATACCTTCGCGGGTTCGGAATTGACCGGAGGCACGGCGGGTTCGGTCAACGATCTGTTGACCCAAAGCGACGCGCAAACTGCCTTGACGCTCATCAACACCGCGGTTGCGACCGTTGCCGCCTTGCGCGGCAACATTGGATCCACCGTTAACCGCTTACAAAGTGCTTCCAGTGTCATCAACAACCAGACGCAGAATCTGACATCTGCCGAAAACGACGTTACCGCGGCGGACATTCCGTCGACGGTGGCCAACCTTTCGCAGTTCTCAATTCTGGAACAGACCGGCGTATCGGCTCTGGCCCAGGCCAACCAACAGCAGCAACTGGTACTGAAGCTGTTGCAGTAGCAAGCAAGGTTTCGGCAAAGAGGAGGCGGTCAACCAACCGCCTCTTTTTCGCAATTCCGGAGTAGTGCGGGGAGTTGGATATGAGCATCGCACCGGTCGAAGGCTTTCCGCCTTCAGGAAGTGGGCAGTCTGGAAGTGGTTCGGCAGCGAATGCGCAACTGCGTTCGAGCGGGGCTGCAGCAGGGGCCCAGCCCGTTTTGGGACCGCAGCCAAAACAAGAAAACTCCGCC
The DNA here is from genome assembly GCA_050014035.1 of Terriglobales bacterium. Taxonomy (GTDB): domain Bacteria; phylum Acidobacteriota; class Terriglobia; order Terriglobales; family Acidobacteriaceae; genus Acidiflorens. The sequence continues at coordinate 8,284 of JBEKED010000009.1, forward strand.
GCCCCAAAAGTCCCCGCAAGCAACGAATTGGCTCAGGATGTAGTTGAAGTGCATCAAGATCCTGAGATTAAGGACCAGATAATCATTGAGTATCTGGACCAATCGAAGAACGTAATTCTGCAGGTGCCGAGTCAAGAGGAGCTTGACTTTGAGCATGCGGTTGCCCAGGAATTGCAGGAAACGATGAAACTTCGTCCCAGCCAGGCTGCCGCGGCCGCGGGAAGCCCCGGAAACAAAGTAGAAGTATAGGAGACATATGGGGATTAGCTTTAATGCAGCGGCATTGTTGAGTGGTAACGGAATCGATGTAAGCGCAGTGGTGTCCGAGATTGAGGCTTCTGGCAGCGGACAATTGACGGCGTGGCAGGGAGACCAGACGACGCTGCAAACGCAGGCGACGGCCCTGACCAGCATCAATAGCGATTTGTCTAATCTGGCAACTGCGGTACAAGGATTTACCGGTGCGGATGGAGCGCTGACGGCGGTGACGGCCAACTCGTCGGAGTCGGCGATCGTGAGCGCGACGGCGCAAACCGGGGCCACGGCCGGCAACTACACGGTTGTGGTTGACAGTTTGGCGTCGAGCGGGACGTTATATACGGACGAGGTAGCGAACGCGACCACGTCGATTCTGCCATCCGGCCAGAGCGCTGGGGAACTTAACTTGCAGATCGGAGGGTCGGGGGGAACGGCGGCTGACATTGCCATCACCAGCAGCAATGACACACTAACCACGCTGGCTCAATCGATCAATTCGCAAAGCGCGACCAATAATTGGGGCATCACGGCGAGCGTGATCACCGATGCGGACGGCTCGCGGCTGGCCATCTACAGCACGGCGACAGGGGCTTCGGGAGCGCTGGCCGTGGGCACGAACAGCGGCGACAACACGACCAGCCTGACGTTTGAGCCGCCGGTGGGCGGAACCAATGCCACCATCACGGTCAATGGAATTCCTTATGCCAGCACGACCAATACTGTGACCGGGGCGATTCCGGACGTGACTCTGAGCCTGACCAGCGCCGATCCGGCCACGCCGGTGACAGTGACGGTGGGCCCGGACACCACCGCTATCACCAACTCCGTCGATAACTTTGTCACCGAATACAATACGGTCATTGGCGACATCAACACCCAGTTCACCATCAACCCCACCACCAGCGAAGAAGGGCCACTGGGGTCGGATACGGACTTGCGTGTGCTGCAATCCACCCTGGCGTCGGACATAACCTACACGACTACCGATGCGACTTCGGTGAGTAGCGGCTTCACGAACCTGGCGGCGCTGGGCATTACCATGAATAACGACGGGACCCTGACCGTGGACAGTACCACGCTCAGCACGGCGCTGACTTCCAACACCGCAGCCGTGCAGAATTTCTTCACCAATGCCAACTCGACCGGGTTCGCCGACAACTTCAGCGCCGAACTGACTAATCTGACCGACCCGGCGACGGGCATTCTGAACGAAGATCTGGCCTCGAACCAGCAACAACAGACCGACCTGACGAACGAAATCACCGATTTTCAGACGCAGTTGGCGGCGCAAACCACGGCCTTGACGGCGGAGTTTGACCAGGTCAACGCCAATCTCGAGGAGTACCCCTTCACTCTGAACGAAGTGACGGCAGTGCTGGGGTCGCTGACCACCCTTGACGGCGGGACCGCCACCGCGACTACAACCCCGAGCACGAACACGACTCCAACGTCCGGAACCAGCGCGAGCGGTAGTAGCAGTACAGGCAGCAGCAGCTAAGGGAAAGGTGTAGGGGAATGAATATTCAACAGTCGTATCGAGAAGCGGCGGTTCAGGGCGCGCGTCCGGTGGAACTGGTGGTGCGGCTTTATGAGCAGATGATCGAAGATCTGCGGCAAGTCATGCAGGCCGTCGAGAACAACGACATTCGGCGGCGCACGGAGCGCATGAAGCACGTGATTCTGATTGTCGGGCATCTGCAGTCGACGCTGGACTTCGACCTGGGAGGCAAGGTCGCGCGCGACCTGGAAAATTTCTATAACGCACTGCGGCAAAGCGTGCTGTCGGTGCAAGCGTATCCGTCGAAACGTGGCGTGGTCCAGCTGATCACGGATCTGCTGGCGGTGCGCGAGGCCTGGATCACGGTGGACCGGGCGGAGATGCCAGCGGCCGCAAGCGCCAGCGCGATCGGTCCCCCCCGTGTGCCGGAGTCCGAGTTCGATCTTCATACTGGGCGCATGGACTGGAACGGATAATGCCGTCCGATGCGCTCGAAACCCTGCGGCAGGTGAACGAGAATCTGCGTTCCGCAGTGCTTCGTCTCCGTCCGGAACGCACGCATTGTTCGAGCATCCGGCCGCAGGACTTTTCCGACATTCTCAGCCAGTTGATGCGGGCCGCGGAGTGCCTGCGGCGTCCGCCGGCAGAACCCGAAGACGCGGCTGCGTTCGCCGAGGAAGCGCGGGCCTACAGAAACAACCTGGAACATCTGAAACACTTTCTGCCCGACGTGCAGGCGCGGCTGCTGGCGGAAAAGTCGCGTCTGGAAACGGCAAGAAGCCACGTGGCGGCGGCGGGGGAATGGGCCAGAGCCAGGAAGAGTTATTGAGTCATTGAGGTATTGACTCATTGCCGTCAATCACTCAATGATTGAATCTCTCAATGGCTCAATGTTTTCTTTCTATGTCAGGTAATTGAAGAGATTATCCTGCGACAACTTGGCGATGGCAGCGATGGCGGCCTGGTTATCGGTTTGGGCCTGGGAGAGATTGGTGGCGGCGGCGGCTAGATCGGCGCCTCCGAGCGTCGTCTGCTGCTGACTGATTTGCAGCTTGGCGGCATTGAGATAGTTGGTCTCGGACTGGGTCTGGTCAGTGGCGTTGCCGTAGAACACTGCCTGCCCGGAAAGATAGCTGGTGGCCGAACTGAGGGCGTTGACGGCGGTGCCAATGCCGGTATTGGTTTGGACGGCCTGGATGAGGTTATTAACGGCGAGAAAAACACTGTTGCCGGGAGCCAGGAACAATTGCGATCCGGGGACGTTGACGGCGAGATTGTATCCCGTGCCAATCGAGACCTCATTGACATCGGTGTTGCCCGAATAGGCGACGCCGGATCCATCGTCGCCGCCGAGCACGAATGGGGCGGTGTTTGTAACCGTGCCGCCGAACAGGTAGTTGCCCTCGTAAGTGGTATTGGCGAGGGATAGGATCTGGGTCTGAATGCCTTGCAGTTGATTGGCAATGGCCGCCTGGTCGCTGGCGGATTCCGTGCCATTGGCAGCCTCGACGCCGAGGCTGAGAGCCTGTTGCAGCGCCGTGTTGATCGAACTCAGCGTGGAATCGGCGGTGGCAAGCTGTCCCTGGACCACGCTGATGCTTTCCAGATAGCCGGCGGTGAAAGTGGCCTGATCGTTGTTCTCGACCAGCAGAGCGGCGGCGGTGGGATTGTCGGAAGGCTCGTTCACGCTTTTGCCGGTCGAAATCTGGAGTTCGGCCTGTTGCTCTTCCAGTTCGGTCTGGTTGAGCGCCGCCATCAGATCGGGCATGGGATTCGGATTGACACGCATGGATGGTTCCCTCGAAAAGCTCGGTCATTAGAAGTTCGTCGTTAATCGTTGGTCGTTGGTCCTGACTTTATTCCTCCGCCTGATCCATTCCCAGGTTTACGGCATCGAGGAGCAAGAGGTTGATGGTCGAAACCACGCGGGCAGCGGCCTGATAGGCGGACTGAAACTGGATGAGGTTGGAGGCTTCTTCGTCGAGTGAGACGCCGGAGACGCTTCCGTTCTGGTCCTGCAACTGTTGCAGGATGGTGTTGGAGGCATTGGCGTCGGCGGAAGTATTGGAAGTTGCGCTTCCGACTAGGCCGACCAGGTTGGAGTAGGCATCGATCGGGGTCTGGCCATTGATTATGTTTTGAGTAGCCACGGCGGAGAGGTTGACCAGGTTGCCATTGCTGCCGGTGGAACCGTCGGAACTGGCGGCGAGGAGCGACGGGTCGGTCATGGTGACGGTGATGGCGGCGGCAGCGCCGATTCCTCCGGCGGGAGGAGTCGAAAAGATGTTGCCGCCCAGTACGGGCGGCGTCTCGAGATCGTAGCCTTGCGCATTGGCGCTGTTGAGGGCGGTGGAGAGGCCCGCGGCCAGTTGATCGAGACTGGAGCCGATGCTGGGAATTTCCTGGTCGCGAATCTGGATCAAACCGCCGAGGCTCCCACCGGCGAGCGTAGTGGTAATGTCGTCGGTACCGGCCATGACGTCATGCATGCCATCGGGTTGGGCCTGGGTGGTCAGCGCGTAACTCTGCGAGCCGGAGACCAGAGTCGTGCCGTTCGCCGTTGCCACCGTGATGCCCTGATCGGTGGGAATGACCTGGACGCCGATGAGCGCGGAAAGCTGCTGGATGAGATTATTTTGCTGGTCGACCAGGGGGCCGGGATCCGGGTTAGTGGCTTGGATATTGCTGATCTGCTGGTTGACGCTGGCAAGCTGCGAGGTCAGGCTATTGACCTGAGCAACTGTCTGTATGACGTTCTGGTCAACGTTGGCGCGCTGGGTTTGGAGACTCCCGGCCGCCGTATTGAAATCGGTGGCCAGGGTGTCGGCAGCGGACAGCACGCTTTGCCGCAAGGTCAGATTCGAGGGATCGGGAGAAAGCTGCTGGAGGCTGTTAAAGAAGTTGCTAATATCGGCGCCAATGCCCGAACTGGAGCTGGCAAACTGGGTTTGAATCTGCTGCAATTGCGACAAGGACGTGTTGAGCGAACTGTTCTGCTGCGTGGCCTGGTTGATTTGAATTTGCAGCATGGGGTCGCGCAGGCTTTCGATTTTCTGAAGGACGACGCCGGTGCCAATGCCGAGCGATCCGATTTCTACCGGGTCGCCGGCGGCGGTGACCGCAACTTCCCGCGTGTATCCGGGGGTATTGGCGTTGGCCACGTTGTTGGAAGTGGTTTCCATCTCCTGCTGGCTGACCGAGAGCGAGGTCAGCGCAATCGAAAGTGACCCGAACAATCCTGACATGATTATTCTCCCGCGCATCCTCCCGATCCGAGGTGGGCGGCGGTGTGGAGCAAACCGGGATCAGGGGTGTAGGTAGGCGCGCAACTGTCGACCACGCGATTGAGGACAGCGAGGCTGCGTTGGAGGTGGCGCAAGAGCGACCAGTGCACGCGCGTTAGGTAACGGATGCGGGCTCCGAGCGTGTCCCACTCGGCTTCGAGCTGTGCCAGGCGCTCGGCTTCGGGCAAAGTGGCGGAAGTGGCGGAGGACGATGTGGCGGGCGATGAGGAAGCGGCCGATGTTTGCTGGGAGCGCCGGGGCGCCTCGCGGCGAAGCTGGTCTTCGAGACAACTCCATTGACGGCAGAGTTCGGCCTGATGGGCAGCGCCGCGCGCGATGGCTTCCGCGTCGTTGCGCGCGAGCGCGTGGGTGCTCGACTCCAAACTATCCGCCAGAGTGCCGACGAGCGCGACCCGCTGCTCAATCAATTTGGCGAGTTTGGCGAGATCGGGAAGCGCAGTGTCGAGGTTGTTCATGGCAGCTTTTTTCGGGTGCGCGCGGTCATAACCGGCCGTTCTTGCAATCCTGCTAATTGGTGTCACGCCGGGTCATCATGCGAGGTCATCCAAAGCGTGCTTCGGATTTTCCGAACCCGGCTCGTCGTTACTGTTATTTTCGCCTTCCGGGGCAACATCTTGCTCTTCTGCGTCCGGTTTCTCGGGCGGCGCCGGGCGCTTGCGCCGCGCGGTCTGGTCGCGTTCCTGGCCGCGCTTGTCAAGCACACGCAGCAGGGCAGGATCGATTCCGTTTGTGATCAACGGATCCATAACTCACTCCCGCTGGCTCTAAGCCGCGCCGCCGAGGTCGCGAACGATGGCCTCGGCCACCTGGCTTGGAGGAACCGAATATTCCCCATTGCCGATGGCCTGCTGCAGCGCATCGACCTTGGCCTGGCGAATTTCAGGCTGCGCCAGAACCTGGGTTGCGAGCGACTGGACGCGCGCCGGATCAGACGAGAAGCGCGCCTGATCGACATCGGCGACACTGCCCGTCGTACTGGCGCGCGAACCGTTGGCGGTGTTCGCGGCCCCAGCTTTCGCGGCCGCGGTCTGTGCGGCGCGACCGGGCTGGGATGATTCCGGCGGCTCCGCTCCAAAAGTTGTGAGATCGACTCTCATAAGGTTCTCCAATCCCCTGCTGCCTCTATCGGCAAATTCTTAAGAAATCTTAATCAGCGGCGGCTGATTCGAAGCCGCATATCGCCTCAAATCTAAGATCGGCAGGTTCTGGAAAAACTTTAGCGCTCTTCAGCAAACCCCGGTTCAGCCTCCACCCGATACCTTTGGTGGCTGCAAATGGCGCAAGACGAGCCGGGCAATGCCAATGCCTCCCCGGTCGGCGATCGCCTGGGCCAGCGCCTGGCTGCCCATCTGGCGATAATCGCTCGCCCCGGGGGTTTTTGAATCCTCGGAGTCGCCGGCAAAGGTTTTCTGCAGGGAATCGAGCACGGGCGTGAGCAGGAGGGCCTCAAAGTCGCGCGCCGCCTTTTGATTTTTCGCGATATTTTTGGCCAGCGCTTTGGCGTCCGGTGGGCTGGACGTGGTGAGCGGGACGGAATTGGAAGCGAGTGTGATGTTCATAGAAATTGTCTCCATTGGTAGTAGGTCGCTGGTCGTTAGTCGTTAGTCGTTAGTCGCTAGTCGCTGGCCGTTTAGTCGTTGGCAAACCCGATCGCATCGAGAGCCAACCGCGAACGACTAACGACGAACGACCAACGACCATCGACCATTCTCAAATCACTTCTAAATCCGCATCGAGCGCTCCGGCGGCTTTGATGGCCTGTAAAATCGAGATCACATCGCGGGCAGTCGCGCCCATGTTGTGCAATCCACCGACCAGTTCGTCGATGCTGGCACCTTCGCCGATTTCCAGCCGCTTGACGGGACTGTCTTTTGCCTGCACTTCGGTATTAGCCACAACCTCGGTTTTTCCTCCCGAGAGCGGCGCGGGCTGGGAAACGGAATACTCGGTTGTAATCTGCACCGAGAATCCGCCATGCAAAATGGAGACGGCTCCGAGACGGACATCTTTGCCCATCACGATGGTGCCAGTGCGTTCGCTGAGTATGACGCGGGCGCGGCGGTGCACCAGGACGGCGAGGTTCTCGATGCGCGCCAGCATGGCGGTGAGGTTGACGACGCCGGTGGCGGCGGGATCGACTTCCACGCGTCCACCGTCGCGGGCGCTGGCAACAGCGTGTCCGAATTCCTGGTTGATGGCGTCGGAGATGGCGCCCGCCGTCGAAAAATCGGACTCGCGCAAGAGCAGCGACACTGGAGAGAGACGATTGAAATCGAAGGCCAGACTGCGTTCGACGTGGCCTCCCGACGGAACTCTTCCCGTGGTCGGGTGATTCATCTGCTTAGTCGCGCCCTGGCCTCCAGCGGCAAAGCCACCGACGGCGATCGGGCCTTGGGCAGCGGCATAGACCTGGCCATCCGCGCCGTAGAGTGGAGTCATGAGTAATACGCCGCCTTCCAGACTCTTGGCATCGCCGATCGAGGAAACGGTCACATCCACTTGCGTGCCGGGGCGCGCGAAGGCGGGCAGGCTGGCAGTGACAAAGACGGCCGCAACATTCTTGACGATGGCCGTGGCCGGCGGAATCTGCGCGCCCATGCGCTGCATGATGTTGGCGAGGGTCTGGGTAGTGAAGACGGTCTGCTGGCTGTCTCCGGTTTGGGTGAGTCCGACGACCATGCCGTAGCCAATCAGGGAATTTTCCCGCACGCCTTCGACGCTGGTGAGATCGCGGATTTTCACGGCCACCGGTTCGCTGGCCGAAAGCGCTCCCGTAAGCGCAAACAGCAGGAAAGCGGCGGCTTTGGGGGCTTTCATATTTCTCCTAAATCGATCTCTAAAAGAGAGCTGCTAAAAATCGAACAGGCGCATGAGGAAGCGCAGCACTTTATGCGGCTGGCGCACGCTATCCGAGATTACGCCTTTGCCCTTGATCTCGAGTTCGAGATCGCCAATGCTGTCGGAGGAAACCATGTTGTTCGGTCCGATATCGCCGCGGCGCACTACACCGCGCAATACGATGGTCTGCTTCTCGTTGTTCATGTTGATAATGCGCCGGGCCTCGACCACCAGGTTGCCGCTGGGGAGAACCGCGACCACCTGGCCCGCCAGGTTGGTGGAAACGCTGGTCGCCGTGGTCGCCGCGCCTTTCCCGGCCAAGGTTTCGGAGGAATGCAGGCCGAGCAGGGACTGCGCGGCTCCATTGCCTAGGACGGGCACCGAATCGATGCCTCCACTGGTGTTAAGCGTGCGCGCCGTGCTCACGGTGTTGGCGTTCGACGAGGTCAAGCCCTGCACTACGACGATCTCGATGGTGTCGCCGACTACCCGAGCCTTGTAATCGGCGCCGAGAGAAGCCATCGGCCCGGAATCGATCCAAATGCTTCCCATAGAGAGCGCGGGCGCTGCCGGCTGCGCCATCTGGACGCGGGCCAGGTACTTTGCCAGATTAATTTTCTCCGCATCGCGCTTGGAGGCGTGGAGCCAGCTGGCGGTTGCGACGATCAGGCAACAGAGTACGGTTTTCACTGGCGCGCTCCTTGAACTTGAACTTAGACCTGGACTTTGCAGCCATCTCATAAAACGACCGAAGGAGTAAGACGCTATTCCCTCAGGGGCTAAAGCCCTCGTCTCTATTGGCCCTTAGCGGCACGGCTGAAGCCGTGCCCTACCCAAAACCGATTTGTGGGATGGCTTGTAACCACGCCACTCCTCACTGCGGCAGCGCTTCGAGTTGGGCGGGGCCGGAAATCCTGGCGCGGAAAACCTGCCCATCCTCGCCGCGCACGCGAATGATTTCACCTTCGCGGCCACGCTCGAGACAGGTTACATTCGCGCTAATACGTAAACGGGCGGAAAGGAACACCGCCGTGGCGCGATCTCCGGGATGCACCGTAGGTTTCGCGACGGCTTTCAGCGGAACCTCCGGCGGCGGGCGCGATTCCGATTTCGGCGGGCACGCACCGGTGCTCGCACCAGTGCCCTCGATACGAGCATGGACATAGGCCAGGAAGGGCAGACACTGTCCTGGTTCAGCGCACTCCAGGCGAAATTGGGTGTGCGCGGGGCCCTCGTCCCAGCAGGCCGACGCGACGCGCAACTTCCGCCCGGCCAGCGCGGGTAGGGCGACAGGCAGATCGAGGTCCTCGATCGCCGGTAACTGCGCGTCTGAGATTCGTTGCTCGTGCAGGTCGGCCATGACGGCCTGCCACACCTCCTGTCGAGTCACCGGAGTTGACGGCGGAGCTGGCGTCCGCGACTCTTCCGCCAAAAGTCCGGCTGCGAGCACGGAGACGAACACGAAACCGGCGAGAAACAATCGGGCGTTCACGCTCTCACGCTACTTTCTTACGCTACTTTCTTACGCTACTTTCCGAGTTGGTTGACCAGCTGCAACATTTCGTCGGCGGATTGCACCACGCGCGAACTGGCTTCGTAGGAACGCTGCGCGACGATCATGTTGATAAACTCGTCGACTACGCTGACGTTCGACTGCTCGAGATAGCCCTGCTCGATCTGCCCCATGCCGGCGCTGCTGCCGGGAGTGCCGATGACGGGATCGCCGGAGGCGGTAGTGGCTAAATAAAGGTTCTGGCCGACGCTGTTTAATCCGCCCGGATTCGGAAAGAGCGCCAATTGTATGGTGCCTACCTGCTGCGCCGCGGTTTGCCCGGCGAGCGTGACCGACACGGTGCCGTCGGAGGCAACCGTGACCGAGGTGGCGCCCGCTGGTATCGCCACGGCGGGCTGCAACGGGTTTCCGGCGGCAGTGACCACATTGCCGGCTGAATCCTGATGAAATTCGCCGCTGCGGGTGTAGCCGGTCTGACCGGTCGGCAAGAGCACCTGAAACAATCCCTGGCCTTCGATGGCGAGATCGAGCGGGTTGCTGGTCTGCGCCAGGTCGCCTTGCATCTGCAGGATCTCTGACGCGGAGGAATGCGTGCCGAGGCCGATCTGCAGACCCGTAGCCACGGTGGTTTGCTGCGAGGCGGCTGCGCCCGGCATCACGACGCTCTGGTAGATCAGATCCTGGAACTGCATGCGTCGGCTCTGGAAGCCGGCGGTGCTGGAGTTGGCCAGATTGTTGGCAATGGTATCGAGATTGGTTTGTTGCGCTTGCATGCCGGTGGCGGCGGTGTAGAGTGCGCGAAACATGGTTTCCTCCGGGTGGCTCTTCGCTGTTCGCTGTTCGCTATTCGCTAATCGCTTTTTCGTTTTTCGCTAATGGCGAAGAGCTAATAGCGAACAGCGATCTTTCTAAACCTTCCCCAGTTGCGTGCTGGCAATCTGGTTGAATTCGCTGTCGAACAGGGACATGGCGCGCTGCAGCATTCCGGCCTGGCGCTCGACTCCGATCAGCGCGGTTACCGAACCAATGGAATTCACGTTCGAGGATTCGAGCGCTCCCTGCTTGAGTTGCGACTGCAAGGCTGGTTTCGCGCTGCCTTCGGGAGCGGTGAACAAACTTTCACCTTGGGCAGTAAGCGGCGTGCCCGGCGCGAAGTCGACCAAGGCGATGGTACCCGCGACCGCGTCGTTGACCGAGAGCGTGCCGTCCGAAGCGATGGAGATGACTCCGGTGGGGACGCTGATCGCGCCTTTTTCCTTGAGGGCGGGGTTGCTGAGCACCAGATCGCCCGCTGCCGTCACCAGTTGGCCGGCGCTCGACACCTGAAACCTTCCATTGCGCGTATAGCGGGTACCGTGCGCCGTCTGAATGGCAAAAAGACCGGTGCCTTCGATGGCCACATCGAGGGGATTGCCGGTGGTTTCCAGATTGCCGGGGGTCATATCGAGATGCGCGCCTTCGAGCACGCCGAAATTGTTGGTGGCCAGATTCAGAATGTTGGGAAGTGTGGAACCGGCTGCGGCCACGAGCGACTGAAAGCTGGTCTGCTCGCCGCGAAATCCGGTGGTGTTCAGATTGGCCAGATTGTGGGCCACCACTTCGAGCGCCTCACTTTGGGCTCGCAACCCGGCGCATGCTGCATAGAATCCGCTATCCACGTTGGCTCCTTGCAGCTAGACAGAGTGCAAGCCAATCGCCATGACGACCCGGGGAAGGTTTTTAACAATGACTTTGTTCTGAACCGGTTGGGAGCGACGGGCGGGAAGGAGAAGTTGGGAGTTTCTAAGAATCGGCGAACGGGAAAAATCTGCCGGGCAAAAAGAGCAGGTGTCAGGTCTCAGGTCTCAGGTTTTATGATCTTCGGTTATCTTCGATATCGGAAGAGGCTTGGGCACGATCTTCCTGACACCTGAGACCTGAGACCTGCCTTTCTCAATGTTGCAGTTGCAGGCGGACCGTCACCGGGGCATCCATAAAGAGCAGCACCGATTGCCAGGAATGACCATCGGCCATGGCATGCAAGCTGTATTGGCCACCGCTGATGATGGTGGGCACGCTCAACATGGACTGTTCATCGGTGCCAGCGAGCTTGTTCTTGAAATTTCCCGCGACCATGTTGCAGATCTCGCCGAGCGCATCCGCGGTTTCTCTTGGGGACACAGTCGTGGCGCCCAACATTCCCTGCGCAATCTGAACCGCGGTCTCGGCGCCGCAACAGACGGTGACGACTCCGCAGAGCGCGCCCGCCAGCCCGACGATGGCGGTGAATCCGCCTTTCGGTTGGTCTTCGGGCGGCTCGACGGCCGTGACTTTGCAGCCGAGCACGATCTCGAAGACCTCCTGGGTCGCGCGTTCGAGAAGCGACAGCCAGTTTTCATGGTTAAGGGGTTCGGGGTGCGCGGTAGTCGTGGTCATTGATTTCCCCTTGTCTTGCCCTGCGGATCCCATGCCGCCCGGTTGGAGGCTCTTACGACCTGGTCTGGGAGATAGGGCTGGGATCAGCTTTGCAGTTGAAGACGGACTGCAATGGATGAGCCCTCAAACAGCATAATTGTCTCCACCGATTTCCCCTCGGCCATGGAATAGAACTCGTATTCTCCGCCGCTGACGACGGTGGGTACGCTCAACATGCACCGTTCATCGGTGCCCGCGAGCTTGTTCTTGAAGTTTCCTCCTATCATGTTGCAGACCTCTCCCAGCGCGTCCGCAATTTCGGAGGGCGAGACGGTCGCGTCCCCCAGCATGCGTTTGGCCATTTCGGCGGCGGTCTTGGCGGAGCAGCAGACGGTGAGAATTCCGCACAAGCTCCCGGCCAAACCGACCATGGCGGTGAATTCTCCCTTGGGCTTCAGTTCGGGCTGGGTCACCGGCTTCACTCGGGAGCCCAACATGATTTCGAAAACTTCCTCGACCGCCAGTTCGAGGACGGGCAGCCAGTTCTCCTCTTGGGCTCGGGTGGCAAATGAAGTATCGGTGCTCACGGTTTCCTCCCCAGGACGGGCAACACATGTTCTTTCACCTGATCTGGGGTGAAGGGTTTGCGGATATAGCCGCGGGCGCCTGCGGTGAGCGCCTGCACGACGTGCGACTCGCTGCCTTCGGTCGTGATCATCACGATGGGAACGCCTTTGGCGTTGGGTACGGTAGCGGCCGCGCGGACAAATTCCAACCCGTCCATGACCGGCATGTTGATATCGCAGAGAATGAGGTCGACTACGTTTTCGTTAAGCGCGGCGAGCGCTTCCGACCCGTTCGACGCTTCCAGTACCTTTTCCAGTTCGATCCCCGCCTGACGCAGCGAGCGCTCGACGATCTTGCGCATCACCGAGGAGTCATCCACGATGAGGGCTCGTATCTTATCCATGGTTTCGCACCTTGGTTCGCACCCTTGTTCAATCGCACTGCTCTGTAGTTCGCGCGGCTGCTCCACGAAGCCGCGTGCCGCCATGTTCTGGCTGACAAGATTTACATCGGCAGCTTGGGGCGGCGCTTTAGAGAGCGATGGCTTGCCGTAACCGCCCCATCCTGGACTTAAACTGCAAATTAGGAATCGCTAATGATCGCTAATAACCAATTCCTGATTTCAGGCTTTATCCGTTATGCTGGATGGAGATATGACCCTGCTCGACGCCCCGACTTACGACCCTGCGAAAGCACGACGGCGGAAGATGCTGATTGTGGTCGCCGTGGTGGCTGTGCTGGTGTTCGCCGCTCTGGCCTGGATGTACCGCAACTGGCCGGAAGAGCACGCAGTCGACAGGTTTTTCAGCGCGCTGCAGCAGCAGCAGTATGAGACCGCCTATGGCATTTACTTCAACGATCCTGGGTGGATGCAGCATCGGCAGAACTACTCTCAGTATCCTTACGCCGACTTTTATCGGGATTGGGGACCGGGCGGAGAGTGGGGACTGGTCAAGTCGCACAAGATTTACGGATCGGCGAACACCAAAGGCTTTGGCGGCGGAGGAGTGGTGGTCGAAGTCATCGTCAACCAGCGCGCCGAGCACGCCCGCATGTTCGTGCAGAAGTCGGATAAGACGCTGACTGTGTATCCGTATTAAGAGGCTCCTCCGAGTGCACGGGAGGTTCTGGATTTCCGGTGCTATACTCCGCTCGTGAGGAAAATATCATCCGTCTACAACGCTGGCGACCCTCGGTTATTGCCAGCTTACGCGATTGCGGAGGCAGCCCACTACCTGTCCATCCCCCGTCCTACCGTGCGATCGTGGGTGGCGGGCCGGCCGTACCCAACCAAGGCTGGGAAGAGGTTCTTTAGGCCCGTCGTCATTGTCCCCATGCTGAATCCGCCGGTGCTTTCTTTTCTGAATCTGGTTGAAGTTCATGTGCTTGATGCGATCCGTCGCGAACATCAAATACCGCTGGACAAAGTTCGTATCGCCATTGACTACCTGCGTAACCAAATTGGTTCGAGGCACCCGCTCGCTGACCATCGCTTCGAAACTGACGGCCTTGATCTTTTCGTCCAGGAGTGGGGAAGACTCATCAACGTAACCCGTTCTGGCCAAATGGCGATGCGCGAAGTTTTGCAGGCTCACTTGCAGAGGATTGAGCGTGACCCGTCGGGGCTTGCCATACGTCTGTATCCCTTCACCCGGAAAAGACAACTGGACGAGCCAAAGCTCATCGCGATCGATCCAAGAATCTCCTTTGGCAAACCTGTGTTAAGCGGTACCGGTATTCCGACTGGCATCTTGGCGGAACGATATAAGGCCGGCGAGTCCATGGAACAACTGGCCCGAGATTATGCCCGGCCGCGACTCGAAATAGAAGAAGCGATTCGTTGCGAGCTTCAGCTTGAAGCAGCCTGAATTTACCTTCTTTCTCGACCGATCTCTCGGCAAGGAAATCGTGGCCCAAGCCTTGAGAGCCGCTGGGGCGCACGTCAAAGTTCACGACGACCACTTCCCGGCTGACGCACAGGACGAAGATTGGCTAACCCAGGTAGGTTCGTTCGGATGGATCGTCCTCACGAAAGATAGACGTTTCCATACTAGGATACTGGAAATCACAGCAATCGCACGCTCGCGTGTGCGGGTCTTCAAACTAACAGCCGCGGGTCTCCAAGGACCGGAAATGGCTTCAATTTTCACTAAAGCCATTCCGAAGATAATGCGCGTCGTGATTGGAAACGCGGCTCCCTTCATCGCCACCGTTGATCGGAATAGTAGGGTCAAATTAGCGTTCTCTGCCTCGAAGCTAATCCGCTATCGATAGCGACTGTTCACTTTGCACCAAGGTCGCCTCCCCCACTTACCCTGCCGTTATTGCAACCTGGGCCAGCGTCTTCTGCAGCGACGCTTCATCTCCCACGGTCAGGCAGGTCTTGGAGCGGTCGATTTGCCGCATCAGTCCCCACAGAACTTTACCCGGACCGACCTCAATGAAAAGGCCGGCGCCACTCTCGATCAGTCGCCGCACCGAAGGCTCCCACCGCACCGTGCCGGTTACCTGGCCAATCAAAGCAGCGCGCGCAGCCTCCGCGGAAGTGACCACCGCCGCGTCCACATTGCAGACTACTGGACACGAAGGATTCTGAAATCTCAGTACGCTCAGGTCCACTGCCAGACGATCCTGCGCGGGTTGCATCAGCGAACAATGGAAGGGTGCGCTCACTGGCAGGCTCACGGCTTTCTTGGCTCCGCGCTCGTGGGCGAGTTGGATGGCGCGCTCCACGGCGGCGGTGTTTCCTGAAATCACGATTTGCTCGGGCGAATTAATGTTGGCCGCCTGGCAAACTTCTCCCTGCGCTGCATCACGGGCAATTTCGCTGACCTTGTCGAGCGACATTCCCAGAATCGCCGCCATCGCACCGACACCTACCGGCACGGCTTCCTGCATGTATTGGCCGCGATTGCGAACCGTCCGCACGGCATCGGCAAAGGCGAGCGTACCCGCGGCTACATGCGCCGAATACTCGCCCAGGCTGTGTCCGGCGACGAAATCGGGCTTCAGACCTTTTTCCTGCAACACGCGCCACGCGGCCACTGAGGCCGTCAGGATTGCGGGCTGCGTGATCTCGGTCAGTTTCAGTTTTTCTTCCGGGCCGTTGAAGCAAAACTCGGACAGCTTGTAGCCGAGCGCCTCGTCGGCCTCGTCGAAGGTCTGGCGCGCCACTGCGTGGTTGTCGGCTAGATCTTTGCCCATGCCAACGGATTGCGAACCCTGGCCGGGAAAAAGAAATGCGATGGAGGAAGTTGAAGTTGTCATTAAAGATGCCAGCGTAGAGGCAGGAGCCCTCACCTGCCCAGCGGGGCGCAGCCCTGCAGTTCTCCTCTCGTACCGACAAAAGGCGTGGCGCGCTTCGCACGCCTCCCCAGACGAGGGCGTCTGGGGCTACGTGGTTCGTGGCGATCGCTACTTGGTCACGTCGTAACCGCCGCGCTCAGCTGCGCCAGTTCGCGCTCGATCGTTTCGTTGACTTTGCCCTCGGCGAATTCCGCTGCTACGCGCACCGCGTTCTTGATGGCATTGGTATTCGACGATCCGTGCGTGATGATGCATACGCCTTTCACGCCGAGCAGCGGCGCGCCGCCGTACTCGGTGTGATCGAGCCGCTTTTTGAAGTCGGAAAACGCGTTGCGCGAAATATACGCGCCTACCTGCCGCGTGATCGTCGCCTTCAAGGTTTCTTTCAGCACGGTGCGCACCAGACGGGCGACGCCTTCCGAAGTCTTCAGCGCGACGTTGCCGACAAATCCGTCGGCCACGATCACATCCACATGACCGTTGTATAAATCGCGGCCTTCCACATTGCCAATAAAGTTGATGGGCAGGCGCTTGAGCAGTTGAAACGCCTCGCGCGTCAGGTCGTTGCCCTTGCTTTCTTCTTCTCCAATCGAAAGCAAGCCCACCCGCGGATGCTGCATGCCGAAAATCGAGCGGCAGTAGATATCCCCCATCACCGCGAACTGCTCAAGATTGGTGGGAGTGCAATCGACGTTCGCTCCTACGTCGAGCAGAACGGCCGCCGTGTTTAGAACCGTGGGAAACGCGGCCGCCAGCGCCGGACGATCTACACCGGGCAGCGCGCCCAGCACGACTTTCGCCGTAGCCATGGCAGCACCCGTGTTGCCCGCGGTCACGAAGCCCGCGGCGCGGCCTTCACGCACCAGCCGCAGTCCAACGCGAATCGACGAATCGCGCTTGGCGCGAATCGCCTCCACCTTGTCGTCCATGGTGATAACTTCGCTCGCGTGCACGACGTCGACCGGCAACCGCCGTGCGCCGGGATAGCGCGCGAGTTCGGCCCGGAGCCGCGCCTCCGGCCCAACCAGCAGCACGCGGATACCGTGATGGCGCGCCGCCTGCAATGCGCCCTCTATCTCCGGTCTCGGCGCCTTATCGGACCCCATCGCATCGAGTGCGATTACGCTAGGCATGGAGGAAGAAGGAAATCAGGACTTCTCCGCGACCTCGAGTACTTCGCGGCCCTTGTAGGTTCCACACTTCGGGCAGGCGCGGTGGGGCATCTTATGCTCGTGGCAATTCGGACACTCCGACAGCGAGTGCCGGGTGAGCGAGTCGTGAGCGCGCCGCGTGGCGGTGCGCTTCTGGGAATGTCTGCGTTTTGGATTCGGCATGTTTTTTTAGTTCTCAGTTCTCAGTTTCTCAGTGAACCCGCTTGACTGAGGACTGGGACCTGAGAACTCTCCTTTACTGATTCAGCTTGGTACGAATCTCTTTCAGCGCCGACCAGCGTGGATCTTCGACTTCGTCCACGCACGAGCACTGACCTTCATTCAAATTTTGGCCGCAGTGCGGACACAAACCCTTGCAATCTTCGCGGCAAATTGTCTTCAATGGCAGCGCCAGCAAAACCTGCTCGCGCAGCGTGTCTTCGAGCAGCAACCCTTCGCCTTCGTAATACCCGATCTCGGCCTCGGCGTCGGTGACCGAAAGCTCTTCGTGTCCGGCGTCGGTACCGAGCGGCCGGTACAGAAGATCGAAGCTGCGTTCCACCTGGTGCACGACCGGCTCGAGACAGCGCGCACATGGGACTTCCAGGCTCGTCTCCAACTTGCCCTTGACCCGGATGTCCTGCACCACCTTGTGCTTGCCGTGATGCTCCTCAACCAGATCGGCCCGGCCCGCGCTGCGGAGCGGCGAGCGCTGCCGAACTTCTTCACCCAGATCGATCACACCCGGAGTGTACTCTTCCCGGAAATCGACCGGGTGAATCTCCAGTTCCGCCAATTCGATGAACATTGGAGCTTGGAACCTCCGCCGCCCCCACTTAAATTACCGCAAAGGCCCGCGGAAGTGCGCACAGAGACGAAAGTCTCTCAGGGAGCAATGGTTAAGAATAAAGGGCTGAAAACGGGGTGTCAAGGAAAGGCACTACCCACACTTTGGGTAGCGCCAGTTTTTGGGGTGCCCGTGATCCTCCCGAAGGAGTCTTGCCGGCCTGTCAGACTCACGCGGCAATCCGCCCCGACAGTAGAAGGCAGGCATCTCTCGGCGTATGATGTTTTCGGCTTCCGATGCGCCCCACACC